>JBHELH010000165.1:0-71839 GCA_046263215.1 Gemmatimonadaceae bacterium | reverse complement strand
AATCTCGTTTGACCGATCGGGCGCTCGACGTGCGCGACAAGCGTCCCTCGTCCGATCGTGTTCGTCCGGCGCTCGGTGGCCGGGTCAGCGCCATCGGGGGCGTGGCGCGCGACGCTCGCCGCGAGCTCCGCGGCGACGCGCAGCTCCGTACCGAGAAAGGACAGCGTCGTCGGGCGCTCGAGTCGGAGGGAAAGACGGGCGCCGCGAAGGGGCGCGACGGCCAGCGTACCTTCGTACGTGCCGCGCGCCGGCGTCGCGTGTAGGGTCAACGAATCGTGCTCCTCGAGAGCCGCTTCGACGCCCCATGAGAAGCCAAGTGCTGTCCCGAGCTCGGCGATGATACCGACCGCGTGGACGAGGTAGGGGTCGGTGTAATCGCTGCCGAACTCCTGCGCCGCGATGCTATTCCGGAGCGCCGAAACCTCCTGCTCGTCGCCGGCGTCGCGGAAGTCACTGCGGGCGAAGACGCGCACGCCGCGCGTCGCGACCGGTTGCCACCCAGCGGCGAGCTCGCCCTTCACGCGCCCGTCCTCGAAGCCGTAGCGCGCGCGGGCCGTGAGGCTCAGCCCCGCGCCGACGCGCCGCGTCGCCCCGGCCCCGGCCGCGAAGCCCTCGACGCGGTTGACACGCACGAAGTCGGAGACCGTGCGCGCGGACAGCGTCGTGCCGCGCGCACGCCGGAGTGCTTGTGCACGCACGAGCGCGCGTGCCTCAGCCTGCACCCGCTGCACGTCGGCGTCGGTGGCCGCGCGAACGTCCGGCGGGAGCGAGTCGAGGACGCGACCGCGCCAGGGGTAACGACGCTGCTCCGGCAGCGGCGCCTGCACGATCTCGGGACCGCGGAAGAGCGACGGCGGGAGGCCGCGATTCACCTGGTAGCGACTGATCTCCCACCGGCCGCGGATGATGCCGCGCACCGGATACTCCATCCACATCCCGGTGCGCCGAATCTCAATCTCCTGGCGCCGCGGGAGCCAGAACCTCGTCTCGACCAATCCATTCTCGAGTACGATCGCGAGGTCTTCGAGGTTCGGGTCGAGAAAAGCCGCGCGCGTGAAGTTGAACGCCATCCGCACGACTTGCGCGGTCTCGCGGTCGAGAAACACGGCGCCGATGACGCGCGGGAGCCGGTCGTCCTTGGGCCGGACCTTTACCTGATAGACGTCGACTACGCGCCCGCCGAAGCCCAGCCGGAGCGAGTCGGAGATGGCGTAGTCGTACGCCGCGAGTGCGGGCCGCGACAGCGGGTGAGGCACGTCGCGCACCTCGTCGCCGTCGCCGAGCCGGATGACGTCCGGGAAGTTGTTCTGGACGATCCCGAGGTGGTCGCGATGGTAGCTGATGTCCGTGGGCAGCAGTAGCGTGTCGCGCCGTCCGACGATGCGCTGCTTGCTGAGGTCCGGCGCCTTCCAGTACACTTCGAGCGCCAGCTGATCGGCCTTGAGGATCCGCGGCGGCTCGGCGAAGCCTTCGCCGAGCTGGGCGAGGAAGGTGACGTAGCCGTTGGCGACGGCCTGATAGTCGGTGAGCCCGGTATCGGCGAGCTGGCGCTCGCGCCGGTCGATCGCACGGCCGACGAGCGCGGTCGTCCGCTCGTCGTTCCATCGTTTCGCCGTCGCCGTCTGCGCCGGGACCGGACGCGACATGGCGCCGCCGAGGAGACAACAGGCGGCGCCGATCGCCGCGACAAGCCGGTGCATATAGGTCAATTTCACGGGACGTTTCCACACCGGCAACGGGAGCGATGACGTTCGAGGCGTTCACGGGCCGCGCGCACCAGGTAACGCCCGGGGACGGCCGGCCGCGCCTCGTGCCGGTGTGGCGCGACATCCTCCTCGACGCCGAGACGCCAGTCGCCGCGTTCGCGAAGTTGCGCCGGCCTCCGTTCGCCTTTCTACTCGAGTCGGCGCCGGCGGGCGGCGAGACGTGGGCACGCTACACCTTCCTCGGCACCGAGCCGCGCGCCGCTTGGCGGCTCACCGACGGCGTGGTCGACGATTGGACGGCCGAGCGCGGTTGGCATGGGGCGCGCCGGGTGGCCGATCCGCTCGCCGATCTCGAGGCGCTGGCGACGCGTTACCAGCCGGCACGCGTGCCGGAGCTGGGCGACTTTTGGGCGGGGGCCGTCGGCTACTTCGGCTACGACGTGGCGCGGCTCCTCGAGCGTCTGCCGACGCCGCCGCGCCGCGCGATCGACGCACCCGACGCGCTCTTTGTCTTTACCCGCGCCCTCGTGATCGTCGACAACCTCCACGCGCAGGCCCGCATCGTCGTCGCCGTGCCCGTGCCGGCCGGGGCGGACGAGCCGGCCCTCCGCCACCTCTACGAAGACGCCCGGCGGGACGTCAACGACGTCGCGGCGCGGCTTCGGGGCCCGTCCGTGCTCCCACCGCTCGACCTCGACGCCGCCGCCCCGCCGGCGACCGGCGAGTCGTGCTACGCACGCGACCGGTTCCTGCGCGACGTCGAGCGAATTCGCGAGTACATCGTCGCCGGTGACGTCTTCCAGGTTCTGCTCGCGCGCCGCGTCGCCGTCCCGCACGATTTCCCGTCCGAGTCGCTCTACCGGGCGCTTCGCGCGATCAACCCCTCGCCATACATGTACCACCTCTCGTTGGACGGCGTGGAGCTCGTCGGAAGCTCCCCGGAGCTGCTCGTGCGTGTTCGCGGCGGTCGCGTCACGGTGCGTCCGATCGCCGGAACACGCCCGCGGGGCGCGACGCCGGACGCCGACGACGCTTTGGCCGCCGAGCTCGCGGCGGACGAGAAGGAGCGCGCGGAGCATGTGATGCTCGTCGACCTCGGTCGCAACGACGTCGGCCGCGTCGCGAGGTACGGAACCGTTGCCGTGACAGAGCTCATGGCGGTCGAGCGCTACTCACACGTGCTCCATCTCGTGAGTCAGGTCGACGGTGAGCTGCGCGACGGCCTGACGGCGGTCGGCGCGTTACGCGCGACATTCCCCGCCGGCACGATGACCGGCGCGCCGAAGGTGCGCGCGATGCAGATCATCGACGAGCTGGAGCCGGAGCGTCGCGGCCCGTACGCCGGGGCCGTCGGTTATCTGTCGGCGGACGGCGGGCGGATGGATCTCGCGATCACAATCCGCACGTGCGTGATCGCGGGCGGCGTCGCCAACGTCCAAGCGGGCGCCGGCATCGTGCACGACTCGGTACCCGAGCGCGAGTGGGAGGAGACTGAGAATAAGGCGCGCGCTTTGCTCACGGCGATCGGTCGCGTGCGTGCGGCCGCGGCGCGCGACCGGCGCTGACGGGCGCGGCGTTACTGGATGCTGCGCTCCCCTGTCTGACAGGTGATGCCGCTGACGATATTGCCCGGGCCATGCACTACAAGCTGACCACCGCCGACGGCCTCCAGTCGTTCGAGCTGCGCGTCGGCGCCTTGCTCGTGGTCGGACGCTCGCTGGCGAGCGACATTCCGATCCTCGACCCGTCGATCTCGCGCCGCCACGCCGAAGTCTCTTGCGACGAGCGCGGAGTGCACGTGCGTGACCTCGGGTCGAGTAACGGCACGTTCCTCAACGGCGAACGCGTGGAAGCGGCGAGCCTCGGACCCGACGACACGGTGAGCTTCGGACGGGTCGAGTTTCGCCTGCACCCGGTGTCGGCGCCGCGCGCCGCAGTCGGGCGGACGACGCCCCAGCCCGCCGCCGCGCCGGTGGCCTCGCCGGTGCCGAGACTCGGCGCGACCATTCTGCGCCAGCTGCCCGTTCGCCCGGGCCGCCCGCGCCTCGCCGGGCGACGCGCCGGTTCGCTGAGCGCCGCCGGGATCGAGGGCGCGCCGGTCCAGCGGCAGAAGGACCAGCAGAAGCTCGAGATGCTGCTCGAGGTCTCGACCGGGCTCGGTCGCGCCTTCGACACGGACGCGATCCTCGACAAGATCGCCAACTACGCGTACCAGCTGCTCGACGTCGACCGCGTCGCGATCCTGCTCGTCGACGACACGGGGCACCTCGTCCCGAAGATCTCTCGCGACCCCGCCGGCGGCACCGTACCGCGGGCGGTGCCGCAGTCGATCGCTCGCACGGTCGTCGAAGAGAAGGTTGCCCTCCTGACCGACGACGCCGCTGAGGACGCCCGCTTCAGCGGTCAGTCGATCGTCATGCAGCGCGTCCGCTCGGCGATCTGCGCGCCGCTCCTCGGCTCCGAGGGGCGCGTGCTGGGGGTGCTGTACGTGGACAACGTGACCACGACGCACCGATTCGGCGAGGAGGACCTCGAGTTTCTCGTCGCGTTCTCGGCGATCGCGGCGGTCGCGATCGAGAACAGCCAGTACGCCGACCGCATCCGGCGCGAGACGCTCGTGCGGAGCAACTTCGAGCGTTTCTTCCCGCCGGCGTTAGCGGCGCGCATCGCCGGGGCGCCGGAATCGGTCCGCCCAGGCGGCGAGAAGCGGCTGGTGACGGTCCTGTTCACCGACATCCGGGGCTTCACCGCGCTCGCCGAGGGCATGCGCCCCGACGACATGGCGGCGTTGCTCACGGAGTATCGGACCGAGATGGTCGACATTGTGTTCCGCCACGGCGGCACGCTGGACAAGTTCATCGGCGACGCCGTCATGGCGCAGTGGGGCGCGCCGCTCGAAGGGCCGGACGATCCGGACCGCGCCGTGCGAGCGGCGATCGAGATGGTCGGGGCGCTCGACCGCCTGAACGAGCGCTTTCTGTCCGACGGCCGGCCGGAGGTGCACGTCGGCATCGGTCTCAACTACGGCGAGGCGTTCGCTGGCTACGTCGGGTCGGAGAGCCGGCTCGAGTTCACCGTCATCGGCGACACGGTGAACACCGCCAGTCGGCTCTCGTCCGCCGCGGGGCCGCGCGAGATTCTCATCTCCGACGAGCTGCGGCGCGTCCTCGCCGCGCCGCCTCCACTTGCCGAGTATCCGGCCCTGGAGCTCAAGGGGAAGAGCCAGCCAGTCCCGGTCTATCGGGTGGTCGTATGAGTCGCGCCGTCCCGGCGGGGTACGTTCGGCTCGAGGTCGGTCGTGCGACGGCGGTGGCGCGCGCGGAGCTAGCCGAGACCGTCCGCGACGCACTACTCGTCGGGACGCTGCACGCGTACGCGGGGCGACACCCCGAGCGCCGGACGCTCCAGGGACGCGGCGTCGCATACGCGGCGCCGTTGCCGCGCGGCGCGGGCCGCGTCGTCGTTCGACACAACCACCACGGCGGAATCTTCGCGCGCGTCACGGGCGATCGGTTTCTCATTCCGACCCGCGCGCCGCACGAGCTCGAGACGTCGTTGAGCCTGGCCGCGCGGGGAGTCCCGACGCCGCAGATCGTCGCGTACGCGTTGTACCCCGCCGGGCCTCTGCTCCGCCGCGCCGACATCGCGTCGCGTGAGGTGCCCGACGCACGCGACGCGGAAGCGGCGCTGGCCGCCGCGCGATCGGCGGGCGACGTCGACGAGGTGTTGGAGGCGACGGCGCGGCTCGTCGCTGCGCTGACGCGCGCGGGCGCCCGCCACCACGACTTCAACCTCAAGAACGTGTTACTGGCGCGCGACGCCTCGGGCGGCCTCACGGCGTACGTGCTCGACGTCGACCGGGTCGAGTTCCTGCAGCCGGCAGACCCGCGGGTCACCGAGCTCAACCTGCGGCGGTTGACGCGCTCCGTGCGGAAGTGGATGCGGCGCGGGCTCGCGGGACTGACGGAGGAGCGGATCGACCTCTTCCACCGCCGCGTGCGGGCGCTCGGCTAGCCGCAACGCGCCGAGCGGCGCCCGCTCGGCCCGCAGCTATTATTGAACCGTATGTCAGCGCGCTCGTCCTGGTCACGACGACTCCGTAAGCGCGTCAACCGCCGACTGTACGGCGCCCTGTTCCGGGCCTACCGCGCGCTCTTCCCGACGCCGGCGTGGACTGGACAGATCCCGCGGGCCTCGCTCCGACGCCTTCTCATCATTCAACACTACGGCGTCGGGGACCTGATTCTCACCACGCCGCTCATCGCGTTCCTGAAGGATCAGGCGCCGCAAGCGGAGATCGACGTGCTGGCTTCTCCGCGCAACGCGCCGGTTCTCGCCGGTGACGAGCGCGTCAGCCGCGTCTTCGTTCACGACCATTCGTGGCGTCGGTGGCTCGCCGTACTCCCGAAGCTGCGCGCCCGGCGCTACGACGCGACGTTCAGCGGTCAGTCGGCGAAGGGGCTCGACGAGGGGTTGACGGCGAGTCTCGCCGCCCATCGACGTACCTACAAGATCTCGGTCTGGCGTCCCAAGCGGTACCAGGGCCTCTTCACGACGCTCACGCGCGTGCGGCCGGCCGGGATGCATACCGCCGAGCACGTGCTCAACCTCGGCTATCACGCGCTGGGTATGACGATGCCGCCCGCCGGGCGCGCGCTCCGCGCCTACCCGATGCGCGCGCCCGACGACGCGGCCGCCGGCGCGCGGGTCACGGCATTTGTCGCCGACCGGCAGCTCGAACCGTTCATCATCGTCAATCTCACGGCGTTTTACGCGTCGCGCGATTGGGCGCCGGAGCATTGCGCTCGCTTCGTCCTCCTCCTGCTCGAGCGCCACGCCGATCTCGCCGTCGTCGTGACACCGGCTCCCCGAAAGCCGGAGGCGGCGGGCGAGGTGGTGCGCCGGTGCGCGAGCCCGCGCGTCACCTTGGCACCCATGTTCGCGCTGCTCGAGCTGGCGTCACTCGTTCGGCACGCGGCGGTCGTCGTCTCGACCAACACCGCCCTCGTGCACCTCGCGTCGGCGTGCCGGCGGCCGGTCGTTGCGGTGTACGCGCCCGAGCTGCCGGCCGACGCGACGCTCTGGCTGCCGGTCGGCGTTCCCTACCGCGCGCTCGCGTCGCCGATGCGCGGCGTGGTGAGTGACATAGCGCCGGAGGCGATCGCCGACGCGTTCGACGAGCTGCGGCGCGAGGCGGCAAGTCGCGCGGACACGCCGCTCGTCAGCGCGGCGCGGCGGGCCGGTGGCGCGCCACGCTGACGGCGCTCACCGCGACGCGCCACCACCGTCCCGCCGGTACTGCGGGTCGTTGTACATCTTGAACTGGCGGTAGACCTTCGGCGTGACCCGCCCCGCGGCGATATCCGCCGCGAGCATCGTGAGCTCGGCGGCGAGGTCGTCGCGCTGCTCGCTCAGCACCGCGAGGCGCGTCTCGCACTGGGCGCGGAACTCCGGCGGCCGGTCCGTGCGCTCGGCCTGCTCCCGCATGTGGTAGATCTTCAGCTCGACGATCGTCAGCTTGTCCGTGAGCCAGCCCATCGTCTCAGCCACGACGGGAGCGTCCCGCCTCGCTGAGCGCTGCCGAGCGCACCATCTCGCGGAACGACTCGTCGATGCGCTCGATCAAATCGTTGCGCTGCTGATTGAGTCGATCGATGTTGCGCTTCGCCGCCGCGACCTGCCGGTCGTCGTCGACGCGCGCCTTGTCCTCCTCGTGCCACAGCTCGACGTTCGTCGCCGCGAGCCGAGCGACGAGGTGTCCGATCGTATCGTCCATGCAACGCTCCTAGGGACTGGCCACCCCCACATGCGGCGCGGTGGGGCTGAACGGGAGGCACTCCGGCTCGAGACTGTGGCCCGCCGCGTGGACGAGCTCCAGCGCCGCTGCGACCGGCTCGACGGGCAGCGTCTCCAGCGTGGCGCCCGACGCGCAAATGTAGCGACCCGGCGTCCGGTACGGGACGAAGCCGCTCCACCCAGGCACGAACATGACGACGATGGGCGTGACGAACGCCGACGCCACGTGCGCGATGCTCGTGTCGGGCGTGAAGACCATCTCGGCGCCGGCGACGAGGGCAAACATCTCGCGGAGGAGCGGACGCGCGGCCGTCGCGCCGACGGCGCCCGCGATCCGTCGCGCGCTCTCGAACTCGTCGGGCGGCGAGATCACGAGGATGCGGACGTCCGGCGCGGCAGCGCGCAGCCGGCGAAGCGTCGCCACGAAGCGCTCGTCGGGCCAGCGCCGCGGCCGCGTGCGCGCCGAGATGTTGACGAGCAGCCTGCGCCCGGTCCCCGGGACGGCGGACCACTGCCGTTCCGCGACCTCGCGCTCCGACGCGCGCACGTGCAGTACCGGGCGCCAGTCGCCCGCCTCCGGGTCGAGGCCGAGCGGCTCGGTGAGCGCCGCCAGGTGGCGGACGAAGTGGCCGTCCGCCGGCGGGGCCACCGGATCGGTGTACACGAAATCGGCGCCGCCGCCGACGACGCCGATGCGGCGCGGCGCGCCGCTCGCGATCAGCACGAGCGCGATGTCGGGCGTGAGCTTCGGCCGGAGCACACGCCCATTGAGCGCCGCGTCGTAACCGACGGCGCGGAGCTCGCGGCGGAGGCGGACCACGCCCAGCACGTCACCCTGCCTGTGGACGAAGACCCGACGCACGAAGGGGAGGCCGTCGAGCACGGCGGCGTTGGCCGGTCCGGCCACGACATCGACGTCCGCCTGCGGGTGCGCGGCCTTGATGCGGCGCAGGCAGCCCGTTGAGAGGATCATGTCGCCGATCCAGTCGTGCCGCAGGACGAGAACCCGACGCGGCCGGCGCAGGTCGCCGGTCGCGCCGCGCAGTCGCGCCGGGAGGCTCACGGCGCGGATGAGCTCCCGCTGCAGGACGCCCTCGGCGCGCTTGAGCAGTCGGCGCACAGGCTGCATCTCGCCCGGGAATATAACGACGGCCGTGCACCGTACCGCGCCGCGAACGGCGCCGCTATGTTGCGCCCGGTGAATGGCGTGCGCCTCGACCGCATCTGCATCGTGATGATGAGCGCCGCCGGCGACGCCGTGCACGTGCTGCCCGTCGTCAACGCGCTCAAGCGGCACGCGCCGGCAGCGCGCATCACGTGGGTGCTGCAGCCGGGACCGGCGACGCTCGTGCGCGGTCACCCATCGGTGGACGAGATCCTCCTCTTCGACCGCGCGCGCGGGTGGCGGGCGTTTGCCGGCGTGCGCCGCGCGCTGCGCGAGCGAACGTTCGATCTGGCCATCAACCTCCAGGTGTACCTCAAGGCGGGGCTCGTGACGGCGTTCGCCCGCGCGCCGGTGAAGCTCGGCTTCGACCGCGTGCGGGCGCGAGATCTCAACTGGCTCCTGACGACGCACCGCATCCCGGCGCGCGGGCAGCAGCACGTGCAGGACCAGTACTTCGAGTTCCTCGACTACCTGGGCGTTCCGCACGAGCCGGTCGTGTGGGAGATCGGCCCGCGGCCCGACGAGCGCGCGTGGCAGCGCGAGTTCTTCTCGACGTTCGAGCGCCCCGCCGCTCCGATCGTCGTCGCGACGAGCAAGCAGGAAAAGGACTGGCTACCGGAGCGGTGGGCGGAGGTCGTCGACGCGCTGTGGCACGACTTCGGTCTCGAACCGGTGCTCGTCGGCGGGCGCTCGCCGCGCGAGCTCGCGGCGGAGGCGGCGATCAACGCGCGCGCGCGGCGCCGCCCTCGTTCGGCGCTGGGCAGTGGGCTGCGGCGGCTCGTGTCCATTCTCGACGGCTCGGCGGTGGCGCTCAGTCCGGACACCGGGCCGCTGCACATCGCCGTGGCGCTCGAGCGACCGGTCGTGAGCTTGATGGGATACACCAACCCGAAGCGCACCGGCCCGTACCGTCGGTACCACGACCTGATCGTCGACGCCTACGGCGACCCCGGCGAGGATTATCCCATCTCGCCGGAGACGCGTCCCGGCCGCATGAAGCGCATCACGGCGCGGGACGTGTTGGAGAAGGTGGAGGTGTGGCGCAGTCGTTACGCGTCCTTCAGCGGCCCGAACTCATAGATCAGCCCGAGGCCCTCGAGCAGTCGCACGAGGCGGTTGAGGGCGAGGCCCATGACGGCGAAATAGTCGCCGTCGACGCGCTCGACGATCGTCGCGCCGTAGCCCTGGATGCCGTAAGCCCCGGCCTTGTCCATCGGCTCGCCCGTGGCGATGTAGGCGGCAATCTCGCGCTCGCTGAGCGGCCGAAACGTGACGCCGACGTCCTCGATACCCGACGCGGTGGCGCCGTTCCAGACGGCAGCGACGGCGGTGATCACTCGATGCGCACGCCCGCTCAGGCGGCGCAGCATCTGTGTGGCGTGCGCCGCGTCACGCGGCTTGCCGAGGACGTCGCCGTCGACGACGACGATTGTGTCCGCCGCGATGGTGACGGCGTCGGGGATCGCAGCGGCAACGACGGCCGCCTTCTTCCGCGCGAGGCGCTCGGCATGCGCGCCCGGCTGCTCGCCTGAGAGGTAGGACTCGTCGATATCTGCCGGGACAACCTCATGCCGGATCCCGACGAGCGTCAGGAGCTCGCGGCGGCGTGGCGACGACGAAGCGAGGATTACCCGCGGCGTCCGTCCACTCACCGTTCCAGCCACAGCGTCACTGGGCCGTCGTTGACGAGTTCCACGTCCATCATGGCGCCGAACTCGCCCGTTTCCACCGGCGCCCCCCGCTCGCGCAGCCGCGCGACGAACCGCTCGTAGAGCGGGATCGCGGTCTCCGGACGGGCGGCGTCGATGAAGCTCGGCCGTCGCCCTTTGCGCGCGTCGCCATAGAGGGTGAACTGCGAGACGACGAGCAGCGAGCCGCCGACGTCGGCGAGCCCCAGGTTCATCTTCTCGTCGGCGTCGCCAAACACGCGCAGCCCGATGATCTTCTCCGCCATCCAGTCCAAGTGCTCGTCACCGTCGGCGTGTGTGAATCCGACGAGAACGAGGAATCCCCGACCGATTCGCCCGGTGACCCGCCCCCCGCCCCCGGTCGCGGCGACGCGGACCTCGGCGCGGGAGACGCGCTGCAGAAGCACGCGCATGGGGCGCGGCTAGGGGACGTCGAAGTATGCGCGGATGCAGGCCGTGACGAGCCACGCGCGCAACGCGCGCCGCTGGCCGGGGGTGAAGTCGGCCCGTTCGGCGCTGACATCAGCCTCGAGCGCCTTGATCGCGAGGATCAGCTCCTCGGGATGCAGCGCCCGCTCGCGCGCCTCGGCGGCCGCATCGGCGAGGGCTGTCGCAAGACAGGCGACCGCCCGCTCGGTCTCCGCGCTGTCGCGCGCCCGCCACCGCGCCCGGATGGCGTCGCGGAGGCGTTGGGCAATGGCCCCGGACAGCAGGCGCGCATCCTCGGGGGTCCCACGGGAGTCGTGCGCGATCATCGGGGCGGCAGTGTGGAACGGCTTGCGGCGCGCGCGCCGTGGCGCGCGCCGACCGTGATATATTTTGCGGGAGCAGCCGAGTCAAATCGCCGCCGCGCGCGCGCGGCGGCGTCGGCGTATTTCCGGTATTCGTCGGGAGAGGACGCAACCGAGACGTGGCGACGCGGGCGCAACCAAGGAAGGTCCTCGTCCTTTGTGACCAGCCGATGGCCGCCGCCCTGCTCGGGATGCTGCTGGAGCTGGAAGGCTACGAGCCCGCGTTCGCCCAACAGGGTGAGGGCCCCGAGGCCGCCCTAGCGCGAGTCCGGCCGCTGCTCGTTGTCCTCGTCGACCAGGCGTTGGACGTCGCGCGGTCCGACCTCTTCCTGGCCCGCGCGGCGAGGCGCCAGGTAGGCGTCGTGATCTTCGGTAGGCAGGAGGCGGCGGGCGGCGGCCCCGGGGCCTGGGCGCACTCACGCCGCGTGCCCTGGTTCCGCATGCCGGTCGAGGGAGCGGAGCTGCGCCGGGCGATCGAGGAGTCGACGGCGTCGTTCCGCCTCTGGCGCACGAACCGCGACCGCCGCCGGTCGCGGACGGAGACCGCCGCGGACGGCACGCTGATCTACCACGACCGCGCAGGCCGGCGCTGGCAAGTGTACGACCGTCGCAGCGGCGACCGGCGGCAGAGCGGCTCGCCGACTGCGGCGTGGAACGCGGACGACGGCCACCGCGCGTTCGTGAACGACGCCGGCGAGGAATGGCGTGTCGTCATGGCGGCGGCCGAGTTCCTCGACGCATCGCCCGCGGGGCTGGAGAGACAGCTGGCGCGGGCGACGAGAACCGAGTGAGGACCGCGGACTGCGGACTCCGCAGTCCGCGGTCGATTCTCACTCCACCGTCACCGACTTCGCCAGGTTCCGCGGCTGGTCGACGTTGGCGCCGCGCTTGACGGCGATGTAATACGCAAGGAGCTGGAGCGGTATCGCTGCGAGCACGGGGGTCAGCTCCTCGATCGTCTCCGGGATCCGAAACTCGTAGTCGACCTTGCCCGCGAGCGCCTCCTCGTCCCTCGTCGTGATGGCGATGACCGTGCCCCGGCGCGCCTTCACCTCCTGCACGTTCGACACGAGCTTCTCGAAGACCGAGTCGTGGGGGGCGATGAAGACGACCGGCATCATCTCGTCGATGAGCGCGATCGGACCGTGCTTCATCTCCGCGGCCGGGTAGCCCTCGGCGTGGATGTAACTGATCTCCTTGAGCTTGAGCGCCCCCTCGAGCGCCGTCGGGAAGTTGTAGCCCCGACCCAGGTACAGGAAGTTCGGCGCGCGCTTGAACTCCTCCGCCAGCGTCTCGATCTCGCTCGCTCGATCGAGGATCTGCTGGATCTGCTCCGGCAGCTTCTGGAGCGCCTGCGCGATCTCGCGTCCCTTCACCACCGACAGCCCGCGCATCCGCGCCAGCTTCAAAGTCAGCAGCGCGAGAGCCACCACCTGGCTCGTGAACGCCTTCGTCGAGGCGACGCCGATCTCCGGGCCGGCGTGCGTATACATGCCGCAGTCGGTGTCCCGCGCGATGGTCGAGCCGACGACGTTCACGATGCCGATCGTCGTCGCGCCTCGGTGCTTCGCCTCACGGAGCGCGGCCAGCGTGTCGGCCGTCTCGCCCGACTGCGAAATGACGATCGCGAGCGTCTTCGGCGTGACGACCGCGTTCCGGTACCGGAACTCCGACGCGTACTCGACTTCGACCGGGATTCGCGCGAACTCCTCGATCAGCTGCTCGCCGATCAGGCCCGCATGCCAGCTCGTGCCGCAGGCGGTGATGATGATCTGGTCGGCCTCGAGCAGCTTCTCCGGCGGGAGGTCGATGCCGCCGAGCTTCGCGTCGCCCTCGTCGAGCAGCAGCCGGCCACGCATCGTGTTCTCGATCGTTCGCGGCTGCTCGAAGATCTCCTTGAGCATGAAGTGCGCGAACCCGCCCTTCTCGATTTGCTCGAGGTCCCAGTCGATCTTCGTGACCGGCTTTTGGAGCTGACGCTCGCGGAGATCGACGACCTGGTAGCCGTTCCGCGACAGCACCGCGACCTCGCCGTCGTCGAGGTAGACGACCTGCCTCGTGTGCTGGAGGATGGCTGCGGCGTCGCTCGCGACATAGTACTCGCCCTCGCCGACGCCGAGTAGAAGCGGACTCCCCTTGCGCGCGGCCACGATCTTGTCGGGGTCGCGCGACGACACGACCGCGATGCCGTAGGTGCCCTCGACCTGGCGCAGCGCGTCGGCGACCGCTCCCTCGAGGTCGTCCTCGTACTCGGCCTCGATCAGGTGCGCGAGAACCTCGGTATCAGTCTCCGACCGGAAGATGTGGCCGCGAGCCTGCAGCTGCGACTTGAGCGTCGAGGCGTTCTCGATGATCCCGTTGTGGACGACCGCGATCGTGTTCGTGCAGTCGTGATGGGGGTGCGCGTTGCACTCGGTCGGCGGGCCGTGCGTCGCCCAACGCGTGTGCGCGATGCCGACGGTGCCGTGCAACGGCGAGCCGTTCATCACCGCCTCGAGCTTGGAGATCTTCCCCGCGGCCTTCCGGGTCTCCAGCCCGTCGCCGTTCGTGATCGAGACACCGGCCGAGTCGTACCCGCGGTACTCGAGTCGCTTCAGACCCTCGAGGAGCAGCGGTGGCGCTTCCCGGGGTCCTACGTAACCAACGATCCCACACATATCGGTCGTCCTGACGAAGCTGGGTCTATGGACAAGCCTTCTGACTGCGTCACGCACTGAGTGCGTCGAGCGGCTCGCGCGACCGGCGGATGAGCTCGCCCGCCTCCTCCGCCGTCGGCGCCTCCGCTATCACACGCACGATCGGTTCCGTTCCGGAAGGGCGTACGTGCACCCAGCGGTCGGGCCACGCGAGCCGCAGCCCATCCTGCGTGTCCGCAGCGGCTCCGGGGAACGCCCCCCGCAACGCGGTATACACCGAATCGAGGCTCGCGGCAGGCCGATCGAGCTTGTCCTTCACGATCACGTACCGCGGCAACTCCCTGACGACGCGCGACAGGGGCTGCTCCTCCTCGGCAAGCAATTGCAGTATCAGCGCCACAGCGATGGGGGCGTCGCGCCCGAGGTGTACCTCGGACAGAATGACCCCGCCGTTCCCCTCGCCACCGATCGGCGCTTTCTCCATCCGCATTCGGACCGCAACGTTGACCTCGCCGACCGGCGCCCGGATCACGGGCACCCCGGCCGCGACCGCTACGTCCTCGACGATCCGACTGGTCGAGAGGTTAGTCACGACCGGTCCGCGCCGGTGCCGCAGTACCACCCGACAGGCGAGCGCGAGGGTGTAGTCCTCGCCGATCGCCCGGCCGTCGTCGGACACGAGCGCCAGCCGATCCACATCAGGGTCGACGGCGAAGCCGACCTCCGCGCCGGACGACCGGACAAGGCGCTCCAGGTCGCCGAGGTTCTCCGGCACCGGCTCCGGAGGCCGCGGAAACCGGCCATCGGTCTCCATGTTGATACCGGTGACCTCGCATCCGAGCCGCTCCAGGAGTCGGGGCACGATCACCCCGCCCGCACCGCGGACGCAGTCAAGCGCGACTTTGAAGCGCCGAGCCCGGATCTTGTCGACGTCGACGTACGGAATCGCTAGCACCTTCTCGATGTGCGCGTCGATGGCTCCGTCGTAGCGCTCCACGCTCCCCAGTTTGTCCCACGTCGCGTACTGGATCCCGCGGTCGAGCAATGACCGCATCTCGGCGCCCTCGGCGGCCTCGAGGAACAGCCCGCTCGGTCCCACGAACTTGAGCGCGTTCCACTCGATGGGGTTGTGACTGGCCGAGAGCATGAGGCCTCCGGCGGCATGCCGATCCTCGACGGCCAACTGACACGTCGGCGTGCTAGTCAGTCCGATGTCGACGACCTTGCAGCCGACCGACTGGAGCGCGCCGCACACGATGCCTTGGAACATGGGCCCGGAAACGCGGCTGTCACGGCCGAGAACGATGGCATTTCCCTTCCCGCGATTCCCGGCCCACGCACCGAACGCCACGGCGTAACTCGCGACCACACCGGGCGTGAGCGACTCGCCGACCCGCCCCCGGATGCCCGAGACGCTCACCATCAGACTGCCTTTGGCGCCCTGCCCCATTGATCCTCCGAGCTCGTCCAACCGTTGCGCGTAAGCTACCTGGGCGGTCTTTAGTGGCAAAAACCCCCGAGCCCGTCTTCCCAGGAGATACTGCCTGAACGCGCCCCTGCTGCTGCGCGCACCCGGCCGGCTGCCGTTCCGTATCAAGATGGCGGCCATCAGTGCCGCTGCGGTCGTCGTAACGCTGGTCGCGCTCGTCGTGCCGATCTACCTGCAGAATCGCGCCGCGCTCACCGACCTGCACGCGGAGCGGCTGCTCACGGTAGCTCGTAGCGCGGCGGTCACGATCCAGCCTGAGTCGTTGGACGTCGTCGCGGAGGTTGGTAGCCAGGGAGGCCCGGCGTTCGATCTCGTTCGACAGACGCTGAAGGAGCTCTGGGTCGCCAACGGGGGCAACGCGGCCGACCTGGTGCACGGGATCGCGGTCGTCCGTCCGACGGAGACTGGATACATTTACCTGGCGCACTCGTCGTGGCGCGCGGGAAGCCCGCAGTACGCGACGCGCTGGCGCCCGCCGCGTAGACTGCCCGAGGAGATGCGGCCCGGCCGCTCTGGCCACACGGGTATCTATGCGGACGAAGGTGCCCGCCTCATATCGGCGGGCGCGCCCGTCGTACGCGACGACGGCACGATCGCCGGCTACGTCGTCACGACGCTCCGCGCCGACAGCTTCCTCGGCGAGCTACGCGGCCAGATGCTGCGTTTCGCGCCGTTCCCGCTGATGGCATTCGTGCTGGCGCTCGCGCTGGCGTCGTGGGGCGCGGCACGCCTGACGCTCGGCATCTCCGCCGTCTCACGACACGCCGAGGCGGTTGCGGCCGGCCAGCTTCGTCAGGATCTCCCATTCGTCTCCGGCGACGAGGTCGGTGCGCTGGCCGAATCGTTCCGCCGCATGACGGCGAGCCTGCGCAGCCTGCTCGTCGAGATCGCGGGCGGCGCGGCCGAGGTTGCGGCAACGGCCGAGCAGCTCGCCTCGGGGGCGCAGGAGATGACGGCGACGACGGAGCAGGTGGCCGGCGCGGCCCACTCGATCGCCGATTCCGCGGCTGTGCAGACGAAGGGGATCAACGTCGTCGTCGACGCGTCGATGCGGCTCGCCAATCGCGCGATGACCGTGGCCGGGCATGCGCGCGGCGCTCAAGGCGCGGCGGACGTGGTCGCGCGGTCCGCCCGGCGCGGTGAGTCGGCCGCCGAGGAGGCGCTCGGGAGCCTCGCGGCCATCACGGCGGTGACACAGGAAGCGGTGCCCGCCGTCTCGGAGCTCGCGGAGAAGTCGCAGCGGATCGGCAAGATCACCGACGCCATCGCCGGCATCGCGCGGCAGACGAACCTACTCGCCCTCAACGCCGCGATCGAGGCCTCACGCGCCGGCGAGCATGGCAAAGGCTTCGCCGTCGTCGCCGAGGAGGTGCGCAAGCTCGCGAGTGAGAGCGCGCGCGCGCTGGACACGATCCGCAAGCTCGCCGGCGAGATCCGCGCCGCGGCGATCACGACCGAGGAGCGCATCACGCACATGAGCGACCGCGTCGCCAACGGCGAGTCGGTCATCCGCGCCTCGGCGCTCGCGCTGACGCAGATCGGGCGCGAGATCGAGGCGAGTCGCGGCGCCGTCGAGCGCATCGTGGAAGCGGCCGAGGTTCAGCGGCAGGAAGCCGAATCTCTCTCGCGCGAGATCGAGGCGATCGCCGCGGTCGCCGAGCAGAACGCGTCGACGTCGCAGCAGGTGAGCGCGGTCGCGCAGCAGCAGACGGCGGCGATGTCGAGCGTCGCCGCCTCGAGCGCTCACCTGGCCGCCATCGCCGACCGGCTCCGAAGCTCGACCGGTCGATTCGACGTCTGACTTAGCCCACCGCGGTCGACCGAATCGGCGTTCGCAGTCGGGATGGCAACACCGCACTCTCAGCGCGCGGGATCAACGCCAGCTCCCCGGTGGACGCCGCGCGCAGGGCCGCGTCGATCACCTCGGGGTCGAATTGGCTGCCGCTGTGGCGGCGCAGCTCGTTCAGCGCCTCGGCCCAGCCGGGAACGGCCGGGCGGTAAGGGCGGCCGCTGGACATGGCGTCGAGCGAGTCAGCGACGGCGGCGATGCGGGCCTCGACCGGGATGGCTGCCCCCTGGAGGCGGTCCGGAACCCCACAGCCGTCGAAGCGCTCGTGGTGCGAGCGGACGATGTTCAGAGCCGCGGGCGTCTCGGCGAGCAGCGGTGACAGGATCCGCCAGCCGACGACCGGGTGTGACATGATGTGCTCGTTCTCCTCGGGAGTCAGCGGCCCCGGCTTGTTCAGCACCGACTCGCGCACGCCGATCTTGCCGATGTCGTGCACGTGCCCGCCGAGCTCGATCTGGCGAAGCATCTCGCCGTCGAGGCCGAGCGTGCGCGCGATGACGACCGAATACTGGCTGACGCGCACCGAGTGGCCGCGCGTGTACGGGTCCTTCACCTCGAGTGCCTCGGCGAGCGACTGGATGCTGGCGAGGAACAGCTCCTCGAGTCGACGCGCCTGCACCGCGACCTTCTCCTCCAGACGCTCGCGGTACTCGCGGTTCTCGATGACGAGCCGCCGCCGCTCCAGCGCCTGCGACACCCGCGCCCGGACCTCCTCGAGGTTGAACGGCTTCGTCAGATAGTCCAGCGCCCCGATGGCGAAGCAACTCACCGCGCTTTCGACGTCGGCGACGGCGGTGAGCATGATGACCGCCGTCTCCGGGTACCGCGCGCGGACCTGACGCAGCAGCTCGATGCCGTCCATCTTCGGCATGCGGACGTCGGTGAGGACGAGCGTGGTCGGTTGCTGCTCGAGCATCGTCAGGGCGTCAGCGCCGTCGCCCGCTTCGAAGCACCGGAAGCCGTCGTTCCGCATCAGATGGAGGATCACCTGACGCAGCCGCGGCTCGTCGTCGACGACCAGACAGACCGGAGGGGAGGTATCGGCGCGCATCGCATGGTGCGGGTCGCCGGAGTTATCTTTCCGGCCAACCGCTACTCACCCGCAGAGTGTCGGCATGACCCGCGTCTTTGACGACGATTTGTCCAGCCGCTTCGGCACACGAGCGATCCACGCCGGTCAGCGGCCGGACCCGCTCTCGGGCGCGATCATGCCCCCCGTGTACCTGACGTCGACGTACGTCCAGGAGGGGATGGGCCGGCACAAGGGCTACGAGTACGCGCGCGGCACGAACCCCACGCGCGAGGCGTTGGAGCGCAACGTCGCCGCGCTCGAAGGCGGGACGCACGGCTTTGCCTTCGCGAGCGGCATGGCCTGCCTCGACTCGATCATGAAGCTCTTTCGCGCCGGGGACCACATTCTCTGCGGCGAGAGCGCGTACGGCGGGACGTTCCGGCTCTTCGACAAGATCCTCCGGCACTACGGCCTCACGTTCACGTTCCTCGACACGCGAGACCCGGAACGGGTGGCGGAGGCCTGCACGGCCGTCACGCGCGCGATCGTGATCGAGACGCCGACGAACCCGCTGATGCGGCTGACCGACCTTGCCGCGGTGAGCGAAGTCGCGGGCCGGGCGGGCGCGCGCCTGATCGTCGACAACACGTTCGCGACGCCGTTCTTCCAGCGCCCGTTCGAATTCGGCGCCGACATCGTGTACCACTCGACCACGAAGTACCTCAACGGCCACAGCGACATGATCGGCGGGATCTGCGTCGTCCGCGACGACGGGCTGGCGGAGCAACTCCAGTTCATTCAGAACGCCGCCGGCGCCGTCCCCGGCCCCTTGGACTCGTGGCTCGCCCTGCGGGGGACGAAAACTCTCCACCTGCGGATGCCCAGACACGACGCCAACGGCCGCCGGATAGCCACCTGGCTCGCGGAACGGCTCGGCGAGCAGCACGTGATCTACCCGGGCCTGCCGTCTCATCCGCAGCACGCGCTTGCGGCGCAGCAGATGACCGGCTTCGGCGGCATGATCACCATCGAGCTCGGCACCCGCGAGCGCGCGGCCCGGATCCTCGAGCGAGTGCGGGTTTTCGCGCTCGCCGAGTCCCTCGGCGGCGTAGAGAGCCTGATCAGCCACCCGGCGTCAATGACACACGCGTCGGTCCCGGCCGATCACCGGGCGCGGCTAGGGATCACGGACGGGATGGTCAGGCTGTCGTGCGGGGTGGAGGATGCGGACGATTTGCTGGAAGATCTCGAGCAAGCGCTGGGGGACTAGCGAGTTGCGAGCTTCGACTTTCGAGTTTCGAGACCAGACACTGGCTCCGCCTCGGCCCCAACCCGTGCAGACACCAAATGCGGGCTGCTCCCGTAGGGATCAGGAACCAGCGACGGCCGCAGTCGTCTAACCCCGGAACTCCCTTAGACTCAAACTCAAACCTCAAACCTCGAAACTCGCCCATGGCCCGCGTCCCTCTCGTCCAGATCTCGTCCCGTTCGTGGGAGCACCCAGCTGACCGGGCGGCCCTCAACACGCTGCGGGCGATTCCAGGGTTCGACGAAGTCGTCCGGAAGATCGCGGGCTTCTTCGGCGAGCGAGGTGTTCGGCAGCTGTTCCTGGCCAACGCGGTACGCGTCGGCCCGAGGCAGCGGCCGAAGCTCAACGCCCTCTACACCGAGGTGCTGGAGACGCTGGACTGGCCGACGCGGCCGCAGCTCTACGTCACGCAGACGCCGTTCGTGAACGCCGGCGCCGTGGGGTTCGACGACCCGTTCATCGTCATGAACTCGGGTACGCTGGGCGCGCTCGACCCCGAGGAGCAACGCTTCATCCTCGCGCACGAGCTCGGCCACATCATGAGCGGGCACACGACGTATCGGACGATCGCGATCATCATCATCACGTTCGGCCTGAACAACCTGCCGTTCCTCGCCGGGATGGCGCTGCTCCCGTTCCAGCTCGCCCTACTCGAGTGGTATCGAAAGAGCGAGCTTTCCTGCGATCGCACCGGGTTGCTCGGGACCCAGGACCTCGACGTTTCGATGCGTACCTTCCTGAAGATGGCGGGGGGCGGCGGCGGCGCCGGCGTCGACGACATCAACGTCGACGAGTTCATGCAGCAGGCGTCCGAGTACGAGACTGGCGGCAACGCGTGGGACACGGTGCTCAAGCTCCTCAACACGGCGTTCCGGGAGCACCCCTTCAACACCGTGCGGGCCTCCGAGCTGCTGCGCTGGCACCGGAGCGGCGAATACGAGCAGATCCTCGCCGGTAACTACTATCGTCGCGGCGAGGAGCCGCCGCCGTTGTCGCGCGACTATGAGGACGCGGTCGGCTATTACGGCGAGGAGACGCGCCAGACGTTCGGTACGTTCGGCGACTCGCTCAAGCGCGCGCGCGACGCGTTCAGCAGTGCGTTCAGGGGCGGTGGGACTACGGGCAGCACGAGCGGAACGCCCTAGGTTCGTAGCTGTCGGGCTGCCGTCCGCGGGTGAGTCGCGTTCCAGCGTGACGCGGCTGCTCGTGGTCGGCGGCGGTGCGCGCGAGCACGCGCTGGTCTGGAAGTTCAAGAGCGAGAACCCGGCGCTCAAGCTGTACGCCGCCCCGGGGAACCCGGGGATTGCGGAGCTCGCGACGTGCGTTCCGGTTGGCGCCACCGACATCGAGGCGCTGATCGCCCTCGCGCACCGCGAGCGCATCGACGTGACGGTCGTCGGACCAGAGGCGCCGCTCGCGGCCGGGATCGTCGATCAGTTCCGCGAGCACGGCCTCGCGATCTTCGGCCCGACGCGTGCCGCCGCGCGGATCGAGACGTCGAAAGCTTTCGCGAAGGCGCTGATGCTCGACGCGGGGGTGCCAACGGCCCGCGCCGTGACGCACACGGACCCCGAGGCGGCGCGGCGCGTGGCGCGCGAATTTGGCGCGCCGGTCGTGATCAAGGCGTCGGGCCTCGCGGCCGGCAAGGGCGTCGTCGTCTGCGAGACGATTGCCGAAGCCGATGCCGCGATCGACATGATGCTCGTCGGTGGCGGGATGGGCGAGGCGGGCCGCGAGATCCTCGTCGAGGAGTTCATGGAGGGAGAGGAGCTCTCGGTATTCGCGCTGACCGACGGCGTGAGGACTTTTGAACTGACCCCGGCCCAGGATCACAAGCGCCTCTTCGACGGAGATCGGGGGCCGAACACAGGCGGCATGGGAGCCTACGCCCCGGTGTCCATCGCGCAGCCGCTGATCAAGGAAGACATCCGCAAGCGCATCATCAGGCCGGTGCTGGAGGCCCTGACGGCACGAGGTTCGCCGTTCACGGGACTGCTCTATGCGGGCCTGATGTTGACGCGCGACGGCGCCAAGGTGGTCGAGTTCAATTGCCGATTTGGTGACCCAGAGACGCAGGCCGTGCTTCCCCTCATCGACATTCGACCGCCGCTACACGAGCTGGTGGCGCGAGTGGCTCGCGGAGAGGGACTTCCCGATAGCATGAGCGCGGGCGGCGGCGGCTACGCGGTCGCCACCGTCGTCGCCGCTCCCGGTTACCCGGAGAAGCCTGAGACCGGGCACGTCGTTCGGCTCCCACGGATAGAGGACGTCGACGTGCTCATGTTCCATGCCGGAACGCGGCGCAACGAGCTCGGGCAACTGGTGACCGCGGGTGGCCGCGTGCTGACGGTTACCGCCGTGGCTGGGACGTTCGAGGAAGCCCAACATCTCAGCAGCGACTACGCCGCGCGCGTCGACCTTCCCGGTAAGCTCTTCCGCGCCGACATTGGGTGGCGGGAACTACCACGCGCCCCTAAGCGACGTGCCGGAGCTTCCTGAGACCGAGACCATCGCGCGCGACCTTGACGCGGCGATAGGCGGTCGGACGATCAGGCGCGTGCGCGTCACGAAGGCGGACGTGCTGCGTGAGGTGACGCCACCCCGGTTCACCCGCCGCGTGACGGGCGCGACGATCGCGCGCGCGTGGCGGCGCGCCAAGCTCGTCGTGCTCGACCTCTCGACCGCGGACCGCGTCGTCGTCCAGCCACGGTTCACCGGCGCGCTGCTCATCGATGACGGCGCGCTTCCCTCCGAGGAGCGACGCTACTCCACGCTCGAGCTGGCCTTGGATGACGGCCGCTCGCTGCACTACCGCGACATTCGCCGCCTCGGCACCGTCGCACTGATGTCACCTGCGCGCTTCGCCGATTACGCTGGCGGCCTCGGCGTCGAGCCTCTTGACCCTGCGTTCACCGATGAGCATCTATCGGCCCTCCTCTCGGCCTCGCGGCAGGCTGTCAAGAAAGTCCTGATGGATCAGCGGCGCATCGCGGGCATCGGCAACATCTACGCGAACGAGGCGCTCTGGCGCGCTCGCGTTAACCCCTCCCGCCCGGCACGAAACGTCACGCGCGACGAAACGACACGTCTTCGCGCGTCAGTACTCGACGTGTTGCGCCAGTCGATTGCGGCGCGGGGTACGAGCTTCCGCGACTACCGCGACGCCGCCGGCCAACGCGGCGGCTTCGCGGCGCACCTCGCCGTGTACGGCCGCGCCGGCCAGCCGTGCGCCCGGTGTGGCGCGGGGCTCATCGGGACGTACGAGATCGACGGGCGCTCCACCGTACTGTGCGCGCGCTGCCAAGAGTAGACCTGCTCCGCCCACCGACGTCGCACGCGCAGCTCGCGACGATGCGCGACAACGTGCGGACGAACGCCGTCGACCGGCCAGGGGTCTATCGGATGCTGTCCCCGGATGGCGAGATCGTGTACGTCGGCAAATCGAAGCGCGTTCGATCGCGGCTGCTCAGCTACTTCCGCTGCAGCTTTCCCGACGACAAGGGCGCCCGCATCCTGCGCGAGGCCGACCGCATCGAGTGGGACTACACGCCGAGTGAGTTCGCGGCGCTGCTCGAAGAGCTGCGACTCATCAAGCGGTACCGTCCGCGCTTCAACGTCGCGATGAAGCGCGACGCGCGTCACTTCGCGTTCATCAAGCTGACGCGCGGGGCGGCGCCGAAACTGCTCGTCGTCCGTGGGGCGGGACAGGATGACACCGCGCTGTACTACGGGCCGTTTCAAGGAGCGCTGCGGGTGAGCGAGGCCGTGCGAGAGCTCAACGACGTCGTCGGCCTGCGCGACTGCGCGCTCGACCGGCCGATGCACTACAGCGACCAGCGGGAGCTCTTCCAGATCCAGCCGCGGACGCCGGGCTGCATTCGGTACGAAGTCAAGAAGTGTCTGGGGCCGTGTGTGGCCGGCTGTAGCGCCGGGGAGTACACCGAGCGCGTCGCGCTGGCGCGGGCGTTCCTCGACGGGACCGACGACGGTCCGATCCACACGCTGCGCCGCCAAATGGAGGCGGCGAGTGAGCGGCTCGAGTTCGAGCGCGCGGGAAGCCTGCGCGACAAGCTGCACCGACTCGAATCGCTGAAGGAGCAGTTCATTCGCTTTCGCTTCGCGGTCGAAACGCTGTCGTTCGTCTATCGCGTGCCGGGTCACGACGGCGATGACCGCGTCTACGTGATCCGGCGCGGCCGCGTGCGTGCGGAGGCGTCGGCCCCGCGAACCGTGCGGGAGCGCGCCGCGCTGCGCCGCACGGTGGCCGAAGTCTTCGAGCGGGCCGAGCACAAGGGCGCGCAGATCCCGACCCACGAGATCGACGAGCTGCTGCTGCTCTCATCCTGGTTCAGACGGTTCCCACGTGAGCTGGCGCGCACGAGCGCGCCCGGAGAGGCCGGCTCGGCCCGCGCAGCGTCAGCGGCGCTGCTCGCCTCCTGAGGGGAGGGCGGCAGTTCCGCCCGCCGCCCACAGTCCGCCCCCGTGGCGCGGCTCCTGCACTGCCGAGTGTTGCTCGCCCACCTGGGGGCGCAGCCGACGCCAACCTGGAGCCGTCATGACCACGTGCTGGCAGCCGACGACACTCGTAAAGTGCATCAGTGTTCGCCCGTGGCTCACGTACCCGGGCTGCGACGAGCCCGGCGGCTGTCATGACCTCACGCTTGGCAAGGTTTACGAGCTGCTCAGCGTCGAGGCGGATGGCGCGTTCTACCGGATCGTCGACGACTCGGGGGACGATTACCTCTATCCGGCGAACCACTTCAAGGTGTTCTGAGGGCAGAGGGCGGAGGGCGGAGGGCGGGGCGCAAACGGAATCGGGCCGGCGAAGCGCGCCGGCCCGTTTTCTTCCGCGGCTCCTCTAGCCTCGGCCCTCCACCCTCCACCCTAGCCCTTCAGCCCGACTAATTCGATCCTCGGCGTCCCGTTCTCGATCGTCATGCGGGCGACGGACGGCTGGAGGTCGAAGCGGCGCGGGCCCGCGGCGCCGGGATTCACGGCCCACCGTCGGCCGGAGTTGGTGACGAGCTGGCGATGGGTGTGCCCGTAGACGATCACGTCGGCGGCGTAGCGCTTGAGGAGCTTGTCCGGTGTCGGGCTGCCCACCTCGTGCCCGTGGCTGACGTGAATCGTGACGCCGCCGATGTCGCGCTCGATCGACGGCACGAGACGCCCATGTCCGGGCGGGTCGGTGTTGCCGCCGACGGCCAGCACCGGCGCGATCGACCCCAGCTCATCGAGGACGTCGTCACCACCCACGTCGCCCGCATGCAAGATCAGCTCGACCCCGGCGAGCGCTTCGTGCACGTCGGGCCGAACCAGGCCATGGGTGTCGGAGATGAGGCCGATGAGGTGAGCCACTACTCGGCGGAGTCGGCGCGCGGTCCGCCGCGCCCGGCGCGCGGTTGCCCCGACCCGTCACGGCGGACCCGCCCCTCGCCCTCGCCCCACCGTGGCACGAGCACGTGCTCGACCCCGAGGTGATCCAGGACCCGCGCGACGACAAAGTCGACGAGATCATCGATGCCGGTCGGCCGGTGGTAGAAGCCGGGCGCGGCGGGGAGCACGACGGCGCCGGCGCGAGTCACGCGCAGCATGTTCTCGAGGTGGATCGCGCTCAGCGGCGTCTCTCGCGGTACGAGGACGAGAGGGCGTCGCTCCTTGAGCGCGACATCGGCGGCTCGCTCGACCAGTGAGCGCGACGAACCGGCGGCGATCGCCGACAGTGTGCCCATCGAGCACGGGCAGATCACCATCCCCGCGGACCGCGCCGACCCGGAAGCCGGGGCCGCGCCGCGATCGGCGTCCTCGAAGACACGAACCAGCGAGTCCCACAACACAACGCCGACGCGATCGCGGAGGGCCGCGACGGAGTCGATGTCCATCTCCGTGCGCAGGAGCCGCAGTCCGTGACTCGACACCACCAGCTGGACGCGTCGCCCGGCCACAAGGAGCTGCTCGAGGAGCCGGACGGCGTACGGCGCTCCGGACGCGCCGGTGATCGCAACGACGATCGGGTGCGCTCCACCGGCCGCGCCCGGGGTCATCGCGCCAGCCGCTCCGCGAGCACGAAGCCGAAGAAGGCGATGCTGATGATGCCGTTCATCGTGAAGAACGCCGCGTCCAGACGCGACAGATCGCCGACGCGCACGAGCGAGTGCTCGTACAGTAACAGTGCCGCGGCCACGGCGACGCCGGCTGCGTAGAGCCACCCCGCTCCCGCGGCAATTCCGACGAGTGCCAACCCGAGCACCGTCGCGGTGTGGAGCGCGCGCGCGATCGCGAGCGCGCCCGCCTCGCCGAAGGCGACCGGCACGGAATGCAACGCATTCTCTCGGTCGAACGCGACGTCCTGCAGAGCGTAAAGAATGTCGAAGCCCGCCACCCAGGTGGCGACCGCGAGTGCCAGCGCGCCGAGCATCCACCACGGCTCGCTCCACCGACCCGTAACGGCGAGATAGCCGCCGACGGGCGCGATCGAGAGTCCGAGACCGAGCACGAGGTGCGACCACCGGGTCAAGCGCTTGGTGTAGCTGTACGTCATCACCCACGCCAGCGCGACCGGTGAGAGCGCGAGGCAGAGCGCGTTGAGGCGCCACGCCGCAAGCGCGAAGATGGCCGAGGCCACGACGACCGCCGCGGTCGCCTCGCCGACGCCGAGGACGCCGCTCGGCAACTCGCGCCGCGCGGTGCGCGGGTTCCGGGCGTCGATGTGCCGATCGGCGATCCGGTTGAATCCCATTGCCGCGAAGCGCGCGGCAGTGAACGCGAGCACAACCCACACGATCTGCGCGGGCCGGATCGCCCACTCGTAGCTCGCGAGCACCGTCCCAACCAGCGCGAACGGCAGGGCGAAGAGGGTGTGGGGAAGCTTGACGAAGTTGACGTAGGCGGTAAGCCGGGAGGCCCCTTGGAACGTCTGCCCCTCGCGGTCGGTGGTCCGTGGTGGGTGGTGCGCCGGAGTCGTCATCGCCCCGCCACTCGCGCTGCGGTATCGTCGGCAGGCAGCGGGGGCGCGGGGTCTCGCACATCCCGCACCGCGGACCACGCCCCGATGCCGAGCGACGGCCACATTGCGTCGACGCGAGCTTTCGTCGCTTCGTCCATCTCGATCACCGCCGGCCACTCGCGTGCGAAGCCCTCCTCCGGCAGCTTGCGCGTGGCGTCGATCCCCATCTTCGAGCCGTAGGTGAACGCGCGGCTCGCGTGGTCGAGGACGTCGATGGGGCCCATGGTGAACCGGACGTCGCGCTCCGGATCGATGTTATTGAGGGCCACCCACCACGCCTCCTGCGGGTGGCGCACGTTGACCCACTTGTCGACGACGACGATGAGCTTTGCCAGCGACATGAGTCCTTGGCCCCACAGCGCGTTCATCACCTTGTACGCTTGACCAGGGTAGTGCTTCTCGATCGCGACGAAGACGAGGTTGTGGAAGATCCCCTCGGCCGGCATGTGGTAGTCCACGATCTCCGGCACAGTCAGGCGCAGCAGCGGCAGGAAGATGCGCTCCGTCGCGTGGCCGAGGTAGTAGTCCTCCATCGGCGGTCGACCGACGATCGTGGCCGCGAAGACCGGCTGCTTGCGCATTGTGACGGCAGTGACGTGCACTTGCGGGTACAGATCGGCGAGCGAGTAGAACCCGGTGTGGTCTCCGAACGGGCCCTCGGTCACCAGAGGCTCGGCCGGGTCGATGTAACCCTCGAGGACGATGTCGGCGTCCGCCGGCACCTCGAGGTCGCAGGTGACCGCCTGCGCAAGTCTCACCGGACGGCCGCGGAGGAAGCCTGCGAACAGGAACTCGTCGACGGTCGGCGGTAGCGGCGCCGACGCCGAGTACATCGACGCCGGGTCGGCGCCGATGGCGATGCACACCGGCATCCGCTCGCCGCGCTCGGCCATCTCGCGCCAGTGTGCCGCGCCGACCTTGTGGCGCTGCCAATGCATCGCGAGCGTGCTTCGTCCGGTCTGCATGATGCGGTACAGCCCGACATTGCGAATGCCGCGCACGGGATCGCGCGTGATCACCATCGGAAAGGTGATGTACGGGCCACCGTCCTCGGGCCAGCACTTCATGAGGGGAAGCCGCCGGAGGTCGACGTCGTCTCCCCGCCAAACGACTTCCTGACACGCCGGCGTCCCGCGGCCCCTGCGCGGCGGGAACTTGGCAACCTCCATGAGCCGCGGCAGCAGGGACAGCTTCGCGACGAGTCCCTCGGGTACCTTCATCTCGAGCAGCCGCGAGATCCGCCGGCCGATGGCGTCCAGATCGTCCACACCCAGCGCCATGCACATCCGCCGCATCGAGCCAAAGAGGTTGATAGCGACGGGAAACTCGGACCGGTTACCGTCGAAGAGCACCGGCTGCTCGAACAACAGGGCGGGCCCGCCGCCGGGCATCTTCATCACCCGATCGGCGATCTCGCACAGCTCCAAGTCGACGGAGACCGGTTGCCGAATCCGGACGAGCTGTCCGGTCTCGCCAAGCGCGGTGATGAAGTCGGTGAGAGTGTCGAAAGTCATGTAGAACGGCTTGATAGCTTGTGGGCTTGTGAGCTTGTGAGGAACTGCTGGGCTCCGAGTGGCGTCCTGAGGGCGTCCGCTGCACGGCCGCAGCCTCACAAGCTCACAAGCTATCAAGCTCACAAGCTACCAAGGCCGCCAGCTACCAAGCCGGCGACGGTTTCCTTCACCGCTCTCCCCAATGCAGGGCTGCGATCCCGAACGTCAGTCGTCGCCATTGAACGTTGCGGAAGCCGACGCCCTCCATGTGGCGCGCGAGCTGCGCCTCGCCGGGAAGGTTGGCGACGGATTCGGGGAGATACCGGTAGGCGGTCTGGTGGCCGCTGACGACGCGGCCGATGAACGGGAGCACGCGCCGGAAGTAGAACTGGTAGAGCGCTCGCACGAGTCGCGTGTGGGGCGTGCTGAACTCGAGGATGACGAGGCGCGCCCCCGGCCGGACCGCACGGAACGCCTCCCGTAATCCGGCGTCGAGGTCCGCGAGGTTGCGGATCCCGAATGCGACGATCGCCCCGTCGGCGCGGCCGTCGGCGAGCGGCAGCGCGAGCGCGTCCGCGACGACCGGCGCGAGGACGGCGCGGGGCGCCTTGCCATTGCCGGCGCGCAGCATCGGCTCCGCGAAGTCCGCTCCGACGACGAGGCCCGCGAATCCCGGCTGACGCGCGAGCTCCGCGCCAACGTCGAGCGTGCCGGCGCAGAGGTCGACGTACAGGCCGCGCGGTGCGCGCTCCCACGCCAGCGCACGAATCGCGCGCCGCCGCCAGGCACGATCGACATTGAGGCTCAGGACGTGGTTGAGCAGGTCGTAGCGCGGCGCAATCTCCGAGAACATTCGGCGCACGTACGCACGCTTCTCTGCCCCGCCGCCCGCCGCGGCTCGAGCTTCGGTCTCTTCGATATCGCGGACGGACATGGAGTAAACCGGCTTGTGAGCTTGTTAGCTTGTGAGCCTGTGGGGGCGGCTACGCGCCGCGCTCCTCGGACGCACCGACGAGCTACGGCAGTTCCTCACAAGTTATCAAGCTCACGAGCTCACACGCTGCCGTTCGCCCAAGCTCACAAGTCCAATCGCCTCTCGGTTGCCCCCCGCCCTCGACCTCGCGAATCTCCCTGACGCCGACGTGGTGGGCCTCGCGCAGCAGGGGCGCGAGGCGGCATACCGGGAGCTGATCCGGCGCTACGAACGACCCGTCTTCTCGCTCGTCTATCGCATGGTGCGGGATCGCGAGCTGGCCGAGGATCTGACCCAGGACACGTTCATCCGAGTGCTGAACCACGTCGACCGTTACCGACCCGAGTTCAAGTTCTCGAGCTGGTTGTTCAAGATCGCCAACAACGTCGCTATCGATCACCTGCGGCGGCGGCATCTCGACACGGTGAGCATGGAAGGGTCACCGCACGCCGCGACGCCGGACGCCGTCGAGGCAACGTCCTTCGAGGTTGCCGGCCAGCAGGAGTCCGCGCTGGATGAGCTCGAGGCGAAGGAGCTCGGCTCCGCGATTGAGGTGGCTATCGGTCGTCTGCGGCCGGAGTACAGGTCGTGCATCCTTCTTCGCCACGTCGAGGGCCGCTCGTACGAGGAGATCGCGGCAACACTCGACTTGCCGCTCGGTACCGTGAAGACGTACATCCACAGGGCGAGGCATGAGCTCAGGAAGGCGTTGGAACACCTGAAAGAGTAGGTCGGAGGTGGGAGAGGTGGGAGCTTCGCTGTGACGGCGGTCACGTCCCTGCCTCCCACCTCCCACCTCCTGCCTGTCGTTCTGCCTGAAACCATCCCCGAATCCATCCCGTACAGGCCGACGGAGGCCTCCTCGTGAATCATCGTCACCTTCTTCCAAACGAGATCGATCTCCTCGTCGATGGCGAGGGGGGCTTTGGACTTGCCCCCCTTCGAGCGCACGTCCGCGAGTGCGCAAGGTGCCGAGCTGAGGTCGAGGTGGCGCGCCGGATCGCCGACGGGCTCGAAGAGCTCCCGCACTTCGCGCCGTCGCTCGGCCTCGCCGATCGGGTGATGGCACAGGTCCCCGTCTTTGTTCCTTGGCACGTCGCGGCGCGGGACGCGGTCGCCCGATTGGTGCCGCAGTCACGGCCGCTGCGCGTCGCCGCCCTGACCGTCGGGACGGCGGTTGCTTCCGTCCTCACGATCGCGACCCTTTGGCTCGTCACGCAGGTCGAGCTTGTGGCGCTCGCCGCCGGATTGGCCGGCGATCGAGTTCGCGAGGTGGCCGGCGGCGGGCTGCGCGAGCTCGCGGCAGTGCTGTTCGGCGAGCAGTTCCTCGTCCTGCTGCAACAGACCGGCATGATCGGGGCAGGACTTGCCGCGCTTGGTTTCCTCGGCGCGGCAGCAGGCGCGGTCGCGGGACTCCGAGCGCTCGCTTCATCCAATCGCCGCCCGCAGGCCTGAGATGGGCCGGCGGCTCGTCAGCTTGGCGCTCGCGGCAATTGCCGTAGGCGCGGCGTCGCGCCTCGACGCTCAGCAGCGCCCTGTCACTCGTGAGTCTGTCCTTCCCGGGCAGCCGTACCCGGGGGGCGCCGTCAGCCTGTCTACCCAGACGCAGCCCGGTCGCGGACCGGTCCCCCGCCAGGTCCGCACTGAGGTCGCGATTCTCCGCGCGACGCGGCTCGCGGGCCGGATCCCGCCGGCCGACAGCTTCGTCATTGGCGGCCGGCACGTGGCCGCGGGGGAGACCGTGCGCGGGACGATTGCCGTCGCCCGTGGCCCGATCGAGGTCCACGGGCGCGTGGAAGGTGACGCTGTCGCTCTGCACGGGGACGTGATCGTTCACGAAGGGGGCGTAGTTCGCGGCGACGCGGTCGCCATCGGCGGCCGCGTCCGGGCTCGCGGGGGTGTCGTCGAGGGGGAGATTCGCTCGGTCAGCGGAATTCTCGCGATGCAGAGAGGGCCCGATCGCGGGAACGTCGCGAGGCCTGAAGCGACCTGGCGGGCCATCAAGGTCGTGCTCGGCTGGCTCGCGGTCCTCACCGTTCTCGGGATCGGAGTGCTCGTCTTCGCCGAAGCGTCCCTCGACCCGGTCGTCGAGGCACTGCAGCAACGGTTCGCGCGTGCATTCTGGTACGGCGTGGTAGCACAGCTGGCCGCCATCCCGGTGCTGCTCGTGATCGTGCTCGCGCTCGCGCTCACCGTCGTCGGCATCCTGTTGATCCCGTTCGCCATTGTGGCGTACGCGGTCGCGCTCGCCGGCGTTCTCGCCCTCGGCTTCCTCGCCGTGGCCCGGTTCACCGGCGGCTCGATTACCGGCAGGGCCAGCCGCGTGTCAGCCACGCCGGTTCGCGGCGCGAGCCTCCGTGCGCTCGTCGCCGGCCTCGTGCTCTACCTCGGGCTGTGGCTCCTCGCGGCCGCTTTCACCTCTTCTCCGCTGATCGGTTCGATCCTTCGCGCAGCGGCCCTGGCCGTGACGTGGGTTGCGGTGACGCTTGGCCTCGGTGCGCTGATCGCCTCACGCGTGACCGTGCGTCGGGCACAATCGCCGAGTGGTGCGCCCGCGGCCGATCCCATGCTGTGGCAGACGCCAACGCCGGTCACAGGCGTCGCCGCGGCCCGGCGCCCGGTATCGGTGGCGCGGTCGGATAGCTAGAGGGAAGAGGAAGGGGGGGATGAGGAGTGAGTCCGAACCACTCCCCCTCATTCCTCCCTCCTCCTACCTCTGCAAAGTGGCCTGCCCCTTGCGCTCGCCCGGCCCTCGACGATTGCGCGAATCGAGGGGCGAGGACTCATGGTCATCAAGGGCTACAACGTCGGGGCGCTGCTGAGACGCACAGGGAAGGAGATCCTTGCCGACGGCGTCCCGACGCTCGCGGCGCAGACGGCGTACTACTTCTTCTTCTCGCTCTTCCCGCTGCTGCTCTTTCTGACGCCGCTGCTCAGCCTCGTGGGCGAGCGCGATCAGGTGATGCAGTTCCTCACGTGGCAGATCCAGTCGTCCGTGCGCGGCGACGCGGCCAAGCCGCTCGCTGACGCACTGGCGAACGTCGTCTATTCCGAGAACGCCCCCGGCCTCATGTCCGTTGGCGCACTCCTCGCGGCGTGGTCCGGGTCGAACATCTTCGGGTCGCTCATGGCCTCCCTCAACACGGCCTACGACGTCGAGGAGAACCGGCCGTGGTGGAAGCGTCAGCTCCTGCGGCTCTTCGTGTTCGTCGTCGCCGCCGTCATCATGATCCTCGCGACGGTGACCATCCTCGCCGGCGAAGACATCATCGACCGGGTGGGGATGTTTATCGGGATCGGTCACACCGGCCGCCTCGTCTGGACGATCATCCAGTTCCCGCTCGCGTTCTCGTTCCTCGTCGGCCTCGGGTTCATGGTGTACTACTTCCTACCGAACGTGAGACAGGATTGGCGGAAGGTCGTCGTCGCGTCGGCGGTGATGACCGTGCTGTGGATCGCGGCGACGCTCGCATTCAGGATGTACGTCCAGTATTTCCCGCCGAATCCGACCTACGGCTTCATCGGCGGCGTCATCATCCTGCTGACGTGGATGTACTACTCGATGTTCGTCGTGCTCGCCGGCGGCGAGCTGGCGGCGGAGCTCCAGCACGGCACCGGCGCGGCGAAGCCGGAGACTGGCGCCGTGTACCACGGCCGCATCCTCTCGGAGGGGCCCACGGACACCTCGTCGGTCGCGCGGACGAAACAGGCGCGGGACGCGTGACGCGACTGCGGACGTCCGACTGCGACGCCAGTCTATCCGTGTCGCACCACCACGACGCTCCCCCGTTGGAGCCCCAGGGTCTTCGCGCCGTTGCCGTCACGTACCGCGATCTCGATCAACCCCGTCGAGCCCACCAGCGCGATTGGCTCGCCGGACGAGACGTCGGCGTACGATCGGCGCAGCGGGAGCACGGTGCCGTTCACGTCGACGCTCTGAGCGCGCAGGCTGAGCAGGTTGGTGATCGCGTTCCCGAACCGGTCGATCGTGATCACCTGACCCTCGATCGAGCCGTCCGGGAGGCGCCGCGGCTCCGGCGTCCGCCGAATGACGAGATCGAGCGCGGGCGAGCCGAGCGCGTCGAGGGGCGCCCCGAGGGCGAGATCGGCCGCAGCGGGCGCGAAAACGTCGCGCCCGTGAAAGGTGGGCGCCGCGCCCGCCGGGATCGGGAGCGTCACGGCGCGAGCGCCGGCGACGAGTAGTGCCGGAGACAGAACGCCGTTGTCCGGTCCGACGAGCGACCGCTCGTCACTCTGGACCGCGAGTGCCGCACGCGCGGAGCCGACGCCCGGATCGACGACCGCGACGTGCACTGTCCCCGGCGGAAACCGTCGCCAGTACCTGGCGAGCGCGAGCCGGCCGCACTCGACATCCTGCGGCGCGACGTCGTGCGTAACGTCGACGATCGTCGCTTCCGGGGCGCGCGAAAGGATGACGCCCTTCATCTCGGCGACGTAGCCGTCGGCGGTGCCGAAGTCGGTGAGCAACGTGACGACAGGACGCATGATCGCGGGGGCGCGCGAGCGCGCCGTGCTCACAGTGATTTGCGCTTCCACCGGCCGCCGCGCCAGAGCACGACCATGCCGAGCGCGCGCGCGATCGCCGTGAGAGAGATCACCCACCAGATCCCGCTGCTCCCCCACTCGGCGGCGGCCCACGCGGCCAGCGGGATGCGCGCGAGCGTGATCGTGCTCGACGTCAGCATCGGGGGGAGGGTGTCCCCCGCACCGCCGAGCGCACCCTCGAGGACGATCTCGGCGCAAACGAAGAGCTGTGAGATGGCGGCGATGCGCAAGTAGTTCGCCCCCTCGGCGATGACCGCCGGGTCGCTGCTGAAGATCCGGGCGAACCATTCGGGGGCGGTCAGCTCGAGGACGCAGACGACGGCACCGAGCACCGTGCAAAAGGCCACGGCGAGCCACCCCGCTCGCTCCGCGCGATCCGGGCGCCGCGCCCCGAGGCTCTGCCCGACGATGGCGGCCGTCGCCGCGCCCGCACCGACGCCGATCATGAACAACCAGCTCTCCACGCGGTGACCGATACCGAGCGCGGCCAACGCAGGCGTGCCGAACTGCGTCGTCGTCCTCGTCATCACGACGTAGACGAGGCTGAACAAGACGCCCGTCGCCGCTGTCGGGATGCCGACGCGCGTGATGGCCGCGATGCGGCCGGGATTGACGCGGCCGACGCGCAGGAGCCCTCGCCGCGACGCGAGCGCGAGTCCGAGGGCGAACGCGACGGCGCGCGTCGACACCGTAGCGATCGCGGCGCCCATGACGCCGAGTCGCGGCGCGCCGGCGAGCCCCATGATGAGAATCGGGTCGAGGACGAGCGTGATCGCCACCGATGTCGCCAGCAGCGCGAACGGGGTGCGCGAATCCCCGGACGCGCGAAATGCGGCGTCGACGACGAAGAAGCCGAAGATGAGCGGCGCCCCGAGCAGGTACGTGCCAAGGTACCGCAGGCCGAGCGCAGTCACCTCGGGCGGCGTCTGCATGATCGCGAAACACGCCTCGAGCGCGGCGAGACCGACAACCGTCACGAGCGCCCCGAGGGCGAGCGCGAAGAGCAAGGCGTCGCCGGCCGTTCGCGCCCCCTCGTCGGGGCGGCCCTCGCCGTATCGTCGCGCGGCGACGGCGGTGAGCCCAATGCTCACCATCTCGGCCACCGAGACGACGAGCCAAATCCAGAACACCGACGTCGACACGGCGGCCAGCCCGTCGGCGCCGACCTGCGTACCGACCCAGTAGGTGTCGATCGACGTGAACACGGTCATGAGGACCGTGGACGCGATCGCGGGCGCCGCGATCCGGACGATCGTACGCGGGAGCGAGTCTACGACGAGCTGTGCCGCCGGCTGCTCGCCCGTGACGGCGACGGGCGCCAGGCCCTCGCGCGGTCCCAACGGCAGCGCGGCCGCCGGAGCAGAATCACCCGGCGGCCGCGGTCCGCGGTCGTTCCGTGCCGGCACGCTCATGGCGCGCTCAGGTCGGGCAGCGAGGTCGCATCACACGGGCACCGGCTGCATCGCTTCGGCGACGCGCTCGGCCAGGCTGGCAAGCGCCTGCGCAGCAGCCGAGCGGGGGTCGGCGACCACGATCGGGTTGCCCTGGTCGGCCGCCTCGAGCACCCGCGGGTAGAGCGGAATCTGCGCGAGCAAAGGCAGCTCGACTTCGCCCGCCAGCCGCTCCCCGCCGCCGGAACCGAACAGCGCCGACGGCTTCCCGCAATGCGGGCACTCGAACCAGCTCATGTTCTCGACGATGCCCAGCACCGGCGTGTTGACGCGCTGAAACATCTTCACGCCGCGCAACGCGTCGCCAACGCTGACCTCCTGCGGCGTCGTGACGATCAGCACGCCGTGGACGTTCGTCGCCTGCACCAGCGAGAGCTGCGCGTCGCCCGTCCCGGGCGGCATGTCGACGACGAAGAAGTCGAGCTGCCCCCACGCGACGTCCTGAAGGAACTGCGTCACGATCTTCATCACGATCGGCCCGCGCCAGATGGCCGGCTGATCGCGCTCGATGAGGAAGCCGAGGCTGATGACCTTGACGCCGTGCGCCTCCAGGGGGATGATCTTCTCGCGGACGACGGATGGTGGCCCCGACAGGCCCATCATGCGCGGCACGTTCGGACCGTAGACGTCGGCGTCCATGAGGCCGACGCGCGCTCCGCGCTGCGCGAGCGCGACGGCGAGGTTGGTGGCGACGGTCGACTTCCCGACGCCGCCCTTGCCACTCGAGACGGCGATGACGTGGCCCAGATGTGGGTATGGTTTCGGCGTGGGGGCCGGGCGCATCTGCGCGCTCGCCGGCCGCTGCGTGGCGGCGCGCGCGTCGATGACCGGGAGCGCGCGACCGCCCGGCGGCGCTCCGCGCGACTTCAGCTCGGCCGGGTCGCGGACGTCGACGCGGACGTCGGTCACGCCCTCGACGCGTTCGACGGCCCGGCGCACTTCGCGCGCCAGCGTCGGGTCGTCCGCGGCCGTGAGAAGCAGCGTCAGGCGCACGCGCCCCTCAGTCGTCGTCCCGACGTCGCGAATCATGTCGGCCGAGAGCACGTCGGTGCCCGTCCGAGGGTTCCGCACCTTCGAAAGCGCCGTCGCGATGCGCTGGTGGAGTGTGTCGGCCATCGGGCGAAAGCTAACCGGAAGAACCGCGGCGGGTGCCCGCCGAAGGTGGGCGGGCAGACGTAGGCTGCGTCCCCAGCGTCTCCTCTCGCGTCTCACTTCGCTCGTTCCCGACGTACACCCTCGCCGCGTTCACGACCCTCTCGCGCACATCCTCGAGGGAGCCGGCGATCATCGCACCAGCCGCCTTCGCGTGCCCGCCGCCGCCGAAGAGCCGGGCGAACTGGTTCACGTCGACGTCGCCCGTGCTGCGGAAGGACACCTTGACCTTGCCGTAGCCGAGGTCGCGGAAGAAGAGCGCCATCTTCGTCCCCGCGACGGATCGCGCGTGCTCGACGATACCGTCGAGATCCTCGGACGTCACGTCGTGCCGCTCCACGGCGCCGGCGGTGAGTGACAGCCAGGCGAGCCCGTGCCTCGGGTCGGCTTCGAGGGTGCCGAGCGCCTCGGCAAGGACGCGTACGCGTCCGAGCGGTGCGTTCGCGTACACGCGCTGGTACATCTCCTCGGGGTCGACGCCATGCGAGAGCAGCTCGGCCGCGATCGCCAGGCATCGCGGAGACGTGTTGCTGAAGCGGAAGCTGCCGGTGTCGGTGAGGATTGCCGTGTACAGGGCGCGCGCGATCTCGGGCGTTATCTCGAGTCCGAGCACGCGCGTCAGATCGTACACGAGCTCCCCGGTCGCGCAGGCCGTCGTGTCGGTCAACAGCACGTCGCCGGCAGGGTCGTCGGAAGGCACGTGGTGGTCGATCACGATGCGCGGGATCTGGAGCTTGCGAACCGTGTCGGCGAGGACACCGAGTCGCTTGACATCGCTGATGTCGAGCACGACGAGCAGCTCGACACCCGCGAGCGCCTTCGCGCCCTTGGCCGTGGCGTCGACGACGTCGACGCCGAGCAGAAAGTCGAAGAGCGCGGGCCACGGCGTCGGGTTGACGACCTTGACCGTGAGGCCACGCTGCGCGAGGAGCCGCGCGAGTGCCGCCTCCGAGCCGCAGCCGTCGCCGTCGGCATTGATGTGCGTGGAGAGCGCGACGCGGCGGCCGCGGACGAAGTGCGCCGCGAGCTGCTCGATCGAAGCGCGGCGCGCGGCGGGGATGGTGAGAAGGTCGGCGGGGCTCAGGGCGTGGCTCCGGAAGCAGTCCCGGCAAGCGAAACGGCGCCCGGGTCACGGGCGCCGCTCCAAGATAACTCGTCCGCGGGCGCGCGGGTCAGTCGGCCGCCATCGCCGCCGGTTCACTGCGCCCGAGGCGCGAGTTCCGGATGCCGTAGACGAAGTAGATCACGAGCCCGAGGAGCATCCAGATGATCAGCCGAAGCCACGTATCGCCGGGCAGCCCGTACATCATGTAGCCGCAGATGAGGATGGCGAGGATGGGCACCAACGGCACCATCGGCGTGCGGAAGGGCCGCGGCGCGTTTGGGTTCGTGTAGCGGAGCACGATGATGCCGGCGGATACGATGACGAAGGCGAGCAGCGTGCCGATCGAGACCAGCTCTCCGAGCAGGCCGATCGGGAACAGACCGGCGATCGTCGCCGCGACGAGGCCGGTGACGATCGTCGTGACGTACGGTGTCTTGAAGCGCGGGTGCACCCTCCCGAATGTCGCCGGAAGGAGGCCGTCGCGGGCCATCGCGTAGAAGATGCGCGGCTGGCCCATGAGCATGACGAGCACCACCGACGCCAGACCCGCGACCGCGCCGATGTTGATCACCGAGCCGAGCCAGGTGAGCGACGGCCCGGCCTTCTCGATCGCGATATACACCGGGTGTGGGACGTTGAGCTCCGTGTAGTGCGCGAGCCCCGTCATCACGAGCGCCATCAGGATGTAGAGGACCGTACAAATACCCAGCGACGCGAGGATGCCGATTGGCATGTCGCGCTGTGGGTTCTTCGCCTCCTGCGCCGCCGTGGACACTGCGTCGAAGCCGATGTAGGCGAAGAAGACGACGCCGGCCGCGCGGACGATCCCGCTCCACCCGTATTGCCCGAACTCGCCGGCATTCGGCGGGATGAACGGCGACCAGTTGGCCTTGTTGACGAACATGAAGCCGAAGCCGATCACCAGAAAGACGATGATCAGCTTGAGGAACACGATGAAGTTATTGAAGCGCGCCGACTCCTTGATCCCGATGACAAGCAGTGTCGTCAGGATGAGGATCAAGACCACGGCCGGCACGTTGACGATGCCATGTTGGAGCACGTTGGGTGCGGCGCAGGCAGCCCCGCCGTGCAGCTCGACGACGGCGTTCGTCGCCGGGTTGACGCAAAGCTGCGACCGGACGAGGGTGTGCGTGCCTTCGACCGAGAGCGGCGCTTGCGAGAATGCCGGCGGAAGACCGACGCCGAAGATCTGCCGCATCAGGGCTCCGAAGTAGCCGGACCAGCCTACGGCGACGGTCGACGCGCCGAAGAGATACTCGAGGATGAGGTCCCATCCGATGATCCATGCGATGAACTCGCCGAGCGTGGCGTAGCCGTACGTGTACGCGCTGCCGGCGATGGGGATCATCGCCGCGAACTCCGCGTAGCAGAGGCCCGCGAACAGGCAGCCTAGCCCCGCGAGGACGAAGGAGAGCACGACGGCGGGCCCGGCATACTGCGCCGCGGCGGACCCGGTGAGCACGAAGATGCCGGCGCCGATGATCGCGCCGATGCCCAGACTGGTGAGGTTCAGCGCGCCGAGCGCGCGACGGAGGGAGTGCTCGCCTTCAGCGCTCGCCTCGGTCTGGAGCATGGAAAGGGGCTTCTTCGTCCACACACCCATGGGCTTCTCCGGGAGGATGGTTGGCGCGCGGCGTCAGGCGAGGGGCCGCCTTTCAGATTGTATACAGGGGTGAATGCGGCCGGGAAGTTGGGCCCGCTATCGCACCGTGTCAAGAATAGAGGGCTCGTGCACAACACGGGCCCTCACCGATCTACTCGCCAGATTCTGCGCGCGCTCAGCCCGAATAGTTCGGTGCCTCGCGCGTAATCGTCACGTCGTGCGGATGCGACTCGCGGAGACCGGCGGCGGTGATGCGGACGAACTCCGTCTGCGTCCGGAGCTCGTCGACCGTCGCGCAGCCGACGTAGCCCATGCCGCTCCGCAGGCCGCCGATCATCTGGAACAGGACGTCGGCGACCGGGCCCTTGTACGGCACACGGCCCTCGATGCCCTCCGGTACGAGCTTGCGCGGCGACAGCTCCCCTTCCTGGAAGTAGCGGTCCGCGCTCCCGTCCTGCATCGCCGCGAGGCTGCCCATGCCGCGGACCATCTTGAAGCGGCGGCCCTCGAGAAGGAACGCCTCCCCCGGGCTCTCCTCCGTGCCGGCGAGCATCGACCCCATCATGACCGACGACGCGCCGGCGGCCAGCGCTTTCACGGCGTCGCCGGAGTACTTCACGCCACCGTCGGCGATCACCGGCACGTCGCCGGCGCCGTCGACCGCCTCGAAGATCGCCGTGAGCTGCGGAACGCCGACACCGGTGACGACGCGCGTCGTGCAGATCGAGCCCGGACCGACGCCGACCTTGACGGCGTCGACGCCGACGTCCACCAGCTCCGCCGCCGCGTCGCGCGTCGCGACATTGCCGGCGACGAGCTGCACGTCGGGGAACTTCTCCCGCACCGCCGCCGTCGCGCGCAACACGCCCTCGGCGTGACCGTGCGCGGTGTCGACGACGAGCGCGTCGACACCGGCGTCGACGAGCGCGCGGGCGCGCACGAGGAAGTCACCCGCCGCCCCGACCGCGGCGGCGACGCGCAGCCGGCCGTGCTGGTCCTTGTTGGCGGTCGGGTGCTGCCGCCGCTTGTGAATGTCCTTGACGGTGATGAGGCCCCGCAGCACGCCGTCATCGTCGACGACCGGGAGCTTCTCGATGCGGTGGCGGCCGAGGATCCGCTCGGCCTCGTCGAGCGTCGTGCCGACGGGTGCCGTGATCAGCTTGTCCTGAGTCATCACGCCGCGGAGCGCGCGGTCGAGGTCGCGCTCGAACTGCAGGTCGCGGTTCGTGATGATGCCGACGAGGCGGCCATCCTCGTCGACGATCGGAACGCCGGAGATGCGGAACCGCATCATAAGGGCGTTCGCCTCGCGGAGGCTCGCGTCCGGGCCGAGCGTGATCGGGTTGAGGATCATCCCGCTCTCGGAGCGCTTAACCCGGTCGACCTCCGACGCCTGGCGGTCGATCGACATGTTCTTGTGGATGACGCCGATCCCCCCCGCCCGGGCGACCGCGATCGCCATCTCGGCCTCGGTGACCGTGTCCATCGCGGCGGACACGAAGGGCATGTTGAGCGTGATCCCCCGCGAGAACCGGGACGTGACGTCGACGTCGCGGGGGTGCGTGGCCGAGCGGCGTGGCACGAGGAGAACGTCGTCGAACGTCAGCGCCACGGCCGGCCGGACGCGCGCGAGCCCGTCATTGGAGGGCCCTCCGGAGCCCTCGGCTTTGAGACGCGACGGCCCGCTCCCCGGCTGATGAGGGGCGGGCCGATTGGCGTCACGAGTTCTGGTCGCCATGGCTGAAGCTAGGGGGGCCGGGACCGGAAGTCCAGCCTGGACACCGGGTTCGCTCGTCTGCGCTCAGCGCCTGGCGAGCCCACGCAGCCGTCGCGTGACGCGATTCGGCAGGAAGAACGCGGCAGCCGATAGCACCCGCCGAAGGTTGACGGCCGCGAGGTCGGCCGCGTCGCCCGCCCAGTGCTCGCGGACGACGCGGCTGCCGGCATTTCGCATTAGGCGCTGAATCGCGAGCACGAGCAGGTAGACGTCGTCCACCTGCCCGAGGAATGGGATGAACTCGGGGACGAGGTCGATCGGGGCGAGGATGTACGCGATCGCGGCGCCCACCAGCAGCTTGTCGACGGCCGAAACGCGACGATCAGTCAGGAGGCCGGCCAGCAGCCGCAGGTAATTCGGCAGCTGGGCGATATAATGCGCGACCGTCCGCTTCGCGCCCTTCCGCGGCCGGACGGCCGGCCGAAGGAGGTCAGCGGCGCCCTGCGCGATTCGGCGGGTGCGCGCCCCGACTCCGCCGTCCTTTTGCTTGAGCAGCTTCACCGTGTCCTCCTCGACCTGTTGCGGATGCGACGCCCGAAGACCGGGACCGCCGTTCAGCTTCCTCGCGTCACCCCTCGACCGGCGGCTCGAGCTCGCCGCTTTCCGTCGTGCGCGGGTCGGCGGTGGCGCCCGGAGGCACCGACTGAGACGGCGGCGGGCCGGACGGCGCGTCGGGGCTAACCCCCCTACCAGCAACCGGCGCGCCGCTGGGCGGCGTGGCGCTGCCCGCTGCGGACCCTACCGGCCGTGACGGCCCTGACGGCCCCGTGGCGCCGGCGGGGCGGGTTGCTGTCGCCCGCTCCAGATCGCTGGCCACCGATCGGCCGGCGGCGGCAACGCCTGTGGCGACTCCGCTCAGCACGTTCATCGCCCGGTTCATTAGCCCCATTGTCTCCGCGATCGCGCTCGCGGAGATCTTGCCGGCGCGCAACCGGTCCTCCACAGCCTCGCTGAAGCGGGTGAAGATGCTCGTCGGCGGGGCCTGCCGCTCGGCGTACTTCGACTCCAGGAACTCGATGTAGTCGAGCACCTGGTATGCGCGCTCGTCCGACAGCGTGTCCAGCTTCCTCAGCACCCGATCCCGCAGGTGCTCGTTCATCGCATCGTCGGCCGGGTGCTCGTCGATCGCACTCGTGGTAGGTCGGGGCCGGACGCGGGCCCCTCGTCGGCAGCGCCCGTCGGCGTGAAAAGCCCGATGTCGGGCGCCGGCGGCTCCGGCTCGTTGCCGACGTCCCACCGCGCCCGCGTGCCACGCGTGTCGATGTGAACGTACGGCGTGCGGAACTGCCGGCCCGTGTAGAGCCCGAGCCCGCCCGCCAGGTCCGGGTGCTCGTACTCCACCCGCTCGACCGCGTTCGCGACGAGCATCCCGTCGGCGGCGGTGATGCGGCCGTCTCCGTTGGCGTCCATCACCACGTCGGCCGCGTCACCGTACTGGTGACGGCTGTCACCCGCGGCGCGCGGGACGCGGGCGTTGTGCCACGGGGTCCGGAATCCCGAGTGAATGCCCAGCGCGAGGTCGATGACCCGCAAGCGGCCACGCCGGCTCTGCACCTCCGCGATCACCAGCTCGAGCTTGTCCAGCAGACGCGGATTGATGGCGACGTACTTCGGCCAGACATCTTCCTGCGAGTCGTGCGTAATGAAGTCGCCGACGGTCAGATGCGTGCTGACGCTCAGCTCGACGTGCTCCGGCGCGACCTCGAGGAAGCCTTCCGGGTGGTCGGCGAGAGCGGCGCCCCGTCCGGCGAGACGCTCGGCGAGGTACGTGCCGATCCGGTAGCCATTGAGCATGCCGCCCACCTTACGCTGGAACGGCGTCAGCACGGCGACAATTGGCTCCGTCATGACTTCGCGCTCCGCGCCGCGTCGGACCGCCAGGCGGTAGAACCCGGGGCGCCGCGGGCTCATCACGTTCGCGCCGCGCAGCGCCTGCGAGGAGTCGGCGGCAGTCGTGTCGCCGAGCCGCAGCCATTCGTAGCGGAGCGTACGGGGATCGCCACCAACGACGAGAGGAAACTCGAGCGTCGTGCCGGGAAGGGCGAAGCGCATGCGCACCTCCCCACTCCTGCCGAACGCGTCGCGCGACGCTTCCGCGTGCCCGCCGCGATTCCCGATGGCGGCGGCACGGACGAAGCGCGTCTCGGACGCCGCGAAACGACCGAAGGGGCCGCGCGCTGCGGCGCCCGCCGGCCGGAAGAATTGCACCACTCCGATCGCCGCCAGCGACGCGATGGCCAGACTCGCGAGCCGCTCACGTCGCGCGAAGCGGCGGCGCTGGCGCAGTCGATCGGTCGGACCGAGCTGCCGCATCAGAGGCTACCCCAGCGGGCTCTCCGCCCGCGAACGTCCACGTGGGCGAACGGCCCGCGCGCCCGCGTGGCGCGGTAGACGCCGACACCACCGGCGAGATCCGGATGACGACGCTCGACGCGCTCGGCGGCCGCGAGGATCAGCTGTGCGTCGCGGTGATCCACGCGCCCATCGCGGTTCAGGTCGTCCATCCATCCGTCGCCGTCGTTGTCGACGAACACGTCGGCGGCGTCGCCGAATTGGTGCCTGCTGTCTTGAGCCCGTCCCCCTCTCCCGACGCCCCGCTGGTTGTACTGCGGCGTGCGGAAGCCACTCATCACCGTCATGCGGCGGACCGGAACGCCCGCGCGCTGCATCTCCGCGATCACCAGCTCGAGCTTGTCGATCAGCTCTTCGCGCAGGACCAGGTACTTCGGCCAAACGCTGAACTGGTCCTTCGTGAGAAAATCGCGAAGGCGGAAGTGCTCCGACACTGGCGTATCCTGGTTCTCCGGCGTCACCTCGATGAACCCGTCCGGGTTGCCATAGGCGATCGCCCGGAGCCTGCCCCGCTCCGCCGGCCAGAAGCCCATCCGATACGCCCCAATGCGGCCGTACTTCTTCTCCGAGAACGGGAGAAGGCGGATGAACGTCAGCGGTCGCCCGAGCTTCTCGTCCTCGACCTCGTAGACGCCCGGCTTCGCAAGCTTCGCCTTCACGTAGCCGGACAGGAACGGAAACGCGACCAACCCCTTCCCCGAGCCGCTGAGTAGACGCGCGCGCAGCTTGCCACTCCGCCCGAAGGGCGGATCGGCGGGCCTGCTTGAAATCACCAGATCGCCGGCGGCACTGTCCGCGGTGACCTTGCCGGCGGTCGAAGGGCGGACCGAGTCGAGCCGCGCGACCTCCTCGACGGTCTGGGCGGCGACGGTGCCCACGGGCGAACTGAACACCAGCCCAAGGGCCGTGCCCAACGCGATCACGCGACCTTTTGACAGGCCGAGGACGACTCTTGGAACCATCCGACGAACTAACCTCCCTTGCAACCAGACCGAGGCACTGCGGACGACTAGCGGCGACGCCCGACAGGTTGCCTTGAGCAAGGAGACTCCGCTAGCGCGCGGAGGACGATTCGTGCGGTATGAAGTTACGCGGCTGAGCCGTGACCGGAACCTGGAATGACGTCCGATTGCGAACTGCGGACTGCGGACCGAGACCGTCGGGAGGCTCCGAGCCGGCGGCAGGAGCACCCCGAAGGATCCTAGTCCGCAGTCTGTAGTCGGACGTCGAGTTCGCTAAATGCGTGCCGGACCGTACCGATGTGCTCGGTTAGTAGATGTACACAGGCGTTCCGATCGGCACGGTCTCGTAGAGCTTCGCGATGTCCTCGTTCCGGAGGCGGACGCACCCGTGGCTCACCGCGCGCCCGATCGTCTCGGGCTTGTTGGTGCCGTGCAGGGCGTAACCGTCGCCGAGGTTCAGGCGGTGGGTGCCAAGGACGCCCTTGTACTTCCGCTGGTTGGTGCCGAACGGCGGGATGATGATGTTCCCGGCGACGACGATCTCGCGGTCCTCGGCCGTCTCGATCGGAGTCTCACGACCGTCCGGGTACCGCCGCACGACGTTGGAGCCGGAGACGGCGATCACGGTGCCGCCGCCCGCGGGGATCTCCTCGCCTCGGTTGAGCCGCACGAGCCCGAGGCCGCGCTTGCGAGCTTGCTCGACGAAGTGCCAGTCGGGCGGAACCCACGCCGGTTCCTCCTCCTTCGACTGCACGATCAGGCGGCCACGCGGCGTCTCGAACTTCCAGTGCGAACCCCCTTCCTTCTCGAGGATCTTGCCGCTGCCCGTCGCGACCTGCGTGGTGTAGATCACCGAGTCGCCCTGCTTGTACCACAGCCGATGATCCTCGATGCTCACGACGATGTACGCCTGGTTGGCGCCGGGCGCTTCGGGGCTGGCCGCGAGCTGCCGCTCGAGCGAGTCCTTCTGCATTCCGAGGCTCTTCCGGATGTCCTCGAGCACGCCGACGTTGTCGTTGAACACCATCCGCGTGACGTCGCGCTCGTAGCGCACCTCGGCCGTGTTCGCCAGCAAGGCGGTGCTCGCGGCGATGACCATGAGGACGCTCGCGATGAGGATCCACGCGATCCTGCCGCCGCTGCGAAAGAAGCGAAAAAGGCCCATGAAACGACGAGGGTGGAGGGTGGAGGGTCGAGGGTGGAGAAAACCGACGCTCAGTCTGATACGCCGTCACGGGAAGGAGCGTTCCGACGTAGGGAGCAGCCCGGCCGTCTCCACCCTCCGCCCTCAAGCCTCCACCCTGCATTGTCAGTAGAAATACACCGTCATGCCGTTCTGCAGGTTCGGCAGGATGGCTTTGAGATCGGCGGCGCGGGCGCGGATGCCCCCGGGCAGCACGTAAGCCGAGTCGTTGAGTGGGCCGACGCTCGGCATCGAGTAGATGACCGTTCCGCCGCTCAGCACCACGGCGGCCGGGCCGAGCGCGCCCTTGATCGTTCGCTCGGCGCTTGGTTGAAGCCCGCGGTCGGCATACACCCACGCCGGGACTTCCCACGTGCCGTTCTCGTCGAGGATGCGCTCGATCGTACGCGCGCCGCGTGGGGCCACCATGCGCACGGTATCCGGCGGGACGCCCACCGTCTTCTCGGGTCCGATCTGGATCGGCATCTCGCGGAGGTGCGCCCCCTCGCGCTCGAGGTACATGACGCCGCTGTCGACCGTGACGCTGAGGTGCAGATCCTTGTCGATGCGCGCCTGGCGACGAATCAGCTCGAGAGCGAGGCGGAGGCGGTTCTCGTCGCGCGCGAGGATGGCGTCCGTCCGCGTTCGCTCGAGCGCCGTCATCTCGTTGCGCAGCCGCTCGATCTCGCCACGGTACCGGAGCCGCTTCCGGATCAGCCAGACGTCGATCGCGAGGAACGCCGCGAGCACGATCCCCATCGTGACGAGTATCCCCGGGTACGACCGCCGAAACTCACGCCACCCCGGGCGTCTACGATCCTTCAGCGGCGTCGGCGGCGTCGGGTCGATGCGGGGCTGGCGTGATTCCATGGCGGGCGGAAGAGCGGATAGATTGGTGCGAACGTTAAGGCCCTCGAAGCTAGCACTTCCCAGTACACCGCAGCGAGACCGGCTTGGCAAAGCGTCCCGTCGTACTTGTCGTCTTGGACGGTTGGGGATATCGCCGCGAGCGGACCGGCAACGCAATCGCGCTCGCGTCGACGCCGACGTGGGACGCGCTCGTCGGGCGTGCCCCCAACACGTTGCTCGACGCGTCGGGGCTCGCCGTGGGACTCCCGGAGGGCCAGATCGGCAACAGCGAGGTCGGACACCTCAACCTCGGCGCGGGCCGCGTCGTGATGCAGGACCTCGTCCGCATCTCGGAGGCGATCAAGGACGGTTCGTTCTTCGAGAATGAGGCGTTCACCGAGGCCTGCCGCGCCGTCAAGCGATCGGGCGCGACCCTCCATCTGATGGGCCTGGTCGGCAAGGGCGGCGTGCACGCCGTCGACACACATCTGTTCGCGCTGATCGATCTCGCCGATCGGCAGCGGGTCGACCGCGTCGTTGTTCACGCGCTCACCGACGGACGTGACACGATGCCGACATCGGGCCTCAGGTACATGCGCGAGCTATTGGAGTACGCGCGCGGGCGAGCCGAAATCGCGAACGTCGGCGGGCGCTACTTCGGGATGGACCGCGACAGGCGCTGGGATCGAACGGAGAAGTGGTACCGCGCGGTTGTGCGGGGGCTCGGTCCGACCGGCTCCGATCCGCTCGCGGTGATCCGCGCGGCGTACGACCGCGGCGAGACGGACGAGTTCATCACGCCGACCGTTATGACGCGCGGCGCCGGCGCCCCGGTCGCGACGATGCGTGACGGCGACGCCGTGATCTGCTTCAACTACCGATCCGATCGCATGCGTCAGATCGTGCGCGCGCTCACGGAAGCGGATTTCCACGGCTTCGACGTCTCCGGTCGGCCGCGCCTCCACGTCGTCACGATGACGATGTACGACGAGACGTTCGAGCTCCCGGTCGCCTTTCCGCCACAGTCCATGGCGCGCATCCTCGCCGAGGTGGTATCCGACGCCGGAATGGCCATGTTCCGGACCGCGGAGACGGAGAAGTACGCGCACGTGACCTACTTCTTCAACGGCGGCTTCGAGCCGCCGTACCGTGGGGAGGAGCGCGTGCTCGTGCCGAGCCAGAAGGTCGCGACCTACGACCTTGCGCCCGAGATGAGCGCGGCCGGCGTGACCGACGTCCTGTGCCGCGCGATCGAGGCACGCACGCATGATTTCATCCTTTGCAACTATGCCAACGGAGACATGGTGGGGCACACCGGCTCGATCCCGGCGACGGTGACGGCTGTGGAGACCGTCGACCGCTCGCTCGCCCGCGTTCTCCAGTCGGCGGAAGTCGCCGGCGCGCGCCTACTCGTGACGGCGGACCACGGGAACTGCGAGACAATGATCGATCCCGCGACCGGGGGCCCGCACACCGCGCACACCACCAACCCGGTGCCGTTCATCGTCGTTGATCCGGACGGCGACCGGCCCCTGCGTCCGGGTGGCGCGCTCTGCGACGTGGCGCCGACTGTTCTCCGCATGCTCGGTCTCGAGCAGCCCGCGGAGATGAGCGGCGTCGACCTCCAGCAGGTCGAGGTGCGTGCGTGAGCGGCCGCCGGCTGTCTCTCGGAATGACCACCGCGGTGCTCGTTGTGGCGGCGCGCGGCATTGGCGCGCAGGTCGGCCACACGCCGCAGGAGAGCCCGTACGTCGACCTCGTCTACAGGCACGAGGTGACGACGTTCACGGGATACCTCAACACGCAGCGCGACCCGGCCCGCGTCGCACCGCGAAGCGGGCCCTTGGCGGGTGTGCGATACGCGCTCTATCTCGTGGGCCCGGCGTACTTCACCGCGCGTGTCGCGTACGTCCGGTCGGAACGGACTGTGCTCGATCCGCTCGAGCCCGCGGCGACGCGCGTCGTGCTTCCGGCGGCGGGCGTGCCGCTGCTGCTGGCCGACGCCGGGATGGCGCTCAGCCTCACGGGGTTCAAGAGCTGGCACCGTCTCGTTCCGGAGCTGAACGGAGGCCTCGGCGTCGTCAGCGACTTCCGCACCCAAGGGGACGTGGGCGGCTTCAAATTCGGCACCCGCTTTGCACTGTCGCTCGGCGCCGCCGTGCGTTGGGCTCCCGGCGGCCGCTTTCAGCTGCGGGCAGAGGTCACGGACAACCTCTACCGAATCGCGTACCCGAGTACGTACTACCGTACGGCGAGCGATGGGACGAGGATTCTCCCGGCCGACCAGCCGACCGCGCTCTGGACTCACAACCCCGCCGTCACCATCGGCGTGTCGTACCTCTTTTGGCGATAGGTTTTGGCCATAGGCCGGTCGGGTCGTCCGATCGCGCGCGCTGACGTCTCCGAACGGCAGGTGTCACCATGGAGCGGGACTTCGAGAACATTCACGACATCGACAACCTGAGCGAGCAAGAGCTCCGGCAGCTCGTGCGGACGCACCTCGCGGCGCACAACATGCTCGACCCCGACGACCTGGCTGTGCGGATCGAGGACGGCGTCGTCGTCCTCGGGGGCCGCGTCGGCACGGAGGGGGAGCGGCGGGTCGCGGAGCATGTCGTGACTGACGTGCTGGGCATCACGAGCGTCCGCAACGAGATCCTGATCGACCCGATCCGCCGCGGCGAGAGTCCGGAAGCCATCGATGATCACCTGGCGGAGGAGGAGCGGACCGCGGGGCTCCTGCTCGGCGACAACCCCGCACCATTCGACGACGAGGCTGAGCCGATCGATGGGCGCGATCGGTACTCCGTCGACAAACAGGCCTTCGGAACCACCGACGTCCAGGACGCGATCGCCGGCGGCACGACGTGGATTCCTCCGGAGAGCCCGACGCAAGAAGGAATGTCGGGCGTGGATGCCGATGAGGCGGATTTGTCGGGAGAGGATCACTAGCCCTGACCTGGGAACGGGAACTGGGACCGGTTCCCGGTTCCCAGTTCCCGTTCCAAGTGCGGCATGGCCTATTTTCTCACCCGTCGGGTCTCCTTCGCCGCGGCGCACCGGTACCGAATCCCGAGCTGGAGCGACGAGCGCAACGCGCAGGTGTTCGGCTTGTGCGCGCGACCCAACTACCACGGGCACAGCTACGTGTGCGAGGTGACGGTTCGCGGTGAGCTGGACAACACGACGGGGATGGTCGTCGACCTCGCGCGAGTCGACGACGTGCTGGCGGCTGAGGTGCGCGAGCGCTTCGACCATCGCAACATCAACCTCGACGTTCCGGAGTTCGCCGACGGTCAGCTCGTGCCGACCGGTGAGAACCTGGCGCGGTTCATCTTCGAGCGCGTGCAGCGTGCCCTCGGCGCCGCGGCGACCGTGACGGCCGTGACGATCGCCGAGGACGAGTCGCTGCGGGTGACCTACGACGGACGCGGCTGACGCGCGCTGCACGGGCGTCATTCTCGCCGGCGGGGCGGCCTCGCGATTCGGAGCTCGCCCGAAAGGCCTCGCGACCGTCGCGGGGCAGCGCGTCGTGGACCGTGTCGCCGCCGTACTCCGCGAGGCGACCGACGATCTACTGCTCGTCGCCAACGATCCGGCGGCGGACGCATGGCTTCCCGGCACGCGTCGGGTCGCCGATGTCCGCGCGGGTCTCGGCCCACTCGGCGGCATTCACGCTGCGCTGGCCCACAGCGCCAACGCAATCCTCGTCGTCGCGTGGGACATGCCCTTCGTCAACCCCGCGCTGCTAGCGGAGCTGCGCCGCGTCGGGCAGGGGGACTGCAGGGCCGTCGTCCCGGAGAGCGTGCACGGCCGACTGGAGCCGACGTGCGCGCTGTACGCGCCGGCCTGCCGACCGGCGCTCGAGGATTGGCTGGATAGCGGCCGCTCAGGTGCCGCGGCGTTCCTGATGCGGTGCGGCGGCGTGTGTCGACTCCCGGCCGCTGCGGTAGCCCGCTTCGGCGACCCGGCGCGCCTGTTCTTCAGCGTCAATACGCCCGCCGCGCTCGAGCAGGCGGAGACGCTGGCCGCGCTCTCCTGAACGAGAAGGCCAGCGCGCAGATGGGCGTGCCGACGTGGCGTCTCGTCGCTCTCCTCCTCACGGTGACGGCATGCACGCCGAGGGCACCACGAGTGCGCACCGCCACACCGCTGCCGCAGACCCGGTTCACGCACGCGATGCTTCGCGCCGCGCTCGATTCGATAGCGTCCGCCCCGGAGTTTCGGAACGCCCTCTGGGGCATGCTGGTGGTCGATCCGGTCGCCGCCGAGACGCTCTACTCGCGGAATGCGGGGACGCTGTTCATGCCCGCCTCCAACATGAAGATCGCGACCGGCGCGACGGCGCTCGCGCTTCTCGGTGCCGAGTACAGGTACCGGACCGCGGTCGTCGCGCGCGGGTCGGTCTCGAACGGGACGCTCGACGGTGACCTCGTGGTCGTGGGCCGGGGCGATCCCACCGTCAGCGACCACATGAGGGGCGACGCGATGCAGCCGCTCCGCGACCTCGCCGACTCGATTCTCGCGCGCGGCGTGCGCCGAGTGCGCGGGCGCGTCGTCGCCGGAGGTGACGCTTTCCCGGATCCGCCGCTGGGCTTTGGCTGGGCGTGGGATGACCTCGACTATCCGTACTCCGCAGGAGTCGACGAGGTGCTGTTCAACGAGGGATTCAGTCGCCTCGTGGTTCGCGCCGGCGAGCGCGTCGGGGAGACACCAGGCGTGAGCGTGGCGCCTGTGCGCACTTACCCCGTGGTCCGCGTCACGGCGGTCACGGTAGCGCCACCCCCGCCTGCGTTCACGGCCGCCGACTCCGCGCGGCCGGCGCCGGAACTGGCGTTCGCCGCGGACACCGTGCCAGGGACCGTCGTGGTCTCCGGGGAGATCGTCGCCGGCGACACCGCCGTGCTCGAGGTCGCGCACCGCGATGTGGCGCGCGCCTATCTCACCGCCTTCGCCGAAGCGTTGGTCGATCGCGGTGTCTCGGTGGACGGCGGCACGGTCGCGGCGGACACGAGCGCGGCGGACACCCTGGCGACGATGCTCTCACCGCCGCTCAGCGAGATCCTGCCGGCGCTCGAGAAGCCGTCGCAGAATCAGATCGCCGAGGCGCTGTTCAAGACGCTCGGGCTCGAGCGGGCCGGCGTCGGCACCGCCGACAGCGCGCGCCGGGTCGTCGAGCGGCAGCTCGTCGAGTGGGGTGCCGATACCGCGGGGTTCGCGATCCGCGACGGGAGCGGCCTCTCACGGCACAACTACCTCACGCCGCACACGATCGTCCGCGTGCTCGACGCGATGCGGCGGCACCCGTCGTTCGCCGTCTTCCGTGACGCACTCCCGATCGCCGGTGTCGACGGGACGCTTCGCGCGCGCATGAAGGGCACGCCGGCCGAGGGGAATGTGCGCGCCAAGACGGGGACGCTCGACAAGGTGCGCGCGCTTTCGGGCTACGTGACGACCGGGGACGGCCGGCTCCTCATCTTCAGCTTCCTCGCCAACAATTTCACCGTCCGCGCGCGCGACGTCGACGGCGCCGTCGACGGCATCCTCGCGCGGCTGGCCGTGCTGACGCGCTGACGATGCAGACCGGACTCACGGTCCCGGAAGCGAGCGAGCGGATTCTCGCCGACATCCACCGCCTACCGGCCGTCCGCGTGCCGCTCCGGGAGGCGCTGGGTCACGTGCTGGTCGCCGACATCGCCGCGCCCGTGTCGCTGCCACCCTGGGACAACGCGTCGATGGACGGCTACGCCGTGCGCGCGATGGACGTCGCCAGCGCGAGCGCAGAGCGGCCGGCCGTGTTGCGGGTCGTCGGGACGATCGCGGCGGGCGGGATGGCGACGTCCGCGATTGGTCCTGGCGAGGCACTGCGCATCATGACCGGCGCGCCGGTCCCGGACGGCGCGGATTCGGTCGTGCGCGTCGAGGACACTGACGGGGGCGTGGAGCGGGTCGCGGTTCGGAGCTCGCGCGACGCGGGACGAAACGTGCGACCGCAGGGCGAGGATCTGACGCAGGGGGACGTCGCCGTCAGGGCAGGCACGCTGATCGGCGCGGCGCAGCTGGGCGTGCTCGCATCCATCGGCGCGAACTACGTCGAGGTGTATCGTCCGCCGCGAGTGGCGATCCTGAGCTCGGGCGACGAGCTTGTCGACGTCGACCGCTTCGATGAGGTTCTAGGCGGCCAGCGCATCGTGGCGTCGAACAGCTACACCCTTTGGGCGCTCGCCCACGCGGTAGGCGCGGAGACGATCGACCTTGGCATCGTCAACGATGACCCGGCCGCCATCCGCGCGCGCATCGAGGAGGGGCTGTCGGCGTGCGACGTGCTCCTGACGTCTGGCGGCGTCTCGGTGGGGGCGTTCGATTTTACGCGCGAGGTCGTCGCCGGACTCGGGGGCGAGCTCCGGCTCTGGCGCGTGCGGATGCGGCCGGGCGCGCCGATCGGGTTCGGTGTGGTGGGCACGACGCCGTGGCTTGGCCTGCCCGGGAACCCCGTCTCGGCGATGGTGGCGTTCGAGCTCTTCGCGCGACCGGCGCTGCGCCGGATGGCCGGCCATGCGCTGCTCTTCAGGCGACCGGTACCCGTGCGACTCGTCGAGTCGGTGACGCTCGCCGCGCCGTTGATGCACTTCCTGCGCGCGGTGGTGACGCCGGGATCCGATGGCGGCGACCCCGTGTCGGCGCGACTCACCGGACCGCAAGGCTCGGGGCTGCTGACGTCGATGGAGCGCGCGAACGCGCTCGTCGTCGTCCCCGCGGACCGGATGCGAGTTGAGGCGGGCGAGATCCTGCGCGCGCTCCTGCTGACGGACGAGGCGCGCATGGCGCGCGAGATTGGGCTGTGAGCGGGCCGCGTCAACCTGCCGCCTGGAGCGCCGACGTCGACGCACTGACGGCGTCGCTCGAGCGCCGGTTTCGCACGACGCGCACGACGGTGACCGCCGGTGGGCATACGATCGAGCTGATTCACCCGGCGAGCCCGGAAGACCTCATCGACGAGGCGGACTTCGACCGCGACGAGCGTTTGCCGTACTGGGCGGACGTCTGGCCCTCGGCGATCGTCCTCGCGCGGCGGATCGCGGGCGTCGCGGGCGCGGGCCGGGCGCTGCTGGAGCTCGGATGTGGTGCGGGCCTGGTCGCCTCGGCCGCGGCGCTCGCCGGTTTCGACGTGACGGCAACAGATTACTACGAAGACTCGCTGCTGTTCACGCGCGCGAACGTCGTCCGGAACGGTGGCCGCGAGCCGGCGGTTCGCCTCGTCGACTGGCGGCGCTTCCCGCCGGACCTCGGGACGTTCGACATGGTCGTCGCATCAGACGTCCTCTACGAGCACACGTACGGGACGCTCGTCGCCGCGGCGATCGCGCGCAGTCTTCGTCCGATGGGTCTCGCCATCCTCGCCGATCCGGGCCGCGTCGCGGCGGCCGACTTCGTCGACGCGGCGCGCTCGCGCGGCCTCGAAGTGTGGACCGCCGACCGCGTGCGCCACACGCATGGCACGGCGACGCAGACGATCGACCTGTACGAGGTATGGTGGCCACCGCACAGGCGGCGGTGAGTGCGCGGGCTACGCCCGCACGCTATTAGCTATCGGTCGCCGCCTTCGGCGGCGAGGCTATCAGCTGATAGCTGATAGCTGTTACCTGATAGCTGTTACCTGATAGCTGATAGCGCCGCCGGCGCAGGCGACGGCCTGAAGGTTGCCGCAGGCGAGCGTTGCAGGTCCACTCCCACGCAAGGAGATCCAATGGCATCTCGCAAGCGGAAGGCGGCGGCCAAGCGCGGCGGAGCGACACGCAGTGTGAAAGCCTTGGTGCGAAAGGTGAGGCGCGCCGTCGGCGCGAAGGTGGGCGCGGCAAAGCGCAGTACGAAGGCGCGGAGGAAGAGCGCCTCGCGACGAGTCGGTGCGCGGAAGGTGGCGGCGAAGCGCTGACGACGTCGCGGCGCGCAGTCGCCAGCGTGAAATGACGGCGGGGAGACTCCGAATGGAATCCCCCCGCTGTGTCATGACGCTCCGACGTTAGCGACCACCGCCGCCACCGGAGCCGCCGCCGCCACCACGGCCTCCTCCACCACCGCCGGAACCACCGCCGCCGCCCGGCATCCCGCCGCCACCACCGCCAGGACCGCGACCGCCGCCGCCACCACCACCGCCAGGCGAGCCACCGCCGCCCGGACCACGGCCGCCGCCGCCCCCGGAACCGCCGCCACCACCAGGCATGCCGCCACCGCCACCGCCACGCCCGCCACCTCCGCCACCAGTTCCGCCGCCGCCACCACCCCGACCACCACCGCCACCCGAACCACCACCACCGCCACTTCTTTCGCTCGCCATACGGGCACCCTCCGTGCACCTACGGCCGGCCATGCGGTGCGCGCGGACCGAAGTGTCCGCGCGCCGCGCGTCGACGCGTGCTGCAATCTTGCGGCCGCTGTTCAAGCGCCGAGTCTGCTGTCGTGCAGCGCAGTGCCCGCGCGTTGCCGGGCTCGGCCTTCAGATCATGCGTCGTCGCACGCCGAACGCACGCCGGGGCGCCTGAGTCGGGCGCCCCGGGTGCTTCAGCTCACCGGCGATCGCCGCGATCGCCTTGTCCCTTCTTCGATTCCTTTTGCGCCTCCCTCTGCTGATCCTGCGAGAGTGATTTGCCGACGTCATCCTGCGACTCGGTGAACTTCCCTTGGTCGTCGCGTCTAGCGTAGCGTTTGTCACCGGGGTTTGGCTCGATCATCTCGCGGTCGCGTGCCACATCTCCCTCCCGAATCGAGTGGGCTGCACCGCCGTGCAGGCGACATGCCGCACGGCCGATGCTGCGTCCGCTACGTCGCCGCCAGTCGGCCCGCGACGACCTCGGCGATGTCATACACTGGGACCTCGGACTCCTTCGCGCGCACGCCGTCGTTGATCATCGTCATGCAGAACGGACACGCGACTGCGATGGCGTCCGCTCCCGTCGCGAGCAGCTCCTCGGCGCGCTCGACGTTGATTCGCTTCCCCTGCCGCTCTTCCATCCACATCCGTCCGCCGCCCGCGCCGCAGCAAAGCCCGCGGTCGCGACTCCGGCGGGGCTCAACGAGCTGCACAACGGGCAGCGCACGCCGAATCGTCTCGCGCGGCGCGTCATAGACGTCGTTGTACCGGCCGAGGTAGCAGCTGTCGTGGTATGCGAGGACGAGCTGCTCACCATCCTCGCCACGCAGCGGGACTCGCTCGTCCTGCATCAGTCGCTCGATCAGCGTCGAGTGGTGGATCACCTCGTAGTTGCCGCCGAGCTGTGGGAACTCGTTGCCGATTTGGTGGAAGCAATGCGGGCATGCCGTGACGACGGTTGTCACCGCGTAGCGGTTGAGCGTCTCGATCGCGTTGCGCGCGAGCATCTGGTACAGGTATTCGTTACCCATCCGCCGCGCAGGGTCGCCGTGGCAGCTTTCCTCCTGGCCGAGAATCGCGAAGCGAATTCCGCTCGCCTTGAGGATCTTCGCGAATGCGACCGTGATCTTCTTCGCGCGGTCGTCGAACGATCCCATGCAGCCGACCCAGAACAAGACCTCCGCTCGCTCGCCACGCGCCGCGAGCTCGGCCATCGTCGGGATGTCGAGTCCCTCGGCCCACCGGCCGCGGTCCGCTGGGCTGAACGACCACGGCGAGCCGTTGCGCTCCATCGACTCGAACGCCGGCTGCACCTCGGCGGGAAAGCGCGACTCGGTGAGGACGAGGTTCCGGCGCATCTGCGTGATGATGTCGAGCTGGTCGATGGCGACCGGGCACTCCTGCACGCACGCGCGGCAGGTCGTGCACTGCCAGAGTTCTTCCTCCGTGATGTACGTGTCGAGTAAGCGCTGCGTCAGCGCGTCCTCGGGCGTTGCGGCTCCCGCGTCTGCGCCCTCGCCGTGCACGAGGCGTGGGCGGAGGAACTCCATCCGGTCGCCGGTGACGAGCGGGCCCTTCTCCATCAGCCGCTGGCGCGTGTTGACGACGATCTTGCGGGGGCTCAGGACCTTGCCGGTGATGTTGGCCGGGCACGCCGCCGTGCAGCGTCCGCACTCGGTGCACGAGTAGCCGTCGAGGAGGTTCTTCCACGACAGGTGATCGACGTCGGCGGCGCCAAACTGCTCGACGCCCTCGGCCTCGAGGTCCATCGGGCGCATTGCCGCGCGCTCGCCGTTCCAGCTCGTGTTCGAGAAGTAGACGTTGATCAGCGACGTCGCGACGTGGAGGTGCTTGGAGTACGGGAGGTAGTTGAGGAACGCGAGGATGAGGAGGGCGTGGGCCCACCAGGAGATGCGGAACGCGAGGTGGGAGGTGGGAGGTGGGAGGAATGAGAGCGGCGCGCTCAGCGCATGCGACGCGAACCGCTCCGGCCCGAACGCCCCGGGCTCCGCGACGAGGAGGAATGCGTTCGCGAGGAGCAGCGTCACCATCAGCCCGCCGATCATTCCGAGGATGAGGTAGGCGTCGAGGTGTTCGACCTTGTCGCCCTCGAGCCGGCGCGGACGCAGGACGAGGCGCCGGTAGAACGCGTACGCGACGGCGACGAGCACGAGGACGGCGAAGAGGTCCTGCGCGACGACGTAGAGCGCGTAGAGCGGGCGCGCGAGAATGTCGTCGAACCCGAACCGCGGGAAGACGCCCTGAATCAGAACCTCGATCGTGCCGAGCGTCAGCACGATGAAGCCCCAGAAGATCGTCGCGTGCATCGCGCCGGCCGTCCGATCGCGGAGGATCTTCGTCTGGGCGATGCCGACGGTGAGGACGTTCTTGAGCCGCTGCCACGGGTGGTCGGTCCGGTCCTCGTCGTACCCAATCCGCATGTAGCGCACGAGGCGCTGGACGTTGAGCGCGAAGAAGCCGGCCGCCAGGACGACGATGACGAGGAAGAGGGCGTTCTCGGCGCGCATCAGTGGCTTTTCCGCGCCTCCCGCACCGCCTGAGTCAGCGCCGGTACGATCTCGAAGACGTCGCCGACGATTCCGTAGTCCGCGACCTTGAAGATCGGCGCCTCCTTGTCCTTGTTGATGGCGACGATCGTCTTCGCCGTCCGCATACCGGCGATGTGCTGGATCGCGCCGGAGATGCCCACCGCGACGTAGAGGTCCGGGCTGACGCTGCGCCCCGTCTGGCCGATCTGGTCGCTGTGCGGCCGCCACCCCTCGTCGGTGACGGCGCGCGTGGCGCCGACGGCGGCGTTGCCGAACGCGTCGGCGAGCTCCTCGACGAGCTTGAAGTTTTCCGGCGCCTTGAGCCCGCGCCCGCCGGCGACGATCACAGGGGCCTCGCCGAGATCGGGACGGCCTTTGCTCTGCTGGACGAGTTCCTTGACGACGACGCGCGAGGCCGAGGGGTCGGCGGCCGGCGGCGCCGCCTCGACACGGCCGGGGCGCCTGTTCTCGACCGGTGTTATCTGGCCGGGGCGCAACGTGACGACCGCCGGCGAACCGGACACCGTGAGCGTGACGATCACCTTCCCCGCGTACGCCGGCTTGCGCACGAGGAGCGAATCGCCCTGCGACTCGACCGCGATGACGTCGGAGACGATCGGCGCGCCGAGCTTCGCGGCGACCCGCGGCGCCAGGTCGCGGCCCTGTTGCGATGCGCTCATGACCACCGCGCGGTACCCCCCGGCCCGCGCGCGCGCGGCGACGGTCGCCGCCTCCGCCTCGGGGTTGCGGTTCGCGAGCCCGGCATGCTCGACGGCGACGACGACGTCCGCGCCGTACTGCCCGAGTTGCGCGACCTTCGCGGCGAGGCCCGGGGCGCCGAAGGCGATGGCGTGGACCTCCCCACCCTCCCTGGCGGCGAGCGCGCGCGCCGCGGTTACCGCCTCCAGCGCCACCTTCCGCAGGTCGCCGCCGCGCGTCTCCGCGTGTGCCAGGATGTTCGGCATGACGTCCCCGTGAAAGGCTAGAGAACTTTCGCTTCCGTGCGCAGCAGCCGGACGAGCTCCGTGACCGCCGCCGCGCCTTCACCGACGATCCGACCGGCGGCGCGCTCCGGGGGCAGCTCCATCTTCGCGATCGTGACGCGCTGCTCCGCGAGCTGCGCCGGCTTGCTCTCGAGCGCCTTCTTCTTCGCCGCCATGATCCCCTTGAGGGACGGGTAGCGCGGCCGCGCGATCCCCTCGTCGATTGTGACGACCGCCGGCAGCGGAAACTCGAGCATCTCGGCGGCGCCTTCGAGCTCGCGGCGCGCCGTGCCACGCCCGTCGCCAATGTCGAGCTTCGACGCCGCCGTCACGCACGGCAGTCCGAGAAGCTCCGCGGTCATCGGCCCGACGACGCCTGCCGCCGAGTCGAGCGCCGTCTTGCCGAAGAAGATCAGATCGTACCCGCCCGCGCTAAGCTCAGCCGCGAGCGCGCGCGCGACGGCGAGGCTGTCGGCGGGCACTGCCTCCGCTTTGAGCTGAATGGCGCGGTCGGCGCCCATGCTCATCGCCTTGCGCAGCACCTCCTGCACCGAGTCCGGCCCGAGTGAGATCGCGACCACCTCAGCGGGGCCGCGCTTCTCCTTGAGCTGAAGCGCGACCTCGACGGCGTAGGAGTCGAAGTCCCCCATGTCGAACTTGACGCCGGTCTCGTCGACCGCCTTGCCACTTGGACCGACGCGAAAGCGCGTCTCCATGTCGGCGACGCGCTTGATGCAGACGGCGATCTTCATTTGAAGGCGTTGAGGCCGGTGATCGCCTGGCCCAGTACGAGCGTGTGGACGTCGTGCGTCCCCTCGTACGTGTAGACGCTCTCCAGGTTCGCCATGTGGCGCATCGCGGCGTACTCGGCGAGGATGCCGTTCGCGCCGAGGAGGCGGCGCGTCTCGCGGGCGACGTCGGTCGCCATGTCGACGTTGTTGCGCTTGGCGAGTGACACCTGCTGCGGCGTGAACGTCCCCGCGTCCTTGAGCCGGCCGAGGTGAAGAGCGAGGAGCTGGCCCTTCACGATGTCCGTCAGCATGTCGGCGAGGCGCGCTTGCTGGAGCTGGTAGCCCGCGATCGGCCGATCGAACATCACGCGGTTGCTCGCGTAACGCACGGCCTCCTCGAAGCACGCCATCGCCGCGCCGACGGCGCCCCACGAGATGCCGTACCGCGCCTGCGTCAGACACATGAGAGGACTCTTCAGCCCGCCCGACTGTGGCAGGACGCAGTCGGCGGCGACGCGAACGTCCTGGAGCACGAGCTCGCTCGTGTCGCTGGCGCGCAGCGACAGCTTACCCTTCTGGTCGCGCGCCTTGAAGCCCGGCGTGTCGGTCGGCACGATGAAGCCGCGGATCGACTTGTCGCTCTTGTCGCCGTTCGTCTTCGCCCAGACGATCGCCACCTGCGCCGTCGAGCCGTTGGTGATCCACATCTTCGAGCCGTTGATCACCCAGCTGCCGTCGGCCTGCTCGTGCGCCATCGTGATCATGCCGGACGGGTTGGAGCCGAAGTCCGGCTCCGTCAGTCCGAAGCAGCCGATGATCTCGCCCTGCGCCATCTTCGGCAGGTAGTGGCGCTTCTGCTCCTCGCTGCCGAACGCGTAGATCGGATACATGACGAGCGCACCCTGCACCGAGGCGAACGAGCGCACGCCCGAGTCGCCGCGCTCGAGCTCCTGCATGATCAGGCCGTAGGCGACGTTGTTGAGGCCCGCGCAGCCGTACTCCTCGGGGAGGTTCGCGCCGAAGACGCCCAGCTCCGCCATCTCGGGCACAATCTCGCGCGGGAATCGGCCCTCGACGTACGCGTCGCCGATGATCGGCAGCACGCGCTCGTCGACGAAGCGTCGCACGCTGTCGCGGACCGCGCGTTCATCCTCCGAGAGCTGACTATCGATGTCGTAGAAGTCGTGCATCAGCGAAAGGTATCCAAGCCGTCGACCCCGAGCCATGCGCCCGGCACGGGACGTGCGACGCCCCCGGGCCGCGTGAGGCAGGCGTGCGCCTGCGGTCCACTCTAACTGGAGGAACGTGCAATGATCCGGCTCCTTCGCGTTGGTATCGTTGCCGCAAGCGTCGCGCTGCTGCTCGCGAGCGTGCCCCTCACCGCCGACGGGCAGGCGGGCGGTGCTGGGACCACAACAGGGGCGCAAACGACGGACGCCCCCCGACAGGACGACGACGGCTTCGATCCGGGCTGGTTCGGGCTGCTCGGCCTCGCCGGTCTGTTCGGCCTGCGTCGACCGCGTGAGGAGCGCACGACCCGGGTCGACACCACCACCGGGACGCGCCGGCCGTGACCGAGTAGCGGGTCGCGCCGCCGGGCGCTCACTCCTGCCGGGCGGCGCGCCGACCGACGGTGTGTGAGCCGGCCATCCGCCCCGGCGAGCGCGCGGCGAGCGCGCGCCTCGCCAGCGGTGCGATGCCGACTTCGCGCGCCTTCGCGCGGAAGGTCGCGCCGTGGTCGATCGAGTGGCCGGCCTCGTCCTGCCACTGGTGCACCATCTCGTGCAGCAGCGTGTGGAGCACCTCCTCCCAGCCGTGCTTGCGGAGGTGGGCGAAGCTGATCGCGATCTCGGCCGGCTCGCCGCCCGGCGTCGCCGCCGTGTAGTGCCCGAGGCGGCTGCGCATCCGCCGCGACACGCGGATGGTCGCCGGTCGGAGCCGCCCGCCGAAGTGCAGCTCGTTGTAGCGCCAATGCCAGTCGGCGAGCTTCGCGGCGAGCGGCTCGTCCTCGGGACGCGTGCGCTCGCGGCGGGCGGGCGGCTTCGGCGTCCGGATCGGGTAGCCGACGATCGTGCGCTGGGCCTCGCGGCGTTCGATGCGCGTCCGACCCTCGACGAAGACCACGATCGCCCGCAGCACCTCGGGCGGCGCGTCCAGGTACCCTTCGTGCACCCGCAGCTCGCCGCCGCCGAAGCTCACCATGACGTTGCGGTTCGTGGTCAGTCGGCAGCAGCGGATGCTGCGGAGGCCCATGCTCCGCAGCGCCGCGAGCAGCCCGGCCGCGTCGCGCGGCGCACCGCTGCCGACGACGAGCCGCATCTCGAGCTGGCGCGGATCGCCCCGTCCGAGCAGCCGCTTCAGCGCGCGAAGCATTTGCTCGGCCCTGGTACGAAGTTGCGTGCGTCCCACGACCATACGAACGTCGACACTTCGATCTTCTCCTGCGTGATGCGGATGCTGTTGACGGACGAGGGACGGCCTCCGCGGGCACGGTTCGACATCGTGCCCGCCGTCGAGATGACCGTCCCCTTTCGCGTATGCTCGATGTAGTGAATCGCTTCCTGGTGGTCGTGCCCGCAGAGCACGAGGTCGACTTCCATGTCGGCGAAGGCGCCGAGGACCCGCTTGGTATCTAACAGACCGTGGCGCTGCGAGATCTGACCCTTTACGGGGTTGTGGTGCATGACGACGACCCGCGCGTCGCTCGGCGACGCGCGCGCGAACTCGGCGCGCGCGCGGTCGAGCTGCGCACGGCGGATCGTGCCGATCACCGAGAGCTGCCGCGGGTTCCACGTCAGCGTCCAGCGGGCAACGCCATGCGCCGTGTTGATGCCGACGATCGTCGCCCCCGGCACGCGGAGCACGGGCTCGGGATCGGCTGATATGAACGTTTTGTATTTTTGGAGCAGCTTGTCCTCGTCACCGAGACCGAACGGCGCGCGCCACCAGGCGACGTCGTGGTTCCCGGGGACGACGATGACCTTGCTGACCTGCTCGGCGTGGCGGATGAAAACCCGCGCGCGCTGAAACTCGCCGGACCGCGCCCGCTGCGTGAGGTCGCCCGAGATTGCGACGACGTCGAACCGGCGCTCCTGGATCAAGGCCTCGATCGACTCGTACTGCTCCGGCACCGCGGGGTGGCCGAAGTGAAGGTCCGAGCAGTGGAAGACCGTCGTCATCGCGTGGCGGCGGGATTCAGAGGCGGGCGATGACGGCCTCGGTGAATTCCGTCGTCGTCGCTTTGCCGCCAAGGTCGCGGGTGACGATCTGCCCGTCGCGGATCGTCCCCTCCAGCGCCCGCCGGATGCGCTGAGCGCGCTCGTGGTCCCCGAGGTGTTCGAGCATCATGCACGCCGCGAGTACCAGCGCGCCCGGGTTCGCGACGTTCTTGCCGGCGATGTCGGGCGCCGTGCCGTGCACCGCCTCGAAGATCGCACCCGCCTGGCCGATGTTCGCGCCCGGCGCGAGGCCCAGCCCGCCGACGAGACCGGAGATCTCATCGGAGAGAATGTCGCCGAAGAGGTTCGTCGTCACGATGACGTCGAACCGCTCCGGGCGAAGGACGAGGTCCATTGCCATCGCGTCGACGATGCGCTCGTCGAACTCGATGTCGGCGGCGTAGTCACGCGCGACCATGCGGCCGGTGTCGAGGAAGAGCCCCTGCGAGTACTTGAGGATGTTCGCCTTGTGCACGAGCGTGACCTTCTTCCGCCCGTGGGCGCGCGCGTACTCGAACGCGTATCGAACGACGCGCTCCGAACCGGCGCGGGTGATGATCGCGATCGACTCGGCGGCCGCGCGCGGGTCGTCGCCGAGCCGGATGTAATGCTCGATGCCGACGTAGAGCCCTTCGGTGTTCTCGCGCACGAGCACGAGGTCGATGTTGTCGTAGCGGCCGCCGGGGGCGATGCTATACGCCGGGCGCACGTTGGCGTAGAGGTCGAACGTCTTCCGCAGCGCGACGTTGATCGAGCGGAAGCCTTCCCCGATCGGCGTCTCGAGCGGGCCCTTGAGCGCGACACGGTGCCGCTTGATCGAGTCGAGCGTGCAGTCGGGGATCGGGTCGCCGTATCTCGCGACGCCGGCCATCCCGGCGACCTGCTCGTCCCAGGCGACGTCGGCGCCCGACGCCTCGACGATGCGGACCGTCGCGGCAGTGATCGACGGCCCAATGCCATCCCCGGGAATCAACGTGATCGTCGTCTTGGCCATCCAGGCGCACCGGCTCAGGGTGCGGCGACAAGGTCCGCGAGACGGGCGGCGACGTCGGCGAGCTGCGCGCGGTCGGCTGCCGTTCCCGCGGTCGCCGCCTTCACCTGGCCCGCCCACTGGATCTCCGCGCGTCGGGCGTCGACGAGCGCGACGCGGAGCGCAGTGCGGCCGCTGCCGCCGGCGGGGTCGATGTCGAAGAAAACCTCGACCGGCAGGAGCACCATGCGGGCGTCGTGGACGGCGACGAGCGCGCGGAGCTGCGATGCGAGCGGCTCGCCGACGCGATCGCCGGCGACGAGCCGCGCGCCGCGCAGCGGCTGCGTCGCGAGGCGGTACGGGTCGACGCCGAGCGAGGGATTGCGCGAGTGGCCGCGCCAGAGCTGGTCCGGGAACACCCAGGCCTGACCGAGGCCGCGGTCCGCCAGCGCGGCCGCGATCTCGTCGTCGAGGACGCGAAGGAACTCGCGCAGGCGCGGGATGCGCGACGCCCAACCGGCTGGATCGCCCTCGCGCACGGCGAGCGCCGGCGCGACGACCACGCGCTGTGCGGCCATCGTCGCCAGGGGACGCCCGGGCGCGTTCGCGGCCGGCCGCGCCGTCGTCCGCGGCGGATTCGGCGCGCCGCACGCGGCGCCCAGCACCGCCGCGCAGAGCGCGACAGTCAGCCAGGCGAGGAAGGCGACGGGATGACGCGGGCGGGTCACGACGGTCGGCGGTGAGGTCGCGGGAAAGCTATCCGCGAAGAGAAGGCGGCGCGAGCGGCGGACGACCTCTTCCCGCCCCGTCGGTCGCCGCGCAATTTGGCGCGTCTTCACCCGCATTCCGCCCGTGTCCATGCCGAAGCTCGTCTCCGTGCTCGTCTGGACGGCGGTCGCCGCCGCCGGAGCCGGCGCCTTCGCGTTCGTCGCGCTCAACCGCGGCGAGACGATCAGCGCCGCGTGGGTCCTCACGGCCGCCGTCTGCACGTACCTCATCGCGTACCGGTTCTACAGTCGCATCGTCGCCGTGCGCATCTTCGCGCTCGACGGCAACCGGTTGACGCCCGCTGAGCGGCTGAACGACGGTCGCGACTACGTGCCGACCAACAAGTGGATCGTCTTCGGACATCACTTCGCGGCGATCGCCGGGCCCGGGCCCCTCGTCGGGCCGACGCTCGCAGCCCAGTTCGGCTTCCTGCCCGGCATGCTGTGGATCCTCGTCGGGGTCGCGCTCGGCGGCGCCGTGCAGGACCTCGTGATCCTCTGCTCGTCCGTCCGCCGAAACGGCAAAACGCTCGGCCAGATGGCGAAGGAGGAGATCGGGCTGGTCGCCGGATTCACGGCGCTCGTCGCCGTGCTCGGGATCATGCTCGTGCTCATCGCCGTCCTCGCACTCGTCGTCGTCAACGCGCTCCGCCATAGCCCGTGGGGGACGGTGACGATTGCGCTCACGATCCCGATCGCGATGCTCATGGGGGCCTACCTCCGCTGGCTCCGCCCCGGCCGCGTGCTCGAGGCGAGCGCCATCGGCCTGGTGCTGCTCGTCGTCGCCTTGTACGCCGGTCAGTGGGTCGCGCAGAACCCGGCCGTCGCGCCGACGTTCACGCTCAGCGGGACGACGTTGGCGTGGCTCATCATGGCGTACGGCTTCGCGGCGTCCGTCCTGCCGGTGTGGCTCCTCCTCGCGCCGCGCGACTACCTCTCCGCCTTCGTCAAGATCGGCGTCGTGATCGCGCTCGCGCTCGGCATCCTGATCGTGCTCCCCCCGCTGCGGATGCCAGCGCTCACGCAGTTCACCGACGGCACGGGGCCGGTCTTCGCCGGCAAGGTGTTCCCGTTCGCGTTCATCACCGTCGCATGCGGCGCGATCTCCGGATTCCACGCGCTCATCTCTTCGGGGACGACGCCGAAGCTGCTCGAGCGTGAGCCGGACGCGCGACTCATCGGCTACGGCGCCATGCTCACCGAGTCGTTCGTCGCGATCATGGCGCTCATTGCCGCGTGCGCGCTGACGCCCGGCGTCTACTTCGCGATCAACGCGCCAGTCGCCCTCCTCGGTACGACGGTGGAGAGCGCCGCGCGCGCCGTGCAGCAGTGGGGCTTCACCGTGACGCCGCAGGAGCTCGACGCCCTCGCGCGCGACATCGGCGAATCGTCGGTCCTGTCCCGCACGGGCGGCGCGCCGAGTCTCGCCATCGGCATGGCCCAAATCTTCTCCAGCGTCTTCGGCGGCGGCGCGATGGCGTTGTGGTATCACTTCGCGATCATGTTCGAGGCGCTGTTCATCCTGACGACGCTCGACGCCGGGACGCGCGTCGGCCGCTTCATGCTCCAGGACCTGGGACGCCACATCTGGGAGCCGTTCGGCCGCGTATCGTGGTACCCCGCCGTCGTCCTCGCGAGCGCGATCTTCGTGGCGATGTGGGGGCACTTCCTCTATCAGGGCGTCATCGACCCGCTCGGCGGGATCAACTCGCTCTGGCCACTGTTCGGCATCTCGAACCAGCTCCTGGCCGCGGTGGCGCTCTGCGTTGGCACCACGGTGATCGTCAAGATGGGGAAGGCGCGTTACGCGTGGATGACGATGCTCCCGCTCACGTGGCTGGTCGTCGTGACGATGACCGCGGGCTGGGCGAAGCTCTTCTCCCCCGACCCGAAGCTCGGCTTCATCGCGCACGCGCGCTTCCTGCGCGAGGCCGCGGAGTCGGGACGGCTGCCGGCCGGCGTGCGGAGCGCGACGGACGCGGCGCGCATGGCGTTCAACGACTATCTGGACGCTGGCGTCGCGGCGTTCTTCATGGTCGCCGTCATCGTGATCCTGGCCGACAGCATCCGCGAGTGGACGTCCGTGCTGCGCGGCCGCAAGCCCGCGCGGTCGACGGAGGTGCCGTTCGAAGCGCGAGCCGCGGTCGTGGGCGACTGAGGGCTCGCTTGTGGGCTTGTGGGCTTTTGAGCTCGTGAGGTGAATATCGTGTCCAGCTTCCTTCACGCCCTCTCCCGCGTCGCCGCTGTCGCGCGGCGCGTCGTCGGCGCGCCGGATTACGAGCGGTACGTCGCGCATGTGCGCGCACGGCATCCAGGCGTTGAGCCGGTCGGGTTCGAGGAGTTCTACCGGGCGCGGCTCGAGGAGCGGTATAACAGACCGGGCGCGAGGTGTTGTTGAATCGCGAGGCGATGAAACGATGGTCGCTAGCGGCCGCGCTCTCCTGGGACGACGGCCCAGAGACCTACGGCCGCCAGCAGCGAAAGAACGGCGCCGACGAGGAACGCCGTCGGCGCTCCCGCCCGGTCCCAGATCAGGCCGAAGAAGAGCGACGCCGGAAAGACGCCGAGGCCGACGGCGAGGTGATACCAGCCGTACGCCGACCCGCGCCGCTCGGCCGGGATGATGTCGGCAATGAGGGCCCGCTCCGTGCCTTCGGTCAGCCCGAAGTACACGCCGTACAGCCCGAAGAGCACCCACGCATGCCACGGCTCCCCAGCAACCGCGAACCCGCCGTAGACGGCGGCGTAAAGTAGCCATCCCGCCGCGAGCGTCGGCCTCCGGCCCGCGCGGTCGGAAAGCGCGCCACCCGGTGTGCTCGAGAGCGACTTCACTCCGTGGAGCAGGGCCCACAGTACCGGCGCGAGCGTGGCCGGCACGCCGAGCTGTGTCGCGCGGAGCAGCAGGAACGCGTCGGTGGAGTTGCCGAGAGTGAATAAAAAGATCACGCCGAGCGTCGCCCAGAAGTGGCGAGGCATTGGCTGGAGCGTGGAGCCGCTCGTGAACTCGCGAGCTTGTGAGGGTCCGCGGTAAGGCTGCGGCGCCGCTTCGCGCACGCCGACGACGACCGCGATCACCGCCGCGGCGCCTGGGATCGCGGCCAGCCAGAACACCGTCCGCAGCGACACATCCCACCACCCGAGGAGCGCGAACGCGATGAGGGGCCCGACCACGCCCCCCGCGTGGTCCGCCGCCCGGTGGAAGCCGAACGCGCGTCCGCGGATCGCGCCGTCGACGGAGTCGGCGATGAGCGCGTCGCGCGGCGCGTTGCGAATACCCTTTCCGACGCGGTCGCTGACGCGGATGACGAGGACCTGCGTGGCTGATTGCGCGACGGCGACGAGCGGGCGCACCGTCGACGCGAGTGCGTAGCCGAACACGACCAGCGGCTTGCGCCGCCTTATGCGATCCGACCACCAGCCGCTCGCGAGCTTGAGAATCGACGACGTCGATTCAGCGGCGCCCTCGATCCCGCCGACGAAGCTCGCGCTCGCGCCGAGCACCCCGGTGAGGAACACCGGAAGCAGCGGATAGATCATCTCGCTCGAGACGTCGGTGAAGAAGCTCACCAACCCGAGCGCGAGGACGTTGCGGCCGAGGGGAGGGCGTCGATGATCTGCCATTCAGGCGGCCGGGTTTCGAGTTTCGAGCTTCGAGTTTCGAGAGCTGATCACTCGACACTCGAGACTCGAAGCTCGAAACTACCGCCCTGGTTCCGGCCCCGCCCTACCCTTGCGCGCCGTCCCCGCTCGTGCGCAATTCCTAGGTATGCGCTTCGACGCCACGACGCCGCCCCGCGCGGCGACGCCTGGTGTGTTGGCCGGAACGCCCCGCGCGACGCGCGCGCCGATGTCCACGGGGCAGGCGTTCCGGTCGCTCGCGGGCGCGCGGCAGCGGCTCGCGCGGCGCGACGCCGACATCGTCCGCACACAGGTCGAACTGGCGCAGATCGCAGCACCGACGGGCGAAGAAGGTGAACGAGGCGCCTGGGTCGCGCGGCGCTTCACCCAGTGCGGACTCCGCGACGTCCATGTCGACGCCGTCGGGAACGTCCTCGGCCGATCCTTCGGCGCGCGCGACGCCGAGCCGGTGGTTGTGTGCGCGCATCTGGACACCGTCTTCCCGCGCGACATGCCGCTCGCCGTCAAGCAGGACGGCGTCAGGTTCGTCGGCCCGGGGATCAACGACAACGGTCGCGGTCTCGCCGTCACGCTGGCTCTCGCGGAGGAGCTAGGGCGCGGACGCGTACAGACGGCGCGTCCGGTCGAGTTCGTAGCGACCACAGGCGAGGAGGGCGCCGGCGATCTCCGCGGCGCGAAGCACTTCTTCGCCGGCCGCGGCCGCCGGATCGCGGCCGTCATCGCGCTCGACGGCGCGGGCGACGAGCGCGTCATCCACCGCGCGCTCGGATCGCGACGGTTCCGAGTTGCCTTCTGCGGCGCCGGCGGCCACAGCTGGTCGGCGTTCGGAACGCCCAACCCTGTGCACGCCGCGGCCTGCTGCGCCGCGACGCTCGCCCGGCTGACGCTGCCGGCGGAGCCGCGCACGACGCTGTCGGTCGGCCGCATCGGCGGCGGGCTGTCGGTGAACTCGATCCCCGACATGGCGTGGCTCGAGGTCGACCTCCGCTCTACGTCGGGCGCCCTACTCGATCGCTACGAGCGAGAGGTTCGCGCCGCCGCCCGCATCGCCCTCGAGGAGGAGAATGCGCGCCGCGCCGGCGGTGCGTGCGCGCTCTCACTCGCGCTCGAGGTGATCGGCGACCGCCCCGGCGGGGAGACGCCAGTCGATCACCCACTCGTTCAGTCGGCGCTCGAAGCGACCCGGCTCGTCGGACGCTCGCCCGAGCTCGCGCTCGCGTCCACCGATGCGAACGTCCCGATGAGCCGCGGCATCCCCGCGATCGCCATCGGCGCCGGCGGACGCGGCGGCGACGCGCATACACCGCGGGAGTGGTACGAGAACGCGGATGGAACGTTGGGAGTCGCGCGCGCGCTGACGATCGTGGTCGCGGCGGCGGGGTTGGTGGCAGCGGACTGACGAGGGTCGAGGGTGGAGGGTGGAGGCTAGAGACTGTCTCGGGAAGTCGTCCGATGCCGAGGCCGTTCCTGCGAACGCTCGCTCCACCCTCCACCCTCCACCCTAGCTCACGGGCGCGAACGTCCCCGCCCTTTTCTGATCTTGGTACCCCATCGCCTTCAACCGCGCCACCCGAATCGCCATCGGCGGGTGAGTGCCGAGGAAGTCGGCGAGGCGGCCTTCGCGCGCGCTGACGCGGCGGCCGAGCGGGTCGGCGATGCACAGGTGCGCCGTGCCCTTCTTGATCGACGCAGTCGGGGCGTGGGCATGCTCGATCTTCTCGAGGGCGGTGGCGAGGGCGATCGGGTTGCGCGTGAGTTGCGCGCTCGTCGCGTCGGCCAGGTATTCGCGCTGGCGGCTCACGCCGAGCGCGAGGAGGCGCACGATGAGCGGCGCGAGCACCCAGCTGATGATCCAGAGCGCGATGATAACCAACACGAGCGGGCCGACGCCGCCCTTCTTCCCGCCGCCGCGCGAGCCGCTGCCGCCGCCACTCACCCGCAGCCCACCACGCAGAACGCGGCCGAGTCCGTCCGACACGAGAGCGACGGCGCCGACGAGGCCGGCGAGGAGCGTCAGCAAGCGCGTGTCGAAGTTGCGGATGTGCGCCATCTCGTGACCGATCACCGCCTGCAGCTCGTCGCGCGAGCAGATCGCGAGCAGCCCTTGCGTCACCGCGATGTGCGAGGTCGCGGGATCGAGCCCGGCGGCGAGGGCGTTCGGGTCGGGGTCGGGAATGACGTAGATCCGCGGACGCGGTAGGCCGGCGGCGATCGCCATCTCCTCCACGACGTTGACGAGCTGGCGGTCCGCGGCCGTCGCGGGCGTCGTCACCTCCGTCGCGCCGGTCGACCAGAGCACCCGCTTCGCGCCCGTCCGCGTCGCCCACACCGCGAAGAGCGCCGCAACGACGCTCATCGCGAGGCCGAACCACGGGACCACGTGCCGGTACCCGCCCGGCTCAGCGGTCCGCGTGAGCTCCCAGTAGATCCAGTCGCCGCCGAACCCGAGCCACGCGAAGAACAGGACGAAAACGATGACGAGCCACCGCGACCGGCGGCGGTTCTTCTCCTGCTGCGCGAACAGGTTGACCGGCTCTCCGGTCATGCTCCGCCGCCCCTCTATTCCGCGCGCCGCGTCAGCCGCCGCGCTGGCCGCCCGACCGTTCCGTCGGCTTGAACGACAGGTCGACCGCCGGCACCGCGCGCTCGGCCGTGTCGGTGATCTCCCAGAGCTCGGCGGGGGTCGCCTTCGCGAGGCCGGCGAACAGGTTCGCCGGGAACTGCTGCTGCACGCTGTTGTACTGCGTGGCCGTGTCGTTGTAGAGCTGCCGGGCGAAGCCGATCTTGTTCTCCGTCGACGTCAGCTCCTCCTGCAGCTGCGATACGTTCCCCGCCGCCTTGAGGTCCGGGTACGCCTCGACGACGGCCATCAGGCGTCCGAGCGCGCCGCTGAGCGCCGCTTCGGCCGCCGCCGTCTGCGCGACGCTGGCCCCGCCGCGCTCGACGGCGATCGCCTGGTTCCGCGCCTGCACCACCGCCTCGAGCGTCTCCCGCTCGTACTGCATGACACCCTTGACCGTGTTCACCAAGTTCGGGATCAGATCGTGCCGCCGCTTGAGCTGCACGTCGATCTGCTTCCACGCGTTCCAGACCTGATTGCGCAGGGCGACGAGCTTGTTGTAGACCGCGATGCCGTAGATGACGACGATCGCGACGAGAGCAAGGAGGAGGAAGCTCATGAGGGCAGGGATGGGGGTAAGACTGGCCAGCTTCGAGTTTCGAGGTTCGAGTGAAGCATTTCTCTCGAAACTCTAACCTCGAACCTCGAACCTCCGCGTCACTTCGTGTTTCTCACTTCCGAATGATCCGCCACCGTCAGCTCCCCCCTCAACCCCTCCACCACCGCGTGGTCGCCGATCAGCGAGTTGGTGATCTGCGAGCCGACGATGCGCGCCTTGTCGCCGACGATGCTGTCGCGGAGCTGCGAGTCCTGCACCGTCGTGCCGCGGCCGATCGAGACGTTGGGGCCGACGGTCGAGTTGCGCAGCGTGACGCCGTCCTCGATGTAGACCGGGTCGACGACCTTGACGTCACCGCCGAGACCGGCGGGGCGACGCGCCGCGCCGCGCTTCTCGAGGACGGTGCGGTTCGTCTCGAGCAGCGTGTCCAGCTTGCCGGCGTCGTGCCACCCTTCGACGTCCACGACCTTCAGCTTCGCGCCCTTGTCGATCATGTACTGGAACGCGTCGGTGAGGAAGTACTCCCCCTTGTTCGGCGGCTGACCGAGCACCCAATCGATCCCCTCCATCATCAGCTGCCAGTTGCGCACGTAGTACAAACCGATGTTCGCGCGCTTGGAGATCGGCTCCGAGGGCTTCTCGACGATCTTCGTCATGTTGCCCTCGCGGTCGGTGACGACGACGCCGAAGCGCTGATAGTCCTCGACCTCCTTCACCCAGATGATCCCGTCGGCGGTGGCGCGCTTGATGATCGAGAAGTCGGCGTCGAAGATCGTGTCGACGAAGATGATCATCACCGGCTGGTCGATGTACGGCCGCGCGAGTGCGACCGCGTCGGCCGTACCGCGCTGCTGCTTCTGCTCGACGAAGACGGCCGGGAACGGGTACTTGGCGCGGACGTACTCCTCGACCTTGTCCTTCAGGTGACCCGTGATGTAGACCACCTGGTCGATGCCGCCGAGGCGCTCGAGGTCCTCCATCACGTAATCGATCACCGGCTTGCCGGCGATCTTGAGCATCGGCTTCGGGTGGATGTGCGTGTGCGGCCGGAGCCGCGTACCCTTCCCCGCGAGCGGGATCACGACCTTCATCGGCTTATCTCTCGGCGTATTGGCCTTGTCGTCATGGGGCGCTCGTTCCCTCCCTGCCGTAGCGGTCCTGGAGCCGCACGACGTCGTCGAGGTGCGGCGTGGACGCCTCGAGGATCTCGCAGTCCGTCACCGCCTCCATCTGGTGGATCGTGCGTGGCGTGATGCGAAACGCCTGCCCGACCCGCAGCCCAACGTCCCTCGGCCGGTCGTTCTCCCAGACGCGGTAGACGAGCTCTCCCGATAGCAGGTAGACCGTCTCGTCTTTCGTCGTGTGGTATTGGACCGACAGCGCATGCCCGGCGTTGATGTGCAGGATCTTGCCGACGTAGCTGTCGGTGTGCGCCCAGATGATCTCGTAGCCCCACGGCTTGTCGACGCGCACGACCTCCGCGCGTCCGCTGCGAGCGCCA
>JBHELH010000164.1:0-3688 GCA_046263215.1 Gemmatimonadaceae bacterium | reverse complement strand
GGCCTGGATGAATCCACGCTCGGGGTGCCAGCCCATTGACACGACGGGCGGCCTGGCGCGCGCCCACCGCCAGTCGACGCGCCGGTAGAGCGAGTCCGCGTACGCGCGGATCGCCGTCTCCGTCGCGTCGCCGCGGTCGAAGTACTGCTGCAGGTCAGCGCACCCGCGAGCAGGAGCGCGGTGTCAATTGTGGACAGCTCAACCCGCTGGAATCGGAGGCCGCGGTCGAAATCGAGGAAGTGATAGAAGAAGCCGCGGTACCCGGCGACCCCGGTGCTCGTAGAGTCTTGCGGCAGCCGGTACAGGTAACGCAAGGTCGTCAACGTGCGCTCGGCCGCCGCCGCGCGCGTCACGTACCCGCGCTCAGCGCCGACGATGTAGGCGGAGAGCCCGAACCCGATCGCGGCGACGCTCGAGAACGTGCGCGTCGGCCAGCGGTCCGGCGTGAGCCCGGTGCGCGCGTCGGTCAGCTCCCAGAACCACCGGAACGTGCGCGTCTGCACGGTGTCGAGGAACGGGTCGTTGCGAAGGTCGGCCTGAGGCGGCCCCTGAATCTCCGCCGCTGACCGTGCCGCGCACGCGGCGCCCGCCACGGCGAGGCCACCGGCGATCACCGCAGCTCGTAGTCCGACCCACCGGCCTGCGGCGGCCGGTGCCCGCGCGGCGGCGGGTGTCCGCGAAGCGGGCGCGCGCGAAGTGGGCGCGCACGAAGTGGGCGGGGGCGGCCGCGCAATCCGCAGTCCTATCCGCATCGCCCGGCGATCCAGCCGCCCGTGAACCCGGCGCGGCACAGGCCCCGCACGATGTATGGGTTCTCGCGCATCAGTGCCCAGATGAGGCCAGTTCGGTAGTTCTCGATCATGAGGAGGATCGGCCCCTGGTCGATCCCCAGATAGTCGGCGGCGAACCACCCCACGCCGGGCACCGTCGTGCCCCGCTGTGCGACGCCGGGCTCCGTCAACGTGAGGTTGAAGGCGTCCTTGAATCCGTATCGCGCGTACAGATTCCCGCCAGTGCCGTCGCGCGTCGCGCGTAGAGCCCGGATCGCGACCTCCGGCGCGAAGGGCATCGACCCCCCGACCGCCGTCGGGGCGATCGTCCCGTCGTCGTGCGTCTCTCCCGCCGCCACCCCGCGCGCCGAGTATCCGCGGAACTGTCGCTCGCGGCCGTCGATCGTCGCGCGGACGTCACCCGGACCGTCGCTCGCGGTGAGGCCCCAGATGTCCGCGCCGTAGCCGCGCCACCCATTGGGGTTGTGAATAGCATATCCGCGCTGGGCCAGCGTCGCGCGACGCGAGTTCTCGAAGTAGTCGATGCCGCGAGCGCGCATGTAGTCGTCCTGGATCCCGCGGAAGTCGATCCAGACGTGCGAGTACTGGTGCCCGAACAGCGGTCCGAAGTTGACGTGCGGCTGTCCGTAGAACTCAGCCCACCGGTACGTGCTCGTGAACTCCTGCCAGGACTCTGGCGCTATCGCGTGCGTCGGCGAGCCCAGCGCCAACACATACAACAACATCGCCTCGTTGTAGCCGTCGTAGTCGTACGGGATGAAGCCGCTCTCGGGGTGCCAGCCCATCGAGATCGCGGGCGGACGCGCGGAGGCCCACGTCCACTCGACGCGTCTGTACAGCGAATCGGCGAGCTCGCGGATCTCGGATTCCGCCAGGTCGCTTCCGGTGAAGTACTGTTGGGCGGCGAGCACGCCCATCAGCAGCAGCCCGGTGTCGATCGTCGAGAGCTCGACCTGACCGAACCGGTGGCCGGTCTGTATGTCCAGGAAGTGGTAGAAGAACCCCTGGTGACCGGTGACCTCGGTGGGGCGGTCGCTCTGCGGCGCGTTCCACAAGAACCGAAGTGTGGCTAGCACGCGGGCGCGCGCGTCCGCGCGCGTGACCCACCTGCGCTCGACGCCGACGATGTACGCGGTGAGGCCGAAGCCGACAGCCGCGACGCTCGAGAACGACGGCGTCGGCCAGCGGTCGGGCACGAGCCCGTTCGAAGCGTTCGCCGTCTCCCAAAAGAAGCGAAACGTGCGCTCCTGCACGTCGTTCAGGAACGCCTCGTCGGACTGGCTGGTCCCGCCCGGCCCGGGGACCTCCGTAGGCTCGGAGCCCGAGGCGCAGCTCGTGAGGAGCCCGAGAGCGACAGCTCCGAGGATGCCGGCGACGACACTGGCCGCGCCGCGCACGCGCCGCTCAGTTTGGCGTCCGCTTGCCTCGTCGCGTCGTGATGAGGACGACCCCGTTCGCGCCCCGCACGCCGTACATCGATGTCGTGCTCGCATCTTTCAGGATTTCGATCCGCTGGATGTCACCGGGACTGAGCCAGTACAGCCCCCGTCCCGACGTGGCCTGGATCAGCATGCCATCGACGACGTAGAGCGGCTCCGTGTCGCCATTGATCGAGCCGAGGCCGCGAATGCGTACCGAGATGCCGCCCCCGGGCAACTCGATGATCTGCACGCCGGCCACGCGCCCTTGTAGCAGCTGCTCGACGTGCACGACCGGGATGCCGCGGAGGTCATCGCCGTCGACGACGGCGACCGAGCCCGTGCCTTCCGACGCGACCGACCTACCTGCGCCGCGCGGCGCCTCCGGAGCAGGTTCCGGAGGCGGAGGCGACGACCTGGCTCGAGCACAGCCCAGGGCTTCACCGGCGATCAGTGCCGTCACTAGGACGGCGCTCCACTTGGCCCTGGGCGCGCTCATGATTTCCTCGCAGGTCAGGTGCTCAAGATCATCAATAGTTCGGGTTCTGCTGCAACCCGGAGACCGTGACTTCGTTGGCCGGGATCGGGAACAGCTCGTGCTTGCCGACCTGGAATGTTTTCCCGTGCGCTTGCAAGGCCTGCTGCGCACGCTGCGAGCCCTGACGAACGAGATCGAACCAGCGGTGCTGCTCCATCGCCAGCTCGTGGCGACGCTCCCGCCAGATGTCGTTCAACAGTTGTTGCCCGCTGGACGTGACGGCTGGCAGCAGGGCCTGTGCCGTCACGACCGCCGTCACGGGCGTCGTCGTCGTCGGCCCGCTCGCGGACTGTTGGATTCGCGTCACCGTGAGCGTAACCGGCGCACCCGGCGCCTTTGCGTTCACCTGCGCCTCATACTCCGCGAGCGTCGTCACCGGCACGCCGTCCACCGCCTCGATGATGTCGATGTTCGTGACGAGCACCGGCGGATTCGGAACCGGCGCCTGTGGATTACCCGGGCATGAGGAAATGCACTCGCTCGTGAAGCTCCGTAGACCGGCGGCGTAGGCCTGGTCGTCCGGGTCGACGAAGCGCACGAAGACCCGGCTCGCCGCGGCGGGGCGGCCGAGGAGGGTTGCGATCGAGCTCGCCAGGAGCTCCGGGTAGACGCCGAGCGTGACGCTGCGGCTGCCGCGGGCGCGCGCACGCACCATGTTCAGCCACGTCCGCGCCTGAGCTTCCTGATTGCTCCGCGCCGCCGCTTCCGCGGCCGTCAGCAACACGTGCGCGTAACGGATGCGACGGATGTTGACGCCGGTATTGCCCGAACCAGGCGGGTCCGCCAGTGGCACGACCACTTTCTGGTTATAGCGGTTGTTCTGCATCTGCGGATTCAGGAACACGACCCGGCCGCTGCCGTCGGGTAGGGTTTCCCACGGGTACATGATCGTCGCTTGCAGCCGCGGATCACCCGGCTCGTAGGAGTCCTCCAGCTCGGCC
>JBHELH010000163.1:0-8212 GCA_046263215.1 Gemmatimonadaceae bacterium | reverse complement strand
ACGGTGGAGATCTCGGACGCCGCTCGCCCTACTGCCTCACCAGCCTTACCCGAACGCGCGTTCCGCCGAAGGTCTGATCGCCTACCAGAGCGTTGCCCTGAACCTGGAATGGCATGTCGCGCAGGAACGTGTCCGCTGAGTGACTCAGCTCCACCGTTGTACCGTTCAGCGTCCACGTGCCCGTGAGGTCCTCGTCGAGTTCCCCGGGCACGATGAACTCACCCGAGGTCGTGCCGTTCGGGTTCAAGGTCAGCGTGATCGACGCACCGGCCGCGAGCTGATCGGTCGTCGTGCCGTTCGCCGTGGTGTTCAGTTGCGTCGCCGCGTAGGTGCCGGCCACCGCCTGCACCGACGGGGCAGTCGCGCTCCCGCAGCCCACGGCCGCGGCGAGCAGCAGAGTAACCATCAACGCACGGGTCGCGCACGGTTGTGTCCGCATCGCGGGACCTCTTGATTCGGCGTGACGACGCCGCCGGGGCGCGGGAACTGTGCCACCAGAGAATCACCGCTAGCGCTCTTCTCTCCACAACCCGGGATACCTCGTCACCAGCCCCGCCTCGTTCACCTCGACCTCGGCGCTGAACGCGCCGCCGCCGCTCTCATAGCGATACGCCTTCTCGCCCGTCCGTCGATATACCTGATCCAAGCGCTCGAGCGTGAACTCCGGGAAGCGGAGCCACGCCGCGTGTACGGGCGCCTCTTCACCCACGGCGAGGTTCAGTCGGCGGATCGGGAGGGTGTTCGTCGACGGACTGAAGTTCAGGTCGACGTCGACGCAGCCGCTGACCTCAGGGCACGCGACGTCATTCATCCGCCACAGGCGCCCATCGTCGACCGTGAGCGCGATCTCGACGATCCTCTCGCCGATCCATCCGTCGACTTTCGCCAGCACGGTGTGCCAGCGCGCGTCACACCCGACCGTGTAGCTCAGCCGACACGCATGACTCTCGTGCGCGAAGACGGCCGAGCCGGTGAGACGCCACGCCGAACCCTCGAATGCCAGCCGGGCCGATTCGTGACCCGGTCGATCGAGTCTCCGCCAGAGGATGGACGACCCTGTCATGCCCCTTCGCGTCGTGGACGGGAGAGCATAGCCACCGAGCGGGGTGGCCGTCAGTACCACGGAGCGTGACCGACGCGCAGACTACGAGCATGCGACGGGTTCCTCTCCGCGTTCTCCTCCTGGTAGCTCCCGCGGCGCTCGCCGCGTGCGGGCCGCGCGTGCCGCGCGCGGTCCGGCGCCCCCCCACGCCGCCGCTCGCTCTCGGCGTCGCGGTGTTCGAGGGCGTGAACGTCGTGCGCATGGACCGCGACACCGTGCTCCGCGACCAGACGGTCGTCGTGCGCGACGGCCGAATCGATCGCGTCGGGCCGGCAGCAAGCACGCCGATGCCGGCAGGCGCGCTCCGCATCGACGGGCGTGGCCGGTACCTGATGCCGGCGCTCGCCGACATGGACGTGCAGCTCTCGCCCAATTCCTGGAGGCTGCGGCGCGAGCTCGCGCTCTACGTCGCGCACGGCGTCACGATGGTGCGCAACCTCGACGGGCGCTCACCGCACGTCCGGTGGCGCGAGCGCGTACGCCGCGGCGAGGTCCTGGGCCCGGCGATCCTGACCTGCGGGCCGCCGATTGCCAGCGACACGTCCTTGCTCGGCCGGTCCGACGACCTGCTCGGCAACCGCATCGCGGCGCTTGGAACGAACGTCGAGCGGCTGCTCCGCGACCGGCGTCCGGCCGTGTCGATCCGCCCGGAGGTGATGGACCAGCGGCGCGCAGGCTACGATTGCGTCGCCGTCGACAGCCCGTCCGATTGGACGCCAGCGAGGTACGACGCGCTCGTCGCTGCGACGCGGGCGATGAGTATGCCACTGGTCGGCGACTTCGCGCGCAACCTGCCGCTCGACGTGAATCTCCGCGGCCGGACGACGGCGGATCGGCTCGACGCGTACTTCCGCGAGCAGCTCACGCCGGACGCGTACTCGGACGAGCCCACGGCGCGTGACAGCCTGTCGCGCGACGTCGCGCGCCGCACGCGCGCCGCCGGCGTCGCCGTCACGACCAGACTGGCGCGCACGAGCAGCGCCGACCGGCCGCTCATGCGCCGCCTCGTGCGCGCGCTCGCGACCGAGGACGCGACGCTCCTCCTCGGGACGGGGGCGACGCTCCGCTCGACGATCGCGCCGGGCGCGTCGGCGCACCGGGAACTGCGTGAGCTCGTCGGCGCCGGTCTCTCCCCATTCGAGGCGCTCCGCACGGCCACCGCGAACCCCGCGCTCGTCCTCGGCGCCCCCGGCGACTTCGGCATCGTCGTGCCCGGCGCGCGCGCGGACCTGCTGCTCCTCGACGCGAACCCGCTCGAGGACGTCGCGAACACCGAGCGCCTGGCGGGCGTGATGGTACGCGGCCGCTGGCTCGGGGCCGCAGATCTGCGGCGGATGCGTGACGAAGCGAGGGCGGGAAGGAGGCGGCGGGGGTGGCTCGGGTTTTAGGTCGGGGTCTGAGAAGGGCGGAAGAGCAACGGCGTTGCTAGTTGTTCGTGGCGCACGCGGATGGCCGCGGAGGAAAGGCAATGGCCGCGGATAGCTCCATGCGCCCGACCCGGGCGCCGCGCGCCGCCCCGTGACAAGACCTTTGCTACACCCCCGGGACGCTACAGAACGCGGATGCTGGCCTCCTCGCGTAGCGGCGTCCCGGGGGTGTAGCCACAGCGTCGTCCGGGCTCGTCGCGGTGTCGAGTCTTGAGCGCAGAGGGGCGATCCGCACTCCATCGCCCTTCGCCGATCCGCGGCCATCCGCGTGCGCGCTCTTCCCGCCCTTGTCGCCCTTCCCGCCCTTCCCGCTCTCCCCCGAAACGCCCTTCCCCCGAAACGCCCCTTGCCCTTCCGCCTTCCCGAACCCTCCCTCTTGCACCTACGAATGCCTTCGTATATCATCGGGATCCACCGATGCGCAAACCGATCCCGCTCCCCACCGACGCCGAGCTCGAGATCCTGCGCGTGCTCTGGGACCGCGGTCCCTCTACGGTCCGTGAGGTCCACAGTGTGCTCGGACCGGCCCGCGACACGGGGTATACCGGGATACTGAAACTGCTCCAGATCATGCTCGACAAGCGCCTCGTCGACCGCGACGACCGCGCACGGTCGCACGTCTATCGCGCCGCCGTCGACCGCGAGGCGACCGAGCAGCGGATCGTCGCCGACTTCGCCGTGCGCGCGTTCGGCGGCTCCGCCGCCGGCCTGGCGCTCCGTGCACTGTCGGCGACGCCGGCCACACCCGCCGAGCTGAAGGCGATCCGCGAGCTGGTCGCGCGTCTCGAGAGGGAACAACGATGACGGCGCTCGGCATGCTCGGGTGGGTCATCCTCCACGCCGCGTGGCAGGCGGCGGTCGTCGCCGGCGTGCTCGCGGTTTTCCTGCGCTTCGGGCGCGCGCCGGCCCGGCTCCGCTATGCGACCGCATTCGGCGCGCTTCTGATCCTCGCCGCATTGCCGATCGTCACCGTCGTCACGCTCACGACCACCGACGCGAGCGTCGCCGGCGCAACCGGCGGCCTGACCGCGAGCGAAACAGGCGCGGCTACGGGGACTCAGACGCTTCTCGCGATCCACACGAGCGTCGCGCCGGCGATGAAGTGGGTAGCGCTCGCGTGGCTGGCCGGCGTCGCGGTCTTGCTCCTCCGCTGGGCCGGCGGCTGGTGGCTCATCGCGAGGCTCGTGTCGCGCGCTACGCGGCCGGCGCGCGCTGCATGGTCGCTAGCCCTCGAGGCGACGGCGGCGCGAATCGGCGTGACGTCGCCGGTCGCGCTGCTCGAGTCGAAGAGCGTCGACACGCCGACCCTCCTCGGGCACCGGCGGCCGGTCGTCCTCCTGCCGATCCCGGCCTTCGAGGCGCTCGCGCGAGCCGAGGCGGAGAGCGTCCTCGCACACGAGCTCGCGCACGTGCGCCGTGGTGACTTCGTGGCCAACGGCGTGCAGAGCGTCGTCGAGATTCTCTTCTTCTTCCACCCCGCCGTGCGCTGGCTGTCGCGGATCGTCCGCGAGGAGCGCGAGCTGTGTTGTGACGACCTGGCCGTGCAGGCCGTGGGGAACCGGCTCGTCTACGCGCGGGCGCTCGCGCGGCTCGAGGCGCTGCGCTCCGCGACCGGCGGCATCCGACTCGCCCTCGGCGCCGGCGGGGGCACGTTGCTCCGCCGAATTCAACGGCTCGCCGACGACAGCGGCGCCTCCGAACGCGACGGCGTATCCTCGCGTCTGTCGATCGCTCTCGCCGTTGTAGCTACGCTCGTGTGCGTGACGACCCTTGGATCGTTCGCGCTTCCGCCGACGCTCCACGCGCTGGGTGCTACGAACGCGATGGCCGAGCGGTACACGGTACGCGCGCACGATCCCGCCGGGGAGTTCTCCGTCACCTTCGAGCGCGGCCGTCCGACGCGCGCGACGGTCGGCGGCGTCGCAATCGCGCGCGACCGGCTCGTGACCCGCGGCGACTCGCTCTTCCTCCCATGGGGCGAAGCGGGGTACTTCGCCGTCCGCCTGAAGCCCCACGGCTTTACGTGGAACCCGCGGCGAAGACCCTAGCACCCAGCACCTAGCACCCGAACCGAGGAACCTGGCCTACCCACGCAGCCTCGAACACGTCCCATGCTACGAACCTCTTCGTACTTTCTGCTGTCGGTATTGGTGCCCGCCCATGCGCTCCCCGCCCAACCGCCGCTCTCCGACACCGTGCGCCGCATCGCGGCGCTCCACGAGACGGTAGTCAGAAATGGGCCGACGATCGGTCCCCGCATCTGGCCGGGCTTCAGACCCGACACCATCCCAACGCTCTACGTCATCCCGCGCCAGGCGAAGCTGTTCGCGCAGTGGCGCGACACGCTTCCCACCGGGTTCTTCCCGCTTCCCGGCGTTGGCGACGCCGCGTGGACCGATACACGCGTGGTCTCCTTCCCGCGCGGGCGCCCCATCGCATTCCTGAGCGTCGATGCCGCAGCATCGCCCGGAAGCGTCGTCGGGCTTGCACTCCACGAGGCGTTCCACGCCTTCTACCAAGCGGCCGCCCGGCCGGGCCGCCGCTTCGGCGCCGGCGAGAACTCGATGCTTGTCGCGACGTACCCGGTGTTCGATATCCCGAACGAGGCGGCGTTCGCGCTCGAGGGCAAGCTCCTCGCCCGCGCCCTGCGCGCGCCCTCGGCGGTCGAGGCTCGCCGGCTCGCGCAGCAGTTCCTCGCCGTCCGGACGAGCCGGCACGCCCGTCTCGACAGCACCATCGCGGAATTCGAGACCGTAGCGGAGCTGCACGAGGGACTCGCGCAGTACGCAACGCTGCGGGGATTGCGCGAGCTCGCGCTCCGCGACGCCGCACGCTTCGCCCGAGACGCCGGGGTAGCGACGGCGATAGAGACGGCGCTCCTCGACAGCCTGCTCGTCGTCGGCCCGCGCTCCGTCCGGCAGCGCTTCTACGCCACCGGCTCCGCGCTCGCGCTACTCCTCGATCGGCTCGCTGACTCGTCGTGGAAGGAGCGGCTCATGCGCGACGACGCCACGCTCCAAGACATGCTCGCCAACGCCACCGGCTACCGCGGCCGCGAGGCACTCGGCCGCCCCGCTTTGCGACGGATCGAGTCGGAGCTGTCGCTGTTGCGACGGGACGCCGAACGAGCGGCCGCGTCGCTCGACGCGCGCCGCCGCGCACAGCGCGACAGCATCCTCGCCGGCCCGGGGCTTCACCTCGTCGTCGACCCGGCGCGCATCCCGCGCGGTCGTCTCGACTGGTGCTCCTTCGATCCGCAGAACGTGCTGCAGACCGCCGCCGGCGAACTGCTCCACATGCGCATGCTGCGCGTGTGCTCCGGGCCGGGCGTCGAAGCGCAGTTCGACCAGCCCGTCCTCGAGGACCGGAAGAGTGGCGTGCTGCGGGCGCTACTCGGCACGCCGGACGCGATCAAGCTGACCAGCCGCGGCACGCCCATCTCACTTCCCGCCGACGGCACGACAGTCGAGGTGTCGGACCTCCGGATCGAAGGCCCGACACTCAGTCTCGTCGCGTCGCGGGCGACGCTCGTCCGTCGGAACGCCGAGCTCACGGTTATTCCGGCGTCGGCGCCCTAACTGGCAGGCCGTCGACTCGGCGACGACGACTCAGAACTTGGATTCCGCCGGTCTGTCTCGGACTGCCGCCCGCTCCGGCGCCATGTCCGCCGGCTGCGGCAGCGTCACCACCGGCGGCTGGACGACGCTCATGCCGTCCGCACGCTGGGCGCCGTCCGCCGCCATCGTGCCGACGTAGCTCGGCAGCTCCACGCCAGCGATGTCGCGCAGCACCTGCATCATCGGCGGGAGCGTCTTCGCCATGTTCTGCAGGAAACCCGACGCCCCGCCGTTGCCCGCATCCCAGACGACGACCTTGTCGAACTTGATGTTCGAGATGGCCTTGGCCGACGTCTCGGCCAGCGTGTCGAGGTGCTCGAGCAGCATGAGCTGGTAAGCTTCCTTGGCGCCACCGGCTGCCTCGACGAGCTGGCGCATCGCGTCCGCCTTCTTCGCCATGATCTCGTACTGGCCACGCGCCTCCGCCTCGAGCCGCATGAAGACCGCGGCGGCCTCCGCCTCGGCCTCGATGCGTCGCCGCTCGGCCGCCGCTTCCGCCTCGACGATCGTCCGCGCCTTCTGGGCCTTCGCCGGCGCCTCGACCGCCGCGCGTTGCTCGGCCTCGACCTTCTCCGCCTCGGCGAGCGCCGCGCGCGCCAGCGCGCGGTTCTGCGCCTCGCGCACCAGCGCCTCGGCCTCGCGCTTCTTCGTCTCCGCGAGCTGATACGCTTCCGCCTGACGCACCTGGAGCTGCGCCCGCGCCAACACGACCTTCGCCTCCGACTCTGCCTCGCCCGCGATCGCCTGCGCCTCCGCGCTCGCGATACCCACGCGCTTCTGCCGCTCGGCGTCCTTCACCGCGATGTCGCGCGCGAACGCCGCCGTCTGCTCGCCGACGATGCGCTCCTTCTCCAACTCGGCCACACGCACGGCGCGCTCGCGTTCCGCGGTGCGGGTCCCGATCTCCTGCTCCTTCGCCGCGCTCGCCACCTGCACGAGGCGCTCGCGCTGCGCCTCGGCGACGCGGATCTCGCCCAGCTTCTCCTGCTCGGCGACGTCGCCACGCGCCTGCTGCACCGCCTGCGCCGCCGCCTTCTTGCCGATCGCCTCGATGTAGCCGGAGTCGTCCTTGAGGTCCGTGATGTTCACGTTGATCAGCACGAGACCGATCTTCTTCAGCTCCGGCTCGAGCGACGTCTGGATGCGATGCAGGAAGCCCTCGCGGTCGCGGTTGATCTCGTCGATTCGCATCGACGCGATGACCTGGCGAAGCTGGCCGAAGATGATGTCCTGCGCCTGCCGCTTGATCTGGTCGTGCGTGAGGCCGAGCAGGCGGATCGCCGCGTTCTGGCGCACCTGCGGCTCCGTCCCGATGGCCACGGTGAAGACGCTCGGCACCGCGACGCGGATGTTCTCGAGGGAGAGCGCGTCCTTGAGCGGGATGTCGATGAGGATCGGCTCGAGGCTCAGGTACGCGTGCTCCTGGATCACCGGCCACACGAAGGCGCCGCCGCCGGAGATGCAGCGCGCGCTCTCGCCGCCGCCGACGCGGCCGGAGACAACGAGGACCCGGTTCGCCGGGCAGCGCCGGTACCGGGCGACGAAGAGCATGACCATGCCCGTGGCGAGGACGACGGCCAACAGGGGCCCGAACACGGCGAGCCAGGAGAAGTCAGAGACGGGTGCGCCCTGGAGCATCAACGGGTAGGACTCAAACGGCAGCATGCGGAACCTCTGAAGGAAGGACGGCGGGATCGGGGACGACATCGACCGTGTCGGCGTCGACGACGTCGATGACGAGTATGCGCGCGCCTGTGGGGAGCGCGTCGGCGTGTGTCGTGACCGCTTGAAGCTCGACGAGGCGGTTCTGCAGGACGACGTGGACCTTGCCGACACCACGCCGCGCTGCCGGTATGCTCAGATAGACATCGCCCGAGAGACCGATCGCACCTTCGATGTGCACGGTGCCGTCATCCTCGAGTTTTAGCATCGCGCGCATCGCCGCCGCGACGGCGAGCATCGCGGCGCCGCCGAACACGAGAGCGAGCGGGATCGCAACGGCGACGCCGAATGGTGTCGCGAGGCCGGCGAGGCCGCCAACGCCGAAGAACGCCAACGCCGCGGTG
>JBHELH010000162.1:0-6042 GCA_046263215.1 Gemmatimonadaceae bacterium | reverse complement strand
GGTCCCGTGCTGGTCGAAGATGATGATCGCGTCCATCGCCGAGCGCACAACGTCCGCGTAGCGCGCCTCCGACTCCCAGAGCTCGCGCATGTGCCGCAGCTCGAGCTCCTGCCGCTGGCTCTCGCGCAGCTGCGCCTCCTGCCGCTCCAGCTGCTTCTGTTTGACGTAGAGGTCGACGAAGACCGCGACCTTGGAGCGCAGGATGTCGGGATTGAACGGCTTGAACAGGTAGTCGACCGCGCCGACCGCGTAGCCGCGGAAGACGTACTCCTGCTCCTTGCTGATCGCCGTCAGGAAGATGATCGGGACGTACTTCGTCCGCTCGCGGGACTTGATGACGCGCGCCGTCTCGAAGCCATTCATGCCCGGCATCTGCACGTCGAGCAGGATGCAGGCGAACTCGCGCTCGAGCAGGTGGCGGAGCGCCTCCTGGCCGGAGTGCGCGCGCACGAGCTGCTGGCCGAGCGGCTCGAGGATCGCCTCGACGGCGAGCAAGTTCTCGGGCCGGTCGTCGACGATCAGGATGTTGACCTGGCTCGCGGGGCCGTGGGCGTCCTGCTGGTGCGGGGTGGCGGGCGCGGCGCTCACGGACGGTGCTCCGACGGCGCGGCGTCGATCCGGGCCGCCCCGGGGCGCGGCGCCGCGCCGGGCAGCGTCGCCAACAGGTCGGCGATCGCGGGAATGGGAAGCACGCGCGCCGAGGGCACCGCCTCGAGCGCGGCACGCGGCATCGTCGGGCTCTCCGCGGTCGCGGGCGACTGCACGATGGTCAGCCCCCCGCGCTCGGCGATGCGCGCCAGTCCCTGCGCGCCGTCGGCGTTGGCGCCGGTGAGCACGATGCCGACGGCGCGCGGGCCGTACGAGTCCGCCGCCGACGCGAACGCGACGTCGATCGACGGCCGGCTGTAGCGCACCGGCGCGTCGGTCGAGAGCGAGAAGTGCCCGCGCTCGATGAGCAGGTGGTAATCCGGCGGCGCGATGAAGACGAACGACGGCAGGATCGGCTGCTTGTCCTCGACCTCGCAGACCTGGAGCGGCGTACGCTCCTGGAGGAGCGTCGCGAGCAGTCGGTCGGAGTCCTTGTGGCGGTGCTGGACGACGGCGACCGGCAGCCCGAAGTCGCGCGGCAGGCCGCCGGCCAGTGTGCGCAGCGCGGCCAGCCCGCCCCACGAGGTGCCCACGACGACGATCTCGTAGCCGCCGGCTGTCATTTCACCTTCCGGTAGATCTTCTCGGTCGGGTGCACCCGCTCGTAGCAAGGCTCGTACTTCGAGAACCGGAGCGACTCCTTACTCCCGAGGGCGAGGATGCCGAACATGACGAGGCTCTCGTAAAACAGGGAGTGCACGCGGTTCTGCAATGACTTCTCGAAGTAGATCAGGACGTTGCGGCAGAAGATGACGTTGAACTCGCTGAACGACCGGTCGGTGACGAGGTTGTGCTGCGCGAAGACGACGTTGCGCGTGAGCGACGGGCTGAACAGCGCGCCGCCGTACTTCGCCGTATAGTACTCTGAGAACGACCGCGTGCCGCCGGCGCGGATGTAATTCTCCGTGTACTCCTGCATCCGCTCCAGCGGAAAGATCCCCGTCCTCGCCTTCTGCAGGACGACGTCGTTGATGTCGGTGGCGTAGATGCGCGCACGGTCGTAGAGGCCCTCCTCCTCGAGGAGGATGGCCATCGAGTACACCTCCTCGCCCGTCGAGCAGCCGGCGTGCCAGACGCGGATGAACGGGTAGGTCCGCAGGAGCGGCACGACGTCGCGCCGGAACGCCTTGTAGAAGCCCGGGTCCCGGAACATCGACGTCACGTTGACCGAGAGGTCGAGGAGCAGACGCTCCATCGCCTCCGGGGAGTGCAGTACGAGCCCCTGCAGCGCCGAGATGGTCTTCAAGCCCTCGGCCTGCAAGCGCTTCCACAGCCGACGCCGGATCGACGCGTACGCGTACGACCGGAAGTCGAACCCGTAGTGCCGAAAGATCGCTTCGAGCAGAACCTCGATCTCGACGCGCTCGAGGTCCGGATCGTAGGTCGACGGCGCGTCGGGGAGACCGGCTTGGCTGACGCGCTGCGACGTCCGCGGTGCGCGGTGTGCGGGCCGAGCGCGACGCGGACGCGGCGCGGGAGGGCGTACCTCTTCTTGCGCCTCCTCGCGCGCCTCGGCCGCACCGCGCGCCGGTTCCGGCGCGCCGTTCACCGCTCCGGTCACTTGTACAGCCACACCCTCATCAGGCTCAATAGCTGATCCGTGTCGACGGGCTTCGTGATGTAGTCGGACGCGCCCGCGGCGATGGTCTTCTCCCGGTCTCCCTTCATTGCTTTGGCCGTGAGCGCGATGATCGGCAGCGAGCGCAGCTCGGGGATCTCACGGACCGCGCGCGTCGTCTCGTAGCCGTCCATCTCCGGCATCATGATGTCCATGAGGACCAGGTCGACGTCCTTCTTCTCCTGCAGGACCTTGATCGCGTCGCGGCCGTTCTCGGCGAACGACACGCGCATCCCGTGGTCCTCGAGCACGCTCGTCAGCGAGAAGATGTTTCGCACGTCGTCGTCCACGATCAGGACGTGCTTCCCGGCGAACGTCGCGTCGGCGGTGTGCAGCCGCTCCAGCATGCGGCGCTTCTGCTCGGGCAGCCGCGACTCCACGCGGTGGAGGAAGAGCGCCGTCTCGTCGAGCAGCCGCTCCGGCGACTTCACATCCTTGATGATGATCGTCTCGGCGTACCGCCGGAGCTGCGTCTCCTCCTGCGGCGAGAGGTCCTTGCCCGTGTAGATGATGATCGGCAGGTCGCGCAGCGCCGGGTCGCTCTTCACCTGCTCGAGGAGCTCGAACCCATTCACGCCGACGAGGCCGAGGTCGAGCACCATGCAGTCGTATCGCCGCTCGCCGAGCTCGCGCAGCGCTTCCTCCGCCGACCCGACGGCCGTGATCTCGACGTCCTCGTGCGCGATCAGCTCGACCATGCTCCGTCGCTGTGACTCGTCGTCCTCGACGACGAGCAGCCGCCGCACCTGCTGATCGATGAACTGCGAGATGCGCGCGAACGCGTCGTCGAGCGCCTCCTTCGTCGCCGGCTTCTCGACGTAGGCGATCGCGCCCGCCTTGAGCCCCTCGGTGCGGCCGTGGATCCCCGTGATGATGTGCACCGGGATGTGGCGCGTATCGGGGTGGTGCTTGAGCCGGTCGAGGACCTCCCACCCGTCCATCCCCGGCATGTCGATGTCGAGTGTGATCGCATCCGGCTCGAATGCGTGCGCGAGCTCGAGGCCGGCTTCGCCGTCGAGACCGACGAGGCCGCGGAATCCCTTGTCGCGCGCCATGTCCAGCAGGACCTTCGCGAAGTTGGCGTCGTTCTCGATGATGAGGACGACCCGGTCGCCGGGCTCGATCACGTCCCGATCATCGTCGAATCCGATGGGCCTCGGCAGGTCCGCGACCGTGATGCCGCCGCGCAGCGGGTCGGCGCTCCCGCGTACGGCCGGCGCGTCGAGTACGGCGGTGCCCGCGTCGTCGCCCGAGCCTTCGATGGGTGCGGACGAGGTGACGGCCGGCGAGCTGGCGGTCGGCGAGGCGGCGACGGGCGCGGAACCGCCCGCGGCGAGTTGAGCCGGCGTTGCGTCAGCTCGCGACCGGGACACGAAGCTACCGCCGTCGCCGCCGTCGCTGGTGATGCGCGGACTGCGGCGGCGCTCCGAGCCCGCCCATGGGTCACGCCGCAGCGACGGCCGTGCGCCGACGCCCTCGCGCGCCGGTTCGCGATCCACGTACCGCGCCGGCAGGAAGAGGGTGAAGGTGCTCCCCTTCCCCGGCTCGCTCTCGACCCGGATCTCGCCGCCGAGCAGTCGGGCGATCTCGCGGCTGATCGACAACCCGAGCCCCGTCCCGCCGTACTTGCGGCTCGTCGTGCCGTCCGCCTGCTGGAAGGCCTCGAAGATCAGCTGCTGCTTCTCGCGCGCGATCCCGATCCCCGTGTCGGCGACCGCGAACGCGATCACCGCCTCGGCCTCGTCGAGGTAGCGGCTCGCGAACCGCCGCCCCTTGTCGGCGCGCCGGGCGGTGAGCGTCACGCCGCCGCGCTCCGTGAACTTGAAGGCGTTGGCGAGGAGGTTCTTGAGGACCTGCTGCAGCCGCTGCCCGTCGGTGAAGATCGGGTCGGGCGCGTCCGAGTGGACGTCGACCAAGAAAGCGAGCCCCTTCTGCTCGGCGATCGGCCGGAACGTGCGCTCCACGAAATCGCGCACTTCCTCCATCCGCACCTCGATCGGGTTCACCTCCATCTTCCCCGCCTCGACCTTGGAGAGGTCGAGGATGTCGTTGATCAGGTTCAGGAGGTCCGTGCCCGAGGAGAGAATGGTCTGCGCGAACTCCACCTGCTTCTGCGTGAGGTTGCCGTCCTTGTTGTCGGTGAGGAGCCGCGCGAGGATGAGCAACGAGTTGAGCGGGGTCCGGAGCTCGTGCGACATGTTCGCCAGGAACTCGCTCTTGTACTTGGAGCTCAGCGCGAGCTGCGACGCCTTCTCCTCGAGCGCCTGCCGCGCCGCCTCGACCTCGCGGTTCTTCTGCTCGACCTTCGCGTTCTGCTCGGCGAGCAGCGACGCCTTCTCCTCGAGCTCCTCGTTGACCTGCTGTAGCTCCTCCTGCTGCTCCTTGAGCAGCTCCTCCGACTGACGGAGCGTGCGCGCCTGAGCCTCCAGCTCGGCGTTCGAGCGCTTCAACTCGTCCTGCTGGATCTGGAGCTCCTTCGACTGAATCTGGAGCTCCTGCGTGAGCTTCTGCGACTGCTCGAGCAGCTCCTCGGTCCGCATGTTCGCCTGAATCATGTTCAGGACGACGCCGATCGTGTCGGCGAGCTGGTCGAGGAACATCTGGTGGATCGTGCTGAACGGCAGGAAGCTCGCCAGCTCGACGACGCCCTTCACCTCACCCTCGAAGAGGATCGGGAGGACGATGATGTTTCGCGGCGGCGCCTCGCCGAGTCCGGACGTGATCTGGATGTAGTCGTCCGGCACGTTCTGGAGGAGGATCGGCGACTTCTCGAGCGCCGCCTGGCCGACGAGCCCCTCGCCGATGCGGAAGACGTTCGCGATGTGCTTCCTCGCGCGGTACGCGTAGCTCGCGATGAGGCGTAGCGTCAGTTCTCCCGACTCGGCGTCGCCCATGAAGAACGCGCCGTGGTGCGCCGAGACGAGTGGCGTCAGCTCCGACATGATGAGGCGCGTGACTGACTCGAGGTCCTTCTGCCCCTGCATCATGCGTGAGAACTTCGCGAGGTTGGTCTTCAACCAGTCCTGCTCCTGGTTGCGCTCCGTCGTCTCGCGGAGGTTCCCGATCATCTGGTTGATGTTCTGCTTCAGCTCGTCCAGCTCGCCCTTCGCGGCGACGGTGATCTGCCGCGTCAGATCGCCCTTCGTCACCGCGGTGGCGACGTCGGCGATGTTACGGACCTGGACGGTCAGCGAGTTCGCCATGGCGTTCACGCTGTCCGTGAGCGCCTTCCACGTCCCCGCGACGCCCGGCACCTCGGCCTGGCCGCCCAACTTGCCCTCGATGCCGACCTCCCGCGCCACGCGCGTCACCTCGTCCGCGAACACGCGCAGCCTGTCGACCATCGTGTTGATCGTGTTCTTGAGCCCCAGGACCTCGCCCTGCGCCTCGACGGCGATCTTCTGCGAGAGGTCGCCGTTCGCGACGGCGGTCGTCACGTCGGCCATGTTCCGCACCTGGTTCGTCAGGTTGGCGGCCATCGCGTTGACGTTGTCCGTGAGATCGCGCCAGACGCCGCCGACGCCCGGCACCTTCGCCTGACCGCCCAGCTTGCCCTCGGTGCCGACCTCACGCGCCACCCGTGTGACTTCCGAGGCGAAGCTGTTCAGCTGGTCCACCATCGTGTTGATGGTGTTCTTCAGCTCGAGGATCTCCCCGCGCACGTCGACGGTGATCTTGCGCGACAGGTCGCCGCGCGCGACCGCGGTCGTCACGTCGGCGATGTTTCGGACCTGCGTCGTGAGGCTCGACGCCATGTAGTTCACGTTGTCCGTCAG
>JBHELH010000161.1:0-21962 GCA_046263215.1 Gemmatimonadaceae bacterium | reverse complement strand
ATCATCAAGTTCACGACGCTGTTCGGGCTCCTCGCCGTCGAGCTGGCGGTCTCGCTGGCGAACGAGCGAGGCCCCGGGCTGACGAGCGTGCTGGCGGCCGTCTTCCTGGCGATATCGCTCACCTTCGTGTACCGATCGTTCTACGGCATGCGGATCGAGGCGGCCGAGGAGCGAGCGGGCGCGCGGCCCGTGGCGGCGCGGAGCGACCTGCGCGCGGGGTGAGGTCGCCGCCGCGCCCGGCGATCGAGTGAGCGCGTGAAGGGCTCCTTCACGCGCTCGCAGCATTCGATGGTCCGACCACCAACGTCTGCGAGCCTATGCCGTCCTTGTTCGCGCGGAAGCCGATCGCGGAGCTCCTGGCCGAGAGCGAAGTAGGCCTCAAGCGCGCGCTCGGCGCCGGTGACCTCGTCATGCTCGCCATCGGCGCCGTCATCGGCGCCGGCATCTTTTCGACGCTTGGTACGGCCGCCGCCGGCGAGGTGCTCCCGGACGGGACGGTGGTGCGCGCCGGAGCCGGGCCGGCCCTCGTCCTCTCGTTCGCGCTCCTGGGCGTCGTCTGCGCCCTCGCCGCGCTCTGTTACGCCGAGCTTGCGGCCATGATCCCGCAGGCCGGGAGCGCGTACGCGTACTCCTACGCGACGCTCGGCGAGATCATCGCGTGGATCATCGGCTGGGACCTCATCCTCGAGTACGCCGTCGGCAACGTCGCCGTGGCGATCGCGTGGGGCGGATACTTCAACTCGCTCATCTCCCCCTGGGTCCACCTGCCTGATTGGTTGACGCACGGCTACTGGGACGCGGCGAGGAGCAGCGACCCGGCCGTCCACGCGCTCATCGCCACCGCGCCCCGCCTGGGCGGCATCCCGGTACTCGTCAACGTGCCCGCGTTCGCGATCGTCATGCTCATCACGTGGCTGCTCGTTATCGGCGTGCGCGAGAGCACGCGGGTCAACAACGTGATGGTCGTCATCAAACTCGCCGTGCTCGCTCTGTTCATCGTCGTTGGGGCCATGCACATCGATCCGGAGAACTACCGGCCGTTCGCGCCGAACGGCTTCCGCGGCATCCACCAAGGCGCGGCGATCGTGTTCTTCGCCTACATCGGCTTCGACGCGATCTCCACCGCCGCGGAGGAGACGAAGAACCCGCAGCGCAACATGCCGCTGGGCATCATGGGCGGGCTCGCGATCTGTACGGTCATTTACATCATCGTCGGCGCCGTGGCGACCGGACTCGTGCCGTACACGCAGCTCAAGTCGTCGGACCCGTTGGCGCACGCGCTTCAGCAGGCGGGACTGCCGGTCGCGGGCTGGATCGTCGCCTTCGGGGCCGTCGTGTCAATGACCGCGGTTCTCCTCGTCTTCCAGTACGGCCAGCCGCGAATCTTTTACGCGATGGCGCGTGACGGGCTTCTCCCGCCGTGGGCGGCCAAGATTCACTCGCGCTACCGCACGCCCCACGTCACGACGATCGTCACCGGCGTGCTCGTCGCCCTCGGCGCGCTGGTCGCCGACGACGATGCGACGTACGATCTGACGAACATCGGCACCCTCTCGGCGTTTGCGCTCGTGTGTATTGGCGTCTTGGTCCTCCGGATCAAGGAGCCCGAGCGTCCGCGGCCGTTCCGCGTGCCGTTGGTGTGGCTGGTGTCGCTGGCCGGCGCCGGCGCATGCCTGTGGGTCATGCAGGGGTTGCCGCCTGACGCGTGGCTACGCTTCGCCGTCTGGCTCGCCATCGGGATGGCTGTCTACTTCGCCTACGGCTACCGCCATTCGACGCTCCGGCGTGGCGCCGGTCCAGTCCCCGCCGAGCCACCACCCCCGATCGAGAAGGAATGAGCGAGTCCATCGGCGGCCGCGGACGCGGCATGAAGCTCCACACCAAGATCCTGCTCGGCCTCCTCGTCGGCGCCGTGATCGGCGTGGCCGCCAACCTCGCGCTCGGTGGCGGGCACCGGTACGTCGCGGGCGCGAACGCGTATGTCGCCGGCCCGATCGGGCAGATCTTCCTCCGCATGCTGTTCATGATCGTCGTCCCCCTCGTCTTCGCGTCGATCACGCTCGGCGTCGCGGGACTCGGCGACATCCGGCGCGTCGGACGCGTCGGCACGAAGGCGTTGGCTTACTTCCTTGTCACGACCCTGCTCGCCGCGACGCTGGGACTCGTGGCGGTCAACGTTGTCCGGCCGGGCGACGGGCTCCCACCCGCGGTCCGCGCCGAGCTCCTGCAGACGTATGCCCGTGACGCCTCGTCGAAGGTGGAGGCCGCGGCGACGTCGAGTTTCGGCGTCGAGACGCTCGTCAACATCGTGCCGCGCAACCCGGTCCGGGCGGCCGCCGACCTCGACCTGCTCGCGATCATCTTCTTCGCGCTCATCTTCGGGGCCGCCCTGACGATGATCGCCGCGGAGCGCGCCCGGCCAATGATTGCTGTGCTCGAGTCGCTGAACGACGTCGTCATCAAGATCGTCGGATTCGCGATGCGCCTCGCCCCGTTCGGCGTGGCCGCGCTGATCTTCGGTGTCACCTCGCGCTTCGGCTTTGCGTTACTGGTGCCGCTCGGCGCGTACGTCGCCGTAGTTCTTGCCGCGCTCGTCGTGCACGCGGTCGGCACGAACTCCCTTATCCTCCGCACGCTGATCGGGCTGTCGCCGCGGCTGTTCTTCGCGCGCATCCGGACCGCCATCGTGACAGCATTCTCGACGAGTTCGAGCAGCGCCACGTTGCCGACGAACCTCGCCGTCAGCGAGCAGAACCTCGGGATCCCGCGATCGATCGGCGGGTTCGTGCTGCCCCTCGGCGCTACTATGAATATGAACGGAACGGCACTGTTCGAAGGGGTGACGGTGCTGTTCCTGGCGCAAGTGTTCGGCCTTGCACTCTCGCTCGGCCAGCAGGTGGCGGTCATCGTGATGGCAGTGATCACCGCGGTGGGCGCGGCCGGCGTGCCGGGCGGCTCTATTCCGCTCCTCGTCGGCGTGCTCGCGATGTTCGGCGTTCCTGCGGAGGGGATCGCGATCGTCCTCGGCGTCGACCGCATCCTCGACATGTCGCGCACGACGGTAAACGTCCTCGGCGACGTCTGCGCGGCGGCGTGGGTTGCAAAGTCGGAGGGTGTGTGGACGGTGGCCTCGGTGCCTGCGGAGGAGGGGCTCATCGACACTCACCCCGGCGCGGACGAGAGTCCCGAGAACGTGCCGCTGACGATGCGCTGAGCTTATCCGGGCGCGGCAGCGCGCCCGGCCGGATCTCAGGTGGTCGCCGCCCCGAGAAACCGCAGCGCGCCGCGCACGGCGCCGCGCGCCGGGTCGACGTCGTGCGCGCTGACCTGCGCTCCCGGCACCGCCACCTTCAGCCGATGCTCGAGTCGCTTGCGCAGAACTGAGCCGCGCTGGAGGTTGCCGCCGGCGAAGCCGACGGGCACGGCGGCGCGCTCGTCGCCGAACAGCCGCCGCGCGAGCGCGCGGATGTGAAGCGCGAGCTCCTCGACGGCGAGACTCACGATCGAGTTGGCACGCAGGTCCCCGCCGTCGGCGACACTGAGCACGATCGGCGCGAGGGTCGCGAGCTGGCTGGGTGACGCGGCCGCCGCCCACGCCACGAGCTCCTGCGCCTCGTTGACCTGTGCCGCCGTCAACACGGCGCCTGTCAGGGCCGTCTCCGGCTCGCGGCCGTCCGCGGCGGCGGCCACAACGGACAACGCGCGCCTCCCGATCCACGCGCCGCCGCCTTCGTCGCCGAACACCGGCCCCCAGCCGCCGCAGCGCGCCGTCGCCCCGGTCGGACCGCGGCCGAAGGCCACCGATCCCGTCCCGCTGATAAGCAAGACGCCTGGGCCCTCGCCGAACGCGTCGTCGAGCGCGACGGCGAAGTCGGTGTGGATCACGACCTCGTCGGCCAGGTCCCGCGCGAGGAGGGCCTGCCAGAGCGCCTCACGCTCGGGGTCTCGCCCGACGCCGGCGACGCCGACGCAGAGCACCTTCGGCCGCACGTGCGTCATCTCGCACGACGCGAGCGCGTCGCGGACGACGTCGGCGATGACCTGGGCTGAGCGCTCGGCCTGCCCCGGCCGGACTGCGCTCCCGGCACCCACGACGTCCGCCACCCAGTGCCCCCGCTCGTCGGCGACCACGGCCCGGGTCTTAGTGCCACCACCGTCGATGCCGATGACGATGGCGCTCATGCCGGGCGGGCGCGCGCGTCGGGCACCGGCGCGGGCGCGCCGCCGCCGATGAACGACGACGCCACGCCGACGGAGAAGGTGATCGTCGTGCCGATCAGGACGTACCAGGGCCACGCGATTCGTCCGAGCGGCTCGAGCGCCGGCACGATGCCGGACAGCTGTCGCGCGAAGACGACGAGGGCCATGATCGCGATACTGACGGCCATGCCGGTGATCGCGTCGCGCTGCCTCGCGCGTCGCCAGAGCAGCCCGAGGAAGAAGCTGCCAAGCAGCCCGCCGTAGGTGAACGAGGCGATCGCGAGCGCGACCACGACGACCGGCGTCCCTTGCTGCCGGTAGAGCATGGCCCCGCCGATGAGGATGACCGCCCACATGAGCGTGAACCGCCGGCCAAGACGCAGCTGCTCCACGCTGTCGACCGACCGCTTCGACAGGGGGAGGTAGATGTCGTGGGTCGTCGCCGCGGAGAGCGAATTGAGCGCGCCGGAAACGGTACTCATCGCCGCCGCGAGGATCGCCGCGATAACGAGACCGGTGAGCCCGGGCGGCATGACTTCGATGATGAACCGGGGGAAGATCGCGTCCGACGTCGGAAAGGCCTGGCCGCGGTAGAACACGAAGAGCCCGAGGCCGATGATGAGGAAAAGCAGGAACTGGAGGATGACGACGACGCCGCTCCCGACGAGCGCGAGCCGGGCGTCACGCAGATTCGACGACGCGAGCAGCCGCTGGACGATGATCTGATCCGCGCCGTGCGATGCCATCGAGAGGAACGCGCCGCCGATCACACCGGCCCAGAGCGTGTGCGGCTCGCTGATGACGAAGGCCGGGTTGATGAGCTCCAGCTTGCCGAGGCGCCCGGCTTGGTCGAACACCGCCCCCCAGCCGCCGCTCACCCCTCGGCCGATCAGGTAGACCGCGGCGAAGCCCCCGAGGAGGTAGACGCCGGTCTGAAGCACGTCCGTCCATACGACGGCGCGCATCCCGCCGTGGTACGTGTAGATGACGGTGAACGCGCCCAGAATAAGGATCGCCGCCGGCATCACGTACTGCGGCGGTACGACGGGCCCGATGATCAGCGCGATGGGGATTGCGGTCGCGAAGATGCGCACCGAATCGCCGAAGGTCCGCGTGACCATGAAGACGAGCGACGCGAACCGCCGCGTCGCCAGCCCGAATCGCCGCTCGAGCAGGGTGTAGGCGGTCACGAGCTCCCCCTCGTAGTACCGGGGAAGCAGCGTGTAGGCGATCACGATGCGCCCGAGGAGGTACCCTATGGCGACCTGGAGGAATCCCAGGTTGCCGAGGTATGCGAGCGCGGGGATGCTGATGAACGTCAGCGCGCTCGTCTCCGTGGCGACGACCGAAAACAAGATCGCCCACCACGGGATCGCGTGGCCGGCGACGAAGTAGTCCTTGGCGTCCTTCTGCTCGCGTCCGAGCCAGACGCCGAGCAGCGTCGTGCCGACGAGGTACGCGATCAGCACGACCAAGTCCAGCGCCGTGAACCCCGTGGCGGTCACGCGCGCGCCTCACTCAACCACATAGGCCTCCATCGCGAAGTACTCGGCCAGCCCGATTCGATTGAGGTCCTCGGCGGTTCCCTTGTTCCGCGCCTCCACGCGCTGCCAGAACTCCCGCTCGTCGTAGCCACCGGGAAACGGGGCGCTGTCCTTCTGCGACTGGTGCTTGAAGATCGCCATGATCTTCAGCCGCATCTCTTCCTGCGAGAGCGGCACGAGCCACGTCGCTTCCGGGATCGGCCACTCCTGCCACGCCCCGCGGTAGAGCCACACGTAAGGCCGGCCGCGACGGGGCGTCTCCTCCACGACATCCGGTCCGACCCACGACGCCGCGCCCTCGGGCGGGTCGGGGACGTCGCCGCCCGCGCCATTCCCGCTCGCCATCTCCGCGAGCGCGCCGTCGATCGCCTCCTTGCACATGCGGTGCGTGCCGTGCGGATCCGACAGGTCCCCGGCGACGAGGATGTGATGCGGCCGAATCTCCTCGAGCAGCTCGCGCACGATCGCGACGTCTTGCGGCCCGATCGGGTCCTTTTTGACCTTCCCCGTCTGGTAGAAGGGGAGGTTCAGGAAACGCGCGCGGTCGCGCGGCAGCCCCATCGTCTCGATCCCGCTGACCGCCTCCGACTCGCGGATGATTCGCTTGAGGTCGAGGATCTCCGGGATGTCGACGTCGCCCGGGTGCTTCCGCCGCAGGAAGTCGTGCACCTTCCGCGCGAGCTCGCGTGTCTTCTCCCCGTCGATCAGCCCGTCCGCCGCATTGCGCTCCAGGAAGTCGACGTAGCGGCGCACGTCGTGATCGAAGACGGCGATGTTGCCGCTCGTCATGTACGCCACGGTGATCTCGTTCTCGTTCTCGACCAGCTTGCGCAGAATCCCACCCGCCGAGATCACGTCGTCATCCGGGTGCGGGGAAAAGAGGATCACGCGTTGGCGGCGCGGCAGCTTCGATTTCCCGCGGATCTTCGCGCCGAGCGTGTTGAACACGAAGCCGTTGACGGCGCCGGGGGATCCGTACTTCGCGACCAGCGACGCCAAGTGGTAGTCGGAGTAGTCGCGCTGCGTCAGCTTCAAAACCGCCTTGTTCGTCTGCTGCGACACCCAGATGACCGCTCGCACCGCGAGCTCCTGCGTCCACTCCACCTCGTCGAGGACCCAGGGGGTCGCGACGCGCGTGAGCTCGGACGCCGCCGCGCGGTCGACGTAGAACGTCGTGTTCGTGTGCTCCTGAAGGAACGTCGCCGCGACGTCGGGGCTCGGCTTCCCCTCGACCGCGCGCTTCACGATCGACGACTTGTGCTCGCCGGTGGCGAGGATCGCCACCTCACGCGCCTCGAGAATCGTCGCCACGCCCATCGTGATCGCCTCGCGCGGCACGTTCTCCTCGCCGAAGAAATCGGCAGCGGCATCGCGGCGTTTGACCGTGTCCAGTGTCACGAGCCGCGTGCGGCTGTCGATCCCCGAACCGGGCTCGTTGAACCCGATATGGCCCGTCTTGCCGATGCCGAGGATCTGATAGTCGATCCCGCCGAGGCGCTCGATCGTGTCCTCGTACCGCCGGCAGTACAGGTCGACCTCGTCGCGCGGGACATCGCCGCGCGGGATGTGGACGTTGGCGGGGTCGATGTCGATCTGCGAGAACAGGTTCTCCCACATGTAGCGCTGGTACGAGTGGATGCTGTCCGGCGACATCGGGTAGTACTCGTCGAGATTGAACGTCACGACGTTCCGGAAGCTCAGCCCTTCCTCCCCGTGCATGCGGATGAGCTCCCGGTAGACCCCGATCGGCGTCGAGCCAGTCGCGAGGCCAAGCACGGCTGGCTCGCCGGCCATCTGCTTCTCGCGGACGAGGTTCGCGATGCGGTTGGCGACCAGACGCGCAATGTGCTCGTGGTCGTCCAGGATGATCGTGCGGATCCGCTCACGCGTGACTACCGGGGCGTGCGAGACACGAAGAGGCCCGCGAGTCGATGTCCGATCGCGGGCCTCCTGTGCCGCGCCGGCCTGGGCCGCGGAGGCGCCAGAAACCGTGCGAGCCATGACGAGATGCGCTTGACGCCTTACGCCGTGAACGAGCTGCCGCAGCCGCAGCCGCCGGTCGCGTTGGGATTCTTGAAGGTGAACCCGGACCCCTGCATCGACGACACGTAGTCGATCGTCACGCCGTTCAGGTACTGAGCCGAGAACGGATCGACGAAGATCTTGAAGCCGTCCTGGTCGACGACGAGGTCGTCCTCCGCCGGCTGGTCTTCGATCAGAAGCCCGTACTTGAAGCCGCTGCAGCCGCCAGGCTGAACGGACACCCGTAGACCACCCACGGCGGGATCGACGCCCTCGGCGCTCATGAACTTCTTCACCTCCGTCCCGGCGACCGGGGTGATCGTCATGGTGACCTCGGGCTGCTGAACTGTACTCATGCGACCTCCAATCTATTGTGCGGGCGAGAGATAGCTCCCGCAGCCTTCTGCACGCGTTGACCCTTCAAGCTAGTGCCCTCGGGATCGAGCTTCAAGAACGATACCCTTCAATCCGCTGCCAAAGCTTCCTTTCGGCCTGCCGCGGGGGCAGGGCCCGGCCGCTCCTCCCGAAACGACCTCGCGATCCAGGCGAAGGCAACCGCCGCCAGGGCGAGTAGACCCAATCCGGTACCCAAGTCCCCGAACACGAGCTTCCCGATCCCGAAGAGGAAGGCGTAGACGGCAGCGACGCCGGCGATCCAGTTCGTCCACTGCAGCGCTCCGCCAGGGATCCGCTCGCGGCCGTACCCCAGCCGCTGCGAGACCTGCGCCCAGCCCGGGCCGCCCGGCCGCACTCGCTGGTAGAACCGCTCGAGCACCGGCCCAGGCTCGGGAGCCGTCATGAAGGTCACTGTGACCCAGACGATCGTGCTTACCGCCATGGTGACGAGAAGAACGACCGAGTCAGCGCGCGGGTCGCCGGGCGCGAACCGGGCGGGGATGGTGTTCAGCGCGATGAGCGACGTGACGAACGACGCCGTCATGGCGCTGATCTCCGACCAGGCGTTGATGCGCCACCAATACCATCGGAGAATCAGGACGAGCCCCGTCCCGGCCCCGAGGGCGATCAAGAACTTCCACGCACCCTCGACCGACGTCAGCTGCCACGTCACGCCGATGGAGGCGAGGAACAGGAACACCGTCGCCGCGCGGCCGACGTTCACGTAGTGGCGGTCGTCGGCGTCCTTGCGGATGAACCGCTTATAGAAGTCGTTGACGAGGTACGATGCGCCCCAGTTGAGCTGCGTCGCGATCGTCGACATGTACGCGGCCGCGAACCCGGCCAGCATCACGCCGCGCCACGGGGTCGGCAGCAGGTCTACGAACGCGCGGACGTACCCCTCCTCCTTGTTGACGAGCTCCGGGTAGAGGACCACGGTCGCCAGGCCCGTAACGATCCAGGGCCACGGGCGGATTGCGTAGTGCGCCACCTGGAAGAAGAGCGTCGCGAGCACGCCGTCGCGCTCCGTCTTCGCGGAGAAGATCCGCTGCGCAACGTAGCCACCGCCGCCGGGCTCGGCTCCGGGGTACCACGCCGCCCACCATTGAACGGAGATGAACACGAGCAACGTGAGTAGGGGCATCCATGCGTATGCTTCCAACCCGCCGTCACCCATCCGGACGGGGAGCACCGACAGCGCGGCGGTCTCACTGCCGAAGTGCGCTGCCACCTTGGTCTGAAGCGCGTCCATCCCGCCCACGGCGGCCACGGAGTACACCGCGAGCACGATGACGGCCGTCATCATCAGCATGAACTGGAAGAAGTCTGTCCAGAGCACCGCCCACATTCCGGCAGCCACCGCGTACGCGGCTGTAATCAGGAAGCAGACGCCGACCGCGATCCAGGGAGAGATGCCGAGCGAGATCGTCAGGATCTTGATCATCGCCATCGTCACCCAGCCCATGATGATCAAGTTGATCGGCAGGGCCAGGTAGAGCGCGCGAAAGCCACGCAGCACCGCCGCGGGACGACCCCCGTAGCGCAGCTCGGCCAGCTCGACGTCGGTCATGACGCCGGCGCGGCGCCACAGCCGCGCGAAGAAGAACACGGTGAGCATGCCGCTCATGACCATATTCCACCACAGCCAGTTCCCGGCGACGCCCTTCGTCGCGACCATGCCGGTCACGGCGAGCGGCGTGTCGGCCGCGAACGTCGTCGCGACCATCGAGACGCCGGCGAGCCACCACGGGACATTCCGCCCCGAGATGAAGTACTCCTGCAAGCTCTCGCCGCCGCGCTTCGTGAACCAGAAGCCGATCAGGGTCGTGAGAGCGAAGTATGCGACGACAATCGCCCAATCCACAGCGGTGAAGCTCATGGGCGTTCCCGGGTGAGGGGTGAGGGGGTTCCCGCGAGCACGGACATCGCGGCGTCGGCGAGGTCGACGCGGACGGGCCCGATCCGGGGGTTGACGCTCGTCGGGTTGACGCGGTTACTGAGCAAGATCACGAAAATGTCCTGCGCGGGGTCGATCCAGATCGACGTACCGGTGAACCCGGTGTGGCCGAAGGCGCGTTCCGACATCAGGCGTCCCGCGCTATTCGTGCCGCTCGGCTTCTGCCACCCCAGGGCCCGGTCGGCGACTTGGCGGCTCGAAAACAGCTCGATGGTCTCCGGGCGGAAGACGCGCACGCGTCCGAGCTCGCCGCCGTTGAGGTACATCTGCGCGAAGCGGGCGAGGTCGTGGGCGGACCCGAACAGCCCCGCGTGTGCCGACACGCCTCCCAGGTAGAACGCGCGCGGGTCGTGCACCGCGCCGCGGATCTTGCCGCGAATGCTGTCGATCTCCGTCGGGGCGACCCGCGACACGAGTTCGCGCGGCGGGAGGTACATCGTCTCCCGCATGCCGAGCGGGCGGAACAGCCGCTCTTCGAGATACCGATCGAGTGTGCGGCCCGACACGCGTTCCACGATGCGCCCGAGCACGTACGCGCCGATGTCACTGTAGACCATTCGCGCCCCGGGCAACGTATCGAGCGGCTCGGTCATCAAGAAGATCGCGATGCTGTCGGCGTTCGTCGTCAGCGTGTCGTACCGGCGGAACGCCGGCAAGCCCGACGTGTGTGTCAACAGGTGGCGCACGGTAACCTGCGCTTTGCCCGGTCCCGTCCATTCCGGTACGTAGCGCTGCGCGGGCGCGTCCAGATCGACCTGACCCGCTTCGACGAGCTGCATCATGGCGCTCGTCATCCCGACAACTTTGGTCAGCGACGCCAAGTCCCAGAGCGTGTGCTCGTCCGGCGCCGGCGCCGACTCATCCCAGTCGATGCGTCCGACGGACGCCTGCGCGAGGACGCCCGCGCGCCGGCCGACGACGGCGAACGCGCCGGGGAAGGCGCCGTCGGCCGCGGCGCGTCGAAGAACGTGGGCCATCGTGTCCGCGACGAGACGCGCTTCGGCTGACGTCGCCGCCCAGGTGACGACGGGGATTGTGCGCGCTGGGGGCGCGGGGCGCGCGCGCGCCGCGTAACAGGCGGCCGGGCCAAGGACCAAAAGCGCGATGAGAACCTTATGACGGCGCGTGTGCATGGCTGCGGGGTGGAAGCTGGTCGGCGCCGAAGCTACACTACGGCTGCCGGGCGGGATAGGCGCGCATGTCTCTTGCACGGCGGTGCGCCGGCCCTCGCCGGACGCGAGTCGAGACCCAAGAGCGGTGCCTCCAAGGAGGATCTGCTGATGAAATCACGTAGAACGCTCGTCGCTGCGGTACTCGTCGCCGTCGGCGCGACGGCGTGCGGGCCCAGACAGGTGGAGGTCCGAACCGCGCCGGCGCGCGCGGAAACAAGCGTGCGGGTGACGAACAGCCTCGGCCAGGCAGTCAACGTGTACGTCTTGTCGGGCGACAACGAGATCTTCCTGCGTCAGGTGCCGGCGAACAGCGAGGTTCGGCTGCCCGTGCCCGGCGTAGCCGCCGGCTCGACCGTTCGTCTCCGCGCGGTCACCATCGACGGCTCGCGAACGTACACGTCCGACTCGGTCGTGCTGCAAGGCACGTATCCCTGGCGCGTCCCGTAGGTCGGAGACCGCAACCCGCGTTCCGGCAGCGCATTACGCGAGCGCGCGCGGTCGCGCGCGGCGGACGCGACCGGTTGCTACAACTCTGTGAAGGAGATACCTTTACGAACCGGGGCCTCGTCTCCGGTTCTTTGCTTTGCACACCTGCCAGCGCGCGCCGTGAACCGCCCAGACGCCTCCTCCGCTCAGCGACCGCGAGACGGATGACGATTCTCCCCGACTGGATCAAAACCGGCTACCTCCGCCTGATCGATCCAGTCGCCGACTGGCTGGTCCGCTGGCGCGTCCACCCGAATACGATCACGGTCATCGGCACACTCTGCACCGTGGTCGGCGGCATCATCTACGGGACTGGGCACATTCGAACGGCCGGCTGGTTCCTTGGGCTCACCGCGCTCTTCGACGTGCTCGACGGGACGGTTGCCCGGCGGTCGAACAGGAGCTCGAACTTCGGCGCGTTCCTCGATTCGACGCTCGACCGATTGGCCGACGGCGCCGTGATGGCCGGTCTCGCGACGTTCTACGCGCTCAACCCCGTGCATCGCAGCGTACCGATGGTCGTCGTCTGCATGCTCGGCCTCATCGGCGCCTTCCTCACGTCGTACACGCGGGCGCGCGCCGAGGCGCTGGGAATCGACGCGAAGGTCGGCATGCTCCAGCGGCCGGAACGCGTGACGCTGCTCTCGGCGCCGCAAGCATTCTTCGGTCTTGCGCTCGACGGGTGGGTGCTCGCCCTGATCATCGTGCTGCTGACGGTGACGGCGTGGGTGACGGTCGTGCAACGCATCGCGTTCGTCTACCACGCGACGCGGCAGGACACCGAGACGGTGCTGACCCGCGACACGCCGCGGGCCCCGCTGTGGACGCGCAAGAAGCGCCCGGCCTCAGTCCAGCATTGAAAGGAGAGTAGCTAACGTGCAGGGTTCGTCCGCCCCACGCGCTCGTTCCGGCGCGCGGCCGTCATCGGTACGGCCGGCCACCGGCCGCCTCGGCGTGCTGACGCCGGGCCTCGGCGCCGTCGCGACGACGTTCATTGCTGGCGTCGAGCGCGTACGGCGGGGCCTCTCGGCGCCCATCGGGTCGCTCACCCAGATGGCGACCATCCGCCTCGGGAAGCGCACCGACGGCCGCTCGCCGCTGATCAAGGACTTCGTGCCCCTCGCCGATCTCGGGGACCTGGTCTTCGGCGCGTGGGACCCGATCGCCGACGACGCGCTCACCGCGGCGTGCAAGGCGGGCGTCCTCGAAGCGGCCGACCTCGAGCCGATCTCGGATTTTCTGCGCGACATCAGGCCAATGCCCGCCGTCTTCGACAACAAGTACGTGGCGCGCATCACGGGCGACAACGTCAAGCGCGGCAAGTCCAAACGCGACCTCGCCGAGCAGCTCCGGCAGGACATCCGGGAGTTCAAGACGCGTCATCAGTGCGACCGCCTCGTCATGGTCTGGTGTGCCTCGACGGAGGTGTTCATCAAGCCCGGCCCGCAGCACGCGACGATCGACCAGTTCGAGCGCGCCATGGAGCGCAACGACGAGGCGATTGCGCCGTCGATGCTCTACGCGTACGCCGCACTGAGTGAGGGCGTGCCGTTCGCGAACGGAGCGCCCAATCTCACCGTCGACATCCCGGCCATGCACCAACTGGCCGCGGACCGCGGCGTGCCGATCTCGGGGAAGGACTTCAAGACCGGCCAGACGTGGATGAAGACGGTCGTCGCGCCGGGCCTCAAGGCGCGGATGCTCGGCCTCGCCGGGTGGTATTCCACGAACATCCTCGGCAACCGCGACGGCGAGGTGCTCGACGACCCCGCGTCATTCAAGACGAAGGAAGAGTCCAAGCTGAGCGTGCTGCACACCATCCTGCAGCCGGAACTCTACCCCGAACTGTACCAGGACTTCTCCCACGTCGTGCGGATCAACTACTACCCTCCGCGAGGCGACAACAAGGAAGGCTGGGACAACATCGACATCTTCGGGTGGATGGGCTACCCGATGCAGATCAAGATCAACTTCCTCTGCCGGGACTCGATCCTCGCGGCGCCGATCGTGCTCGACCTCGCGCTCTTCTCCGACTTCGCGCAGCGGGTGGGGCTGAAGGGCATCCAGGAGTGGCTGTCGTTCTATTACAAGAGCCCGATGGCCGCGCCCGGGCTCCAGCCCGAGCACGACCTCTTCATTCAGCAGACGAAGCTGAAGAACACGCTCCGGCACCTCATGGGCGAGGAGCAGATCACCCACCTCGGGCTGGAGTATTATCAGCAGTAGTAATCCGGAGGTGCCCGATGCGCCCGACGACCTCTTTCGCCTCGCGGACACGGTCTCGCGTCGTAGTACTGATTGCGCTCTGGGCGGTTACAGCCGTCGCGACGGCGGGGTGCAGGCCCGGTGAGCCGCGCGTCCGCTCACTGCGCCAGATGACCGACACGTACTATTTCACGATCTCGGCCGACCAGATGCCGCCGCACGCTCGCGAACCGGTCCGCTACAAGGTGCTCGTGCGCGATCGGGAGAGCCGACAGCCGATCGACGCCGGGGAGGGACAGATCTACGCGAGCAACCGCGAGGGCGCACAGACGTGGGACGGCCTCGAGAAGGGGCCCGAGCTCGGGACGTACTACGGCAGATTGAACTTCGTGACGTCGGGTGACTGGGCGATCGCCATTCGCTTCCGGCGCGACTCGACCGCGAAGCTCGAGAAGACCGAGTGGATGCAAGACGTGCTTCCCGAGCGCGACACACCGACGCCCTGATGCGCCACTTCTACCGCAGTCATCTCCCGCCCGCGCAGGTCCTCGACCGCGCCGACGATTTCTTCCCGGGTATCGGCCTCGTCCAGGTTCTCACAGCCGCTCGGGCGCGCACATTCTCCGGCGCGCTCGGGACGCTCAAGCTCAAGGTGAAGGCCGAGGGAGGCCACTACACGTTCGTCGAAGCCGAGACCGACCAGATGGGCGAGAGCCGGATGGACCGCAACGTGAAGCGCTTCTTTGTCGAGCTGCACCGGACCGAGGACCCCGCGCACAAGCTCGAGGCCTCGTACTAGATGGCGACGCGGACGAAAGCCGGGAGGAAAGAGGAAGGAGGAAAGAGGAGTGGCCGCCGCGGCAGTTCCTCCCTCCTCGCTCCTCCTTCCTCCCTCCTCAGCCGCGACCAGCTGCTCGAGCTCTACTACTGGATGCGCCTGACGCGGACGCTCGAGGAGCGCCTCGTCGCGCTGTATCGACAGACAAAGGTCGTCGGCGGTGTGTTCCGCTCGCTGGGTCAGGAGGCGGACGCCGTGGGCAGCACGTACGCCCTCGAGCGGCGCGACGTCATGTCGCCGCTGATCCGTAACCTCGGCTCGATGCTTGTCAAAGGCGCGACGCCGGTCGAGGTCCTGCGTCAGTACATGGCGAAGGGCGATTCGCCGACTCGCGGCCGCGAGCTGAACATCCACTTCGGCGACCTCGAGCGCGGCTTCATCGGGCAGATCTCGCCCCTCGGCGACATGGTGCCGGTTATGGCGGGGGTGACACTGACGTTCAAGATGCGGGGCGAGCCACGCGTCGGCCTCGTGTATGTCGGAGACGGCGCGACCTCGACCGGCGCGTTCCACGAAGGGATCAACTTCGCCGCCGTGCAACGCTGCCCGCTCGTCGTGATCGTCGAGAACAACGGGTACGCCTACTCGACTCCCGTCGAGAAGCAGACCGCCGCGCGCCAGTTCGCGGACAAGGCAATCGGATACGGCGTCCCGGGCGAGCAGGCAGACGGGAACGACGTGCTGGCCGTCTACGACGTGACGAGGCGCGCTGTGGACCGCGCGCGTCAGGGCGGCGGCGTGACGCTGATCGAGCTCATGACGTACCGCCGGAAGGGACACGCGGAGCATGACGATCAGTCGTACGTGCCGGCGGGCGAGATCGAGCGATGGGCGGCGGAGAACGATCCGATCGACCGCTATCAGGCGCGCCTCACTGGCGAGCAAGGGTTCGACCAGTCCGAGCTTGCTGTCGTCGACGAGCGCGTGCGACGCGAAGTGGACGACGCGACGGAGATCGCGGAGCGCTCGCCGATGCCGGAGCTGCTCGACGCGTTGGTCGGCGTGTACGCCGACCCCCCCGTAACGGCGCCGCTCTGGTTCCGCGAGGGCAAGCGCGCGGCGGTCTCGCAACACGAGCGGGCCGAGGGCTGGGGCACGTTCGTCGGAACTCCCGCGCAAGCCGCCCGGGAGAACGACTGATGGCCGAGGTCACGTATCTCGAGGCGATTCGTGAGGGACTCTTCGAGGAGATGGAGCGCGACCCGAACGTGTTCTGCCTCGGTGAGGACATCGGCGTGTACGGCGGCGCCTTCAAGGTTACCGAAGGGCTCCACGCGCGCTTCGGCGGGCAGCGCGTCATCGACTCGCCGATCTCGGAGGTCGCGATCGTCGGCGCCGCGGCGGGCGCCGCGCACATGGGCATGCGGCCGGTCGTCGAGATGCAGTTCATCGACTTCATCGGCAACGCGTACGACATGCTCACGAACTACGTCGCCACGGCGCGCTATCGCGCGTTCCTCCCGTGCCCGATGGTGGTCCGCGGGCCATCCGGCGGCTACGTGCGCGGCGGACCCTTTCATTCGCAGAACCCCGAGGCCGGGTTCGTCCACACGCCGGGCCTCAAAGTCGTCTACCCGGCGACGGCGGACGACGCGAAGGGGCTCCTCAAGGCCGCGGTCCGCGACGACGACTGCGTGCTGTTCTTCGAGCACAAGTATCTCTACCGCCGCGTCAAGGCTACGATGCCCTCCGGCGACCACGTCGTCCCGATCGGCAAGGCGCGTGTGGCCCGCGAAGGCGGGGACGTCTCGGTCATCACCTACGCGGCCACCGTCTGGAAGGCTCTCGAGGCAGCCGAGCAGCTCGAGAAGGAGGACGGCTTGTCGGTCGAGGTGCTCGACCTCCGGTCGCTCGCGCCGCTGGACGACGAAGCCATTCTGGCGACCGTCCGGAAGACGAATCGCGCACTCATCGTCCATGAGGATACGAGGACTGGCGGCATCGCCGGCGAGATCACCGCACGCATCAACGAGCGGGCCTTCGAGTGGCTCGACGCGCCTGTGCTGCGCGTCACCGGGGCCGACGTCCCGCTCCCGTACGCGCCACCGCTCGAGGACTACGTGCTTCCGCAGATGGCGGATATCGTTCATGCGGCTCGCGTCCTCGCGGCGTACTGACGCGTGAGCGGTAAGGTCGGCTGTGGCGGTCGGGGCGGCGGGCCGGACGGCGACGTACGTGGGCGTCGGCTGCTTCACGGCGTTCGCGGGCTGGTGGAGCGGCGGGATGATCGCCGTCTTGATCGCGAAGATCGTTGGCGCGGTTCAGGGTTGCCCGGCCGGTGAGCATGGTCAGCCGTGCAACTGGTACGTGTACGCGGCGGTCGGCGCCGTGATCGGCGCGGCGTCGTTGCCCGTGTTCGCGCTGCGCCGGCTGCGGCGCGGCGATGCCGCGTCGGGAGGCGAAACTCAGAATGAGGGTTGAGCGGTGGCGCGCGTAGACGTCGTGATGCCCCAGATGGGCGAATCCATCGCCGAGGGCACGTTGTCGCGATGGCTGAAGAAGCCGGGCGACGAGGTGAAGCGGGACGAGGCGCTGTTCGAGATCTCGACCGACAAGGTCGACGCGGAGATTCCGTCGCCGACGGCAGGCGTGCTCGCCGAAGTTCTCGTCGCCGAAGGCCAGACCGTGCCGGTGCAAACGGTCGTCGCGCGCATCGAGACGGAAAAGGGCGCCGCGGTCGCTGTACCACCGGCGGCAGGGCCCGCACCGGCTGAGGCGGGGGCGGTGAGCGGGGCACCGTCCGGCGCGCGCGTCAGCGCGGCGACGGTCGTAGCCGGCGGAGGCGGCGCGGCGCGCGCCGGCGCTTCGAGCGGCCCTGGCGGGCCGACAGCCCCCGCGGTGAGTTCACCCGACGACGGCGGCGCCGGCGGCAATGGCCTCGAGGAGCGGCTCCGGACGAAGTCATCCCCGCTGGTGCGGAAGATCGCCGCGGAACATGGGATCGACCTCGCCGCGCTCCGGGGGTCGGGCATCGCCGGCCGGGTGACGAAGCGTGACATCCTTCAGTACATCGAGTCGGGCGTGGCCGCCGGGAGGCCAGCGGCGGCGACCGCCGGCGGCGGCCGCGGACCCTCCATGCACGCACCCGGCGGTACGGACTTCCACGGCCCCCTTCCGGAGCCCTGGCCGGGGGACGTCATCGAGCCGATGTCGAGGATGCGCTCGCTCATCAGCGAGCACATGGTTCTGTCGCGTCGAACCTCCGCGCACGTGACGTCGTTCTGCGAGGTCGATTTCACACGCGTCGCGCGGATTCGCGCCGCGCACCGCGTGGAGTTCGAGCGAACGACCGGCGGAAAGCTGACGTTCCTGCCCTTCGTCGTGAAGGTCGTCGTCGACGGGCTACGCGCGTTCCCGATGCTCAATGCGTCGGTGCGAGGGAACGAGGTCATCTACCGCAAGCAGTACAACGTGGGGATCGCCGTCGCCCTCGACTGGGGCCTCATCGTCCCCGTGCTCAAGAACGCCGACAATTTCTCCGTCACCGGGCTCGCCCGGGCGCTCGCCGATCTCGCCGAGCGCGCGCGGACGAAGCGCCTCGATCCCACGGAAGTGCAGGGCGGTACCTTCACAATTACGAACCCCGGCGTCTTCGGCTCGCTCATGGGGACGCCGATCATCAACCAGCCACAGGTCGGGATTCTCGGCCTCGGCGCGATCGAGAAGCGGCCGAAGGTCATCCGCGGCCCCGAGGGCGAAGACGCGATCGCGATTCGAACGTGCGCATATCTGTCGCTCTCGTTCGACCATCGCATCGTCGACGGGGCCGACGCGGATAAGTTCCTCGCCTTCGTCAAGCGCGGCATCGAGACCTTCCCCGAGGGAGCGCTCTGAGGCCCGAGATGCCGCGCGCCCTCACCATGCAGCGGACGCTGGTCCTCCCGCCTCAGCGCAAGAGTTTCTTCGAGCGACTGAGTCGCAAGAAGCGCTACTATGCCGAGGCCAACTGCCGATTCTGGGTCTTCGAGGAGGCCGGTTTGCCCGGCGCCTTCCTCGAGTTCGTCGAGGCGCCCGACACCGCGACGCTCGCCCAGGCGCAGGCCGCGGCGCCCGATCCGTTGCTCGATCCAGGGCGGGTGTACACCGAGGTGGAGATCGCCTAGATGCCAGCACGCACGCTCACCGTCAACGGGCGCACTTGGCGCGTCTACCCGTCGGGCTTCGTCACGCAGTACGACCAGGATGAGTTCGGGCTCATTTTCGTCGCCGGGAGCGGCGACGGCCGCGAAGTGCGCGTCACGCGGTACTCCCCGCACGGCTCGCGCTCGCGCGAGGAGTCCCTCGCCGAGATGAGTGAGGCGGACCTCGCCCGCCTTCTCGAGCAGTCCCAGCTGAGCTTCACGTCGCCGGAAGCGGGTTACGCGCCGTGACCGCCGCGGATCACCAACCCGCCACCGCGGGCTCGCCGCAGTTCATCGACCTGCACGCGCACTCAACCGCCTCTGACGGCGCGGCATCGCCGAGCGAGCTGGTTGCGGCCGCGCGGCAGGCGGGCCTGTCCGCGATTGCGCTCACCGACCACGACAGCGTAGCCGGCGTCGGCGAAGCCACGGCCGCGGGGGCCGCCGCAGGCGTCCGCGTTGTGGCGGGCGTCGAGCTGAGCGCGGTCGACGCTGCCGGGGAGACGCACCTTCTTGGGTTGCACGTCGCGGATCTCGCGGCGCTCGACGCGCGCCTCGCCGAGCTGCGCGACATGCGCCGCACGCGCGCCGAGCGCATCGTGCAGCGACTCAACGCGCTCGGCGTGCGCGTGACGGTAGATGACGTGCTCGCGCACGCGGCCGGCGGCGCGATCGGCCGGCCACACGTGGCGCGCGCGATTGTGGCGAAGGGGTGGGCGCCCGACATCCGCACTGCGTTCGACCGCTATCTCGGCGCCGGCCGACCGGCGTTCGTCGCCAAGGATCGGCTGTCGCTCGCGGAGGCCATCGGCATCGTTCACCGCGCCGCCGGCCTCGCCGTGCTCGCGCACCCAGGCCCTTCGGCGACTCCGGACCGGCTCAAGGCGCTCATCGCGCTCGGCCTGGACGGCGTCGAGGTCCGCCACCCGAGCCACGACGACGCGGAGATCGGCCGCATCCTGTCGGTCAGCGAGCGTCTCGGGCTCCTGCCGAGCGGCGGCTCCGACTGGCACGGTCAGGCGGACGGCGCGCGAGCGCTCGGTGCGATGCACGTACCGGCAGAGTGGCTCGCCCGTCAGGACGCGCGCCTTGCGCGGCGCGGTTCCCGGGAGTGGGTGGCGTGAGCGCGATGTCGGCGCCCGCGCGCTGAGATGGAGCTGAGGGGGCGGGCCGCGCTGGTCACTGGGGCGGGCCGCCGCGTCGGTCGCGCGATTGCCCTGGCGCTCGGAGCGCAGGGAATGCACGTCGGTGTCCATTACGGCGCGTCTGCCGCCGGCGCACGCGAGACGGCGGCGGAGATCGAACGCGCGGGCGGACGTGCTACATGCTTTCCCGCCGATCTCACGGAGCCCGACTCGCCTGCCGCTCTGATCGACGCCGCGGTGGGACGCCTCGGCCGGCTCGACGTGCTCGTCAACTCGGCCGCCGTCATGGTGCGCACGCCTGTCGGCAACGTCACTCCCGCTGCCTGGGACGAGATGTTCGCGCTCAACCTGCGGGCGCCGTTCTTCGCCGCGCAGGCAGCAGCGCCGCACCTCGCGCGGGAGCAAGGCGCGATCGTGAACCTCGCCGACCTCGCAGCCTTCGAGACCTGGCCAGGCTACGTCCCCCACGGCATCACCAAGGCGGGCGTCGTGCAGATGACGCGTGCACTCGCTCGTACGCTGGCGCCCGACGTCCGGGTGAACGCGGTCGCCCCGGGGACCGTGCTGCTGCCGGAATCGTGGCCGGACGACGCAGCCGAGCGGCTTGCCGCGACAACGCCGCTGCGGCGCCTGGGGTCGCCCGACGACGTCACGCGGACAATCTTGTTCCTGCTCGCGTCGGATTACATCACTGGCGAGACGATCATCGTCGACGGCGGCCGGCACGTCCGCCGCTAGTCGCGCGCCGCACGCCCGTCATCGCGCGGCGACGGCGCGCCGATGGTTCCCCCCGGCCGGCGTATTGGCGAGATTGCGGGTGGCCTCGGCGCGCGAGTATTTCGGCGCTGCGCCGGGCGCTTGGCATCAGCACGGAGCACCGTTTGGGGACGACCTTGTACTATGACGTGATCATCGTCGGCGCCGGGCCGGCAGGGATGTGCGCCGGCATGTACGCCGGACGCTCGATGCTCAAGGCCGTCGTGCTCGAGCGCGGGGCGCCCGGCGGCGAGCTGCTCAACACCGAGGTGATCGAGGACTATCCCGGCTTCGAGCACGTCCTCGGCTACGAGTTGGCTCAGAAGTTCGCCAGCCACACGATGAAGTTCGGCGCTGAGCTCAAGACCGGGGTCGTCGTCACCAGGGTGCGCAAGCGCGACGACGGCAAGTTCGAGACGTCCACCGAGGGAGGCGACGTGTACGTCTCCCCGACCGTCATCCTGACGGCGGGCGGCACGCCGGTCAAGCTCGGCGTGCCCGGGGAGCTGGAGTACGCCGGGAAGGGCGTGTCGTACTGCGCCATCTGCGACGGCGCGTTCTTCCGCGGGCACACAATCGCCGTCGTCGGTGGCGGCGACGCGGCAACCGAAGAGGCAGACTTCCTGACCCGGTACGCCACCAAGGTGTATCTGATCCACCGCCGCGACGAGCTCCGCGCGTCAAAGATCCTCCAGCAGCGAGCACTCCAGAATCCGAAGATCGAGCCGATTTGGAATACCGAGGTGGAGCGCGTCGAGGCCGACGCCAACGGCCTCGTTCATAACCTCAAGCTGCGAAACAACCAGACGAACCATCGCCGCGATCTCCCTGCCACTGGCCTGTTCGTTTTCATTGGCTTCCGGCCGAACACCGGAATCATCGAAGGGCACGTCGACCACGACGAGATGGGCTACCTGCGCACCGACCAGAACATGCAGACGTCGATCCCGGGCCTCTTCGCCGCCGGCGACGTGCGGGCGCAGTTGACCCGGCAGGTCACGACGGCGGTCGGAGACGCCACCACGGCGGCGATCGCGGCCGAAAAGTACCTCGCGTCGCTTCGCGACGGACTGCCCGAGCCGGAGATCTTGCACACGGGAGGGTACGCAGTGTGAAGATC
>JBHELH010000160.1:0-3199 GCA_046263215.1 Gemmatimonadaceae bacterium | reverse complement strand
CGTGCAGCGCGCCCCGGTAGCGGCCGCGCGCGATGTCCTCGTCGGCGGCGCGCGCTTGCCGGAGCGCGCGCTCGTCGGTGAGCGTGATCACCGCGTGAAGCGTCGGGTCGTGCTTCTTCAGCCGGCCGAGGTACATGCGCGTAAGCTGCTGCGACGTCACCTTCCGCGTACGCACGAGCTCGGACAGCGTAGTCACCGGGAGGAATGCGAGTTCCTCGAGATTACTCGGCGCGGCCATCACGGGAACCCGGCTGCGCACCATCGGCCGCTTCGCCGGCACGTCGAGGGTGACACCCGGCGGAAGGGGGTCGAAGTGGAGCACCGGCGAGACGTCGTTGCCTGGGAGAATCTTGTGGAGCGCCTCGATGGCGCGCTGCTGGCGCCGGAGGTTCTCCACCATCATCGTGCGCTGCTCGTCGGTGAACTTGACGCCGGCAATCTCCTCCGCGCACGCGACGGTTTCCTTCGTGATGTCCGCGCCGGCGGCGATCCTCGCCCAGAGTACGCCGGGGAGCAGCGTGGTCCCGAGTCCGAGCGACGAGCAGTACGCCATGAAGGCGCGGCGGTCGAGTGACGTAGGCATAGGTCAAAAGTGCGCGCGGGTGGGTCGGTGTGCCACCGAGCCCTGCCGTAGGGTGTCTGAAACCCCTGGGGGACGTACGCGTCATGTGAGTGTCCATATGGTGGCGATATGGTGGCGATTCTGATCGAGGGCGTGCTCTTCGTCGCGCTGGTGGCGACGGGCGCCGCCCTCCTCTACTTCGTATTCGCGCAGTTCACGCCGGCTGGCGTTCGACTCCGGCAGAAGGAGAACCGGCGGCGGATCGAGCGCGCGGTTGCCCTGGTGTGTCCCCTTCACGGGCCGCGCGCCGAAGAGGACATGGTGCTGCTCCCCGACGGGGAGCAGGTCTGTCCCGACTGTTACAAGGAGATCCTCCATGACTAGCCGTACCAGCGGTACCTCGCTCGGGGAGCGGTTCGCGGGCTTCCGCGGGGACGGAGACGGCGGCGTCCCGGTCGCGCGGAAGGCGCGGCGCTTCGGTACGCTCGTCGCCGGTGTCGTCGCGTTGCTCGTGCTGCTCCCGAACTCGATCACGTACGTCAATCCGGGCTACGTCGGCATCGTGATCCGCCGCGCGGGCGGCGGCGTCGACAAGATGCCCCTCGGCCCCGGGCTGCACCTCCGCAACCCGTTGACGACGGGCATCGAGGAGTACCCGGTCTTCATGCAGACGCTCGTGCTGTCGCGCGGCTCCGAGGGGAGCGACCAGATCAACGTCAACAGCCGCGAGGGACAGCCCGTCTCCCTCGACGTGTCGATGTCGTTCGAGCTCGACCCGCAGCGGGCGCCGTATCTGTACACGACGTTTCGCCGCGACATCGAGACCATTCAGCATACGTACGTGAAGCAAGCTATCCGGCAGGCGCTCCAGGAGGTTGTGGGCGACGAGGAGATCGCCGCGGTCATCGGCCCGAAGAAGGCCGAGGTGGTCTCCCAGGTGCAGAGGCTCCTCGAGAAGCGACTCTCGCCGTACGGATTGCTCGTCAAACAGTTCACGATCAACGAGCTGCGCGCCCCCGAGACGGTGATCCGCGCGATCAACGAAAAGAACGTCATGCAGCAGCAGGCGCTGACCGCTCAGAACGAGCTGCAGAAGAATCAGTTCCAGGCGCAGGGCGACTCGATCAAGGCCGCCGGCCGGGCCAAGGCGATCCTCGCCGAGGCGCAGGCGCAGGCGACGGCGAACCGCCTGCTCGCGCAAAGCATCACGCCGGTGCTGGTGCAGTACGAGATGACCAAGCGGTGGAATGGCCAGATGCCGCAGGTGAGTGGGTCGGCGATGCCCATGATTCAACTCCCGAAGCCGTAGAGCTCGGGCGCTGTCCGCTACCCGAAGTTTGGACCGCCCGGCGCGAAGCGCCGGGCGGTCCTGCATTTGGTGGGTCCCGCCGAACGCCCGAAGGCCTCCCACCATATCAGGGATCAGGGCGCGCAGGGCCGCCGTCCCTGGCTCGGATAGCTTGTAGTCATGCCCCCCGAGCCCTTCACCACCGCGCTCTTTCTCCTCGTCTTCGGCGCGCTGCTCGGGGTCGGTACGCTGTTTACGCGCGCGTCGGAGCGTGTCGGGCTGCCGGTCGTGCTGATCTTTCTGCTCATCGGCGTGCTGGCGGGCGTCGAGGGGATCGGGAGGATCGATTTCGAGGACTACGGGTTCGCCTTCCGCGTCGGCACCGTCGCGCTGGCCCTCATCCTCTTCGACGGCGGCCTGAATACGCCGATGTCGGCGCTGCGGCGGTCGGCGCGCCCGGCGGCCATTCTCGCCACCGTCGGCGTAGTCGGGACCGCAGGGTTGATGGCGGGAGGTGCGCACCTCGCCGGCATGCCGCTGCCCGAGGCACTACTCCTCGGCGCGGTGGTGTCGTCGACCGACGCCGCGGCGATCTTCTCGGTGCTGCGCGGGAGTGGCATAAGCCTCAAGTGGCGTGTCGGAACGACGCTCGAGGTCGAGTCGGGGCTCAACGACCCGCTCGCGGTGATTCTGACGACACTGCTCACCCACAACCTCATCGTGCCGGTGCCACTGCTGGATTGGGCGGTGCCGGCAGAGATCGTGGTACAGATCGCCCTCGGGCTGGCCGTCGGCGCCGCGGTCGCACGGGGTGGTGCGGAGTTGATGCAGCGCCTGCGCCTTCCGAGCGGCGGTCTCTACCCGGTCCTGACGCTCGCGCTCGCGCTGGTGTCGTTCGGCGCGGCCACCATCCTACACGGCAGCGGGTTCCTGGCCGTGTACGTCGCCGGCGTCATCCTCGGCAACCGGCACCTGCCCTTCCGGACGAGCCTCACGCGGGTGCACGACGCCGTCGCGTGGCTGAGCCAGATCACGATGTTCCTTCTCCTCGGACTCCTCGTCACGCCATCGAGACTCGCGCCCGTCGCCCCGCTCGGGCTGGGGCTGTCGCTCTTCCTCGTGATGATCGCCCGACCGATTGTCACTGCCGCGTGCCTCGCGCCGTTCGCGTATACGTGGCGCGACGTCTTGTTCGTCGGCTGGGCCGGTCTCCGGGGCGCTGTGCCGATCATACTCGCGACTTATCCGGTGCTCGCCGCGGCACCCGGCGCGGAGCGCATCTTCAACCTGGTCTTCTTCATCGTCGTCGTCAGCGCGCTCCTCCAAGGAGGCACGATCCGGTGGCTCAC
>JBHELH010000159.1:0-15642 GCA_046263215.1 Gemmatimonadaceae bacterium | reverse complement strand
CGCCGGCGCGAGCGCGCGGCTGTGGCCAAGCGACGTGCGCCGAGGGCGCACGGCGATCCTGTACCTGGCGACGTCGACGCAATTCCTGTTCGCCTCGATGACGCAGCACGCGTGGGTCGCCTACCTAAGCTTCAACCTGCTTTGGCTCTACCTCGTGCTGCGCGACGATCGGCTCGGGTTGGCGTCCGCACCGTGGGTGGGCGTCGCGACGCTCGGACTGCAAGGCCCGCTCCCGCATGCGCTCTTCGCCGCACCGTTCCTGCTGCGCGTCCTCCGGACGCGCCGCGTCGGATGGATCGCGTACTACTGCGCAGTCTACGTCATCGGCGCGCTGACCTTGCATGACTGGATACCACTCGCGATCGCGGACGCCAGCCCTCGTCGCGCACTCGAGCTCCTCGCGCAAGCAGGCGCAGGCCGCTACGTCGCGGCCGGGCTCAACCTGTCGCTGTTCCTCACGTGGCAGGCACCAGCGATGGCACTCTTCCTCGTCGTGGCGGTGATCGTCGTCCGCTCGCTCAAGCCGGCCGAGCGCGACCTGATGGCGGGGCTCGTTCTCACGATCGCGCTCTACTTCCTTTTCCCCCAGAACCAAGGTCACGGCTGGGGTTACCGCTACGCGCACTCGGTGCTCGGCAACGCGGTGCTCCTCGCCGCGTCCGCGACCGTCGCGCTGGCGGGGCAGGGCACCCTCGTGCGGCGCCTCGTCGTCGTGTCCGCGACTGCGGCGATCATCGTTCAACTGCCGCTTCGATCCGTTCAGGCGGAGCGCTTCGTCCGCCCCTACGCCGCGACGCTCCAGTACATCGCCACCCGTCCAGCCGACGTGGTGCTGGTCGATCCGGGCTCCGCGTACTACGGACGTGACCTCATACGCAACGACCCGCTGTTCCGGACGCGCCCGATCACGCTCGCACTCCCGGCGATCCATCCGGACGACGGTCGCGAGCTCCTGCGCCGCTACCCCGGACGAGTGTACCTGTTGACGGTGCCCGAGATGCAGCGCCTCGGCTTGACGACCTTCGGGCCCGGCCCCGGGGCGCCCCCGCGCCGCGCCACGAGGTGACGGCGCTTCTGTCCGGCTCGTCTTAGCCGTCGGAGCCCGAGCGGTGTCGGCGGCTCGCAGCGGGCCCAACATCCCTATGGATCACAACACTCGTGGCGAGTGGTCCGACGGCGGGTCGGCCGCCGCGTCGCTAGCCGACGCCGGCGAGCAGTACACGCCAGGGCGGATCGAGGTCTCGATCATCATCCCCTGCCTCAACGAGGCGGAGACCATCCGCGCCGTGATCGCCGACGCGGCCGCGGCGATGATGAGCGCGGGATACGCCGGCGAGATCGTCGTCATCGACTCCGGCTCCACTGACGGCAGCGCCGAGCTCGCGCGCGCCGAGGGAGCGCGCGTGATCGAGACCAGCGTGCAGGGCTACGGGGCGGCGATCATCCGCGGCTTCGACGAGGCGCGCGGCGAGTTCCTTGTCATCCTCGACGCGGACCGCACGTACGGCTGCGACACACTGCACCGCTTCGTCGAGCCCTTACGCGCGGGACTCGACATCGTCGTCGGAACGCGCCGCAACGGCGAGATTCGGCCGGGCGCGATGAGCGGCTGGCACCGCCACTTCTGGGAGCCGGCGCAGACGTTTCTCCTCCGCCGCCGCTTTGGCGTGCGATGCTCCGACGTTCGCTGCGGCATGCGCAGCATTACGCGCGCGGCCGCGCAGTCGCTCGCCATCCAGGCGAACGGGATGGAGTTCTCGAGCGAGATGCTCCTGCGGGCGATGCAGGCCGGCCTTCAGGTCATCGATGTGCCGGTCACCTTCCACCCTCGCCGGGGCGGCGGGCCGCGCCGCCGCGCGAAGGACAGCTGGCGCGTCATCCGCCAGCTCATGCTTCTGTCGCCGACGCAGCTCTTCGTCGCGCCGGGACTCGTGGCGCTCGTCGCCGGCCTGGCGGTGGAGCTGGCACTGCTCCCGGGGCGGATCACGATCAGCGAGAGCCTGTGGTTCGATTACCACTTCATGTTCGTCGGTGCGATCCTCGCGCTGCTCGGGTTTCAGCTCGTCCTGCTCGGACTGTACGGGAAGACGTACACCGTATTCGTCGAGCGTGACTCGGCCGACCCCTGGCTCGCGCGGTTCCACCGTTGGTACCGCCTCGAGCGTGGCCTGCTTGTCGGTAGCGCAGTGTTCCTCCTGGGACTCGGGATCAACGTTCGCGTACTCCTCGTCTGGCTCGCCCACGAGCGGGCGCTCGCGTTCTCCGTCCGCCCGGTGATCCTCGCGCTCACCTGTATGGTCCTCGGGGCGGAGATCGTCTTCGCGTCGTTCTTCCTCTCGCTACTTCGTTCGAGCGAGTACGAGCATGCCTAGCGGGGGGCTGCGCAAGCTGCCGTTCCGGGTGACGGCGGCAGTGCTGACCAAGGACGGCGGCCTGCTCTTCACGCACCTCGCCAAGCATCTCGCGTGGCAGTGCGAGCGCTACGGAATCGAAGTGCTCATCGTCGACTCCGGCTCGACCGACGGCACGGCGAGGTGCGCACGTGCGCACGGCTTCACGCTGCACACGATCGACCCGCGCGAGTACGGTCACGGCCGGACGCGGAACCTCGCCGTGCGCCTCGCGACGGGCGACGTCATCTGCTTCCTCACACAGGACGTCCTGCCCTGCACGCCCGACTGGCCGGCGGTGTTCGCCGAGCACTTCGCGCGCGACGCGGAGCTAGCGGGCGTGTACGGCCGCCAGGTCCCGCGGAGCGCGGCGACAGCGGAAATGCACTTCGTGTCCGTCAACTACCCGCCGACGCCGCGGCGATACGACCCGGTGCCGGGCGGACACTCGCCCGCCCTGGGCCGCGTCGTGTTCTCGGACGCCTTCGGCGCCGTGCGGCGCAGCGTGGTGCTCGAGATCCCGTACGTCGACGACATCCTGGTATCGGAGGACCAGGTCTGGGCGAAAGCCGTGACGGCTGCGGGTTGGGCAATCCTTTACGAGCCGCGCGCGGAGGCGCTGCACGGCCACCGCTACACGCTGCGCGGGTTATTCCGTCGCAGTTACCTGATCGCGCAAGCCGGCGAGCCGTTCGGGCTCCTGGCAAAGACGACGTTCTGGTCCGGCGTCGCGCATCTCCTTCGCGAGATCGCGTTCTTCGTGCGCCACGGCCACGCGCACTGGCTGCCGTGGCTCGTGTGCTACGAGTTCGTGCGGTGGTGGGGCATTCAGCGCGGCCGGCGGAGCGGTTGGCGGCCGGATTGGCAGATGCCATCGGCCGGGGACACACGCCCGGCTTGAGCGACTAGCCCGCCCGCCGACACCGGAGTCGCGCGGCAATCCAGCCGCCGATCGCGCCGCTCACTGCGGCCAGGCAGGCGACGAACAGAAGAGTGTTCACGAAGCCGAGCACGGTGATGCGCTCCCCGGGGCCCGGTCGGCCGGGACCGATGGCGTACGAGATCATCCAGCCGAGAGTCGCGTCGATCGCGCCGACGGCGCCACCGGACAATGTCGCGCGAGAGACGGGTGCGGCGAGGCCTACGTAGGCGCCCACGCCCGCGTAGACTAGAAACGACAGAGGCGCGAGCAGGGCGTACTCGAACCCGAGCAGGCGTGACGCCATGCTGGCAAGCGTAGCCAGGGCGAGCACAGCCACCGCTCCATACATGATCCCGCGGGCGACTCGTGACATGACGCCTCCACTGTGGAGCGAAGACCGAGGCACGAAGCACACGAGGGAGAGTTTACAAGAGCTGAACCGCTTCGGCCGCCTCCGCCGAGTCCGCGGACTGGCGCACAGGGGCCAGTCCCGCCAACCTTAAGGCGCGTCAGTCGTCTCCGATCCGCCACCGCCGCTCGCCGCCCCCGCGCCCCATGACCATCACCCTCCGGGTCAACGGGAAGACGTCCACCGTGGACGCGCCTCCCGACATGCCACTCCTCTGGGTCGTCCGCGACCTCCTCGATCTCAAAGGCACCAAGTTCGGTTGCGGCGCTGCCCAGTGCGGTGCGTGCACCGTCCATCGCAATGGCGTGCCGATCCGGTCGTGCGTGACGCCCGTCTCGGCCGCGCAGGGCGCGGACATCACGACGATCGAGGGCCTCTCGGCGGACGGCTCGCACCCGCTCCAGCTCGCGTGGCAGGAACTCGACGTAGCGCAGTGCGGCTACTGTCAGGCTGGGCAGATCATGTCAGCGGCGGCGCTCCTCGCGAAGACGCCCAAGCCGACGGATGCTCAGATCGACGCGGCGATGAACGGCAACCTATGCCGCTGCGCGACCTACCTCCGCATCCGCCAGGCCATCCACAAGGCTGCCGACACGATGGCCACCCAACTGACCCCCGCGGGCACGCCGCGGGGCTCCAACGAGTAGGAGACGCCAATGACGACTCAATTGATCGACCGGCGCTCCTTCCTCCGCGTCACGGCGCTCGCCGGCGGCGGTATCGCGCTCGCATCGTACCTCGAACCGGCCGAAGCGCTCGCCTCGTGGGTAACGCCGAAAACGCCGACCGCGTTCACGCCGAACGCCTACATCCGCATCACGACCGACGGCGTCATCACGATCGTCGCGAAGAATCCGGAGATCGGACAGGGCGTCAAGACGATGCTCCCGATGCTGATCGCCGAGGAGCTCGACGTCGACTGGAAGGACGTGAAGGTCGAGCAGGCGGAGAGCGATCCCGCGAAGTACGGCGCGCAGTTCGCCGGCGGCAGTCTCGCGACGCCGAACAACTGGGACGAGCTGCGCCGCGTCGGCGCCGCCGGCCGGCAGCTTCTCGTCGCCGCGGCCGCGCGCACGTGGGGCGTCGGTGAGGACGAGTGCACCACCGCGTCGGGCGCGGTGCACCACCAGAGGAGTGGGCGGAAGCTCGCCTACGGAGAGCTGGTCACCGCGGCCGCGACCCTGACCGCACCGGACCTCAAGACGGTTCGACTCAAGGACCCGAAGGACTTCAAGATCATCGGCACCCGCGTCCCCGGCGTCGACAACAAGGCGATCGTCACCGGCAAGCCGCTCTTCGGCATCGACGTCACCGTGCCGGGCATGCTGTACGCGGTCTTCGAGAAGTGTCCGGTCTTTGGTGGCAAGGTCGCCAGCGCGAACGTCGACCAGATCAAGGCGATGCCCGGCGTCCGGCATGCGTTCGTCGTCGAGGGGACCGGCGCGACCGACGGATTCATGGGCAACACGCTGCTCGATGGTGGCGTCGCCATCGTCGCCGATACGTGGTGGCATGCTCGGAAGGCGCGCGAGCGACTTCAGGTGAAGTGGAACGAAGGCTCGACGGCTGAGCAGAGCAGCGCGGGCTTCGCACGTCGCGCGGCCGAGCTCTCGAAACAGCCGGCCGGCCGAACGCTTCGCAAGGACGGCGACGTCGACGCGGCGCTCCAGGGCTCGGGCAAGGTCGTCGAGGCGGCCTACGACTATCCGTTCCTCTCCCACGCGACGCTCGAGCCCCAGAACTGCACCGCGCACGTCAAGGACGGTAAGGTCGAGATCTGGGCGCCGACGCAGCAGCCGGCCGGAGGGCGTCAGCTCGTTGCGCGGACGCTGGGCGTCGAAGAAAGGGACATCACAATTCACCTGATGCGCTGCGGTGGTGGCTTCGGCCGGCGGCTGAGAAACGACTACATGGTCGAAGCCGCATGGATCTCGAAAGTCGCCGGCGCGCCGGTGAAGCTCGTCTGGACGCGCGAAGACGACATGCGGCACGACTTTTACCGCCCCGCTGGTTTCCACTTCCTCAAGGCGGGCGTCGACGGCAGCGGTCGGGTAGTCGCGTGGCGCGACCACTTCGTGAGCTTCGGCCAGGGCGAGCAGTTCGCGTCGAGCGCCGGCATCTCGCCCGCCGAGTTTCCGGCGCGGTTCGTCTCCAACTTCGCGCTCGAGACGTCGGTCATGCCACTTGGCGTGCCTACGGGGCCCCTGCGCGCCCCGGGCAGCAACGCGCTCGCCTTCGTGTTCCATTCATTCATCGACGAGCTGGCGCACGCGGCGGGGAAGGATCCCGTGCAGTTCCGTCTCGATCTGCTCGGCGAGCCACGCGTCGTCGCCGACGCCGAAGGGCGTAACGCCTTCGACGCGGGCCGCGCGCGCGGCGTGCTGGAGCTCGTCCGCGACAAGTCGGGATGGGGAACGCGCCGCTTGCCGAAGGGCACCGGCATGGGCGTCGCGTTCCACTACAGTCACCGCGGCTACTTCGCTGAAGTCGTGGAGGCGAGCGTCAGCCCCGCGGGTGCGGTGAAGGTCAACAAGGTCTGGGTCGCCGGCGACGTCGGCAGCCAGATCATCAACCCGAGCGGCGCCGAGAACCAAGTGCAGGGCTCGGCGCTCGACGGGCTCGGCGAGGCAATGGGGCAGGAGATCACGATCGACCGCGGACGCGTCGTCCAGAGCAACTTCCACGACTTCCCACTTTTGCGTCTCAGGCAGGCGCCGCCGGTCGAGGTGCACTTCCGCCTGACCGAGCACTCGCCCACCGGGATGGGCGAGCCGGCGCTGCCGCCCGTCGTGCCGGCACTGTGTAACGCGATCTTCGCCGCGAGCGGCAAGCGGATTCGGTCGCTGCCGCTCGCGAAGCAAGGAATGCGGTGGGCGTAGTCACTACTTCAGCTAACAGCTATCAGTACTTCAGCTAACAGCTATCAGCTATCAGCTATCAGCTATCAGTAGCGAGGACGGCGGCCCTGCGGGCCGCTTACCGGGTGTGAGGCGTTCCGAGTGCGGGGGAGCCTCACACCAAATGCAGCAGAAGCCCCGCCTCGCGCGCAGCGCGGGCCGGGCAGTCCAAAGTACTGATAGCTGATAGCTGATAGCGTGCGGGCGCAGCCCGCACCGATAGCGATAGCGGATAGGCCGTCGCGGGCGCAGCCCGCGGCGTCAATCCATCGGATCCGGGCGCTCCGCCAGTCGCACCCAAAACTCGCGCGCCGCGATCTCCAGGAATGCGTCGTCCCACTCCTCTTCGTTAGCGAAGACGAAGTGGCGGAGTGAGTCGTGCTGTCCCAGTTCCGCGGGACGGAGCTCGGCCAGCCCGTGCAGCAGCATGCCCTCCGGCCGCGTGGCGGCGAAGTCGACGACGCCGCCGAATTCGAGCGAAACCCGCCGCCCCTCCGCGTCACGAACCTGCACCGTCGCGCGGTCGCCCACACGCTGGACGGCGACGACGTGCCCGCAATGCAGCTCGGGCGGCCCGACATATCTGATAGAGCTCTCGGGCATCACAGTCCTCCGAAGAACAATGCCGATTGCGGGTTGCACCGACTGCGGACTGCGGACTCACGCCCTCGGGAGCTTCGAACCGCCGTTAGGGGGCATCCCGAGGGGTCCAGTCCGCAGTCCGCAGTCCGGCAGCCGGTTGCCGTCCGTAGTCGGTCACGCCGTTCCCGTCCCCGCGGTGACGCCGAACAACCCACGAAGCCGCGGGTGAGTGGCGAGGACCCACATCGCCATGGACGAGAGGGCGAGGAGATTCCCTACGGCCACGGCCCAGTAGCCGACGGCGCCGAGCACCCACTGGCTCAGCGCACCGACGACGCCGATGAACAGCGCCTCGAGGAGCACGAACGCGAGCACCGCGGCGCGCAGCACCGCCGGCGCACGCTCGACGCGCTCGGCGATCCATTCCACCGCGACGCCGATCGCCGCGAACGCCAGGCAGTGCAGCACCGTGTAGGCGGCGATGACGGGCAGCGCGACTTGCACTTCGACGCGACTCGTCGCGCCGAGGAGCAGGGCAGCACCAAGGGCCGCCGGCGTGAAGAACGCCTGGCCCCTCGCGGCATCGAGCAGCAGGAACCAGATCGCGACTGCGGCGGCGCCGATCAAGCCGGTGACCAGCCCGCGAGCGACGGTCTTGTGCTCGCGCAGCACGCCGTAACCGAGCGGCGTCGTGGCGCGGGTCGCCAGGTGTAGGTACGCCATCATCACCATGCCGCCGAGCACGTTGGCGACGACGACGTGAATCGCCGGCAGCACGTCCGCGACGCGGCCGCCGGTCAGGAGCAGCGCGCCGTAGTGGACGGCGGTGAGAACGACGAGGCCAAATACGGCACCGACGAGCAACCCGGGCGGAACGCCGGCCGCGCGCACGAACGACGCGCCGGCGATGCCGAGGAGCGCGAACACGCCGACGTGCAGAACTGTGTAGGTGACCACGAGTCGCACATCCGGCGAGTGCCCCCCGCCGATAACTGCATCGGCGAGGCGGGCCGGCGTGTCGAACGGCCGCCCGCTGACGAGATCGAGACCCAGGAACCAGACCGCGACGATCAAGCCCGCCGCGAGTCCTCCGATAGCTCCGTGTACGAGCGCCTGCGTCTGAGATCGCTGCATCGGTCACACTCCCTGTAGGGCGGGCCTTCCCCGCAATGCGCGAGCGGCGGTCGACGGCCGTTTTTGTCGTCGGTCTATTACTACGGACAGTCCGCCACGGCGCTAGAGGCCCGGACGTTGAGGCCGCCTGATCCGCGTGTCTCTCTCCCAGAGTAGCTTCCCGAGGTCCTGCGGTCGACGCGCGAGGCTCCGCTTCACTTCATACTCGAGGAAAGGTCAATGTCCGACATCAGCGGTCTGCACCACGTTACCGCGATCTCCGGCGACGCGCAGGAGAACCTCGACTTCTACACGGGCATTCTCGGCATGCGTCTCGTGAAGCGGAGCGTGAACCAGGACTCGCCTGGGACGTATCACTTGTTCTACGCCGACGCCGAAGGACACCCGGGGAGCGACCTCACGTTCTTCCCGTGGCCGGAGATGGCACCAGCGCGCCCAGGTCACGGCCTGACGATGGAGGTCTCGCTCGCCGTGCCGACCGGGAGCCTCGACTTCTGGTCGGAGCGACTGCGTCGCTACGGCGTTACGATGGCCGAGCCCGAGACGCGACGCGGCGGACGCGTGCTCCCGCTGACTGATGCGCACGGCATGGCGGTCACGCTGGCGGAAACGTCCGACACGCGCGAGTTCACACCGTGGGAGCAGAGCCCCGTGCCCGTCGAGCGCCAGATACTGGGCCTGCACTCCGTGCGGCTGTGGGAGCGGGACCTCGCGGTGACGTCGAGCTTCCTCACGAGCGTGATGGGCTTCACGGCGATGGGCGAAGAGAACGGCTGGAGCGGCTTCGCCCTCACCGGTGGCGGGTCGGGACGCTTCCTCGAGATCTGCGAGGTGCCGAAAGCGGGGCGCGGGAATTGGGGCGTCGGCGGCATCCACCACGTCGCGTGGCGCGTTCCCGACGACGAGACGGAGCTCGCGGTGCGCGAGCGCATCGAGCAAGCGCGGCGCCGACCGACCGAAGTCATCGACCGCTTCTGGTTCAAGTCGGTGTACTTTCTCGAGCCCGGCGGTGTCTTGTTCGAGATCGCGACCGACGGCCCCGGCTTCGCGGTCGACGAGGACCCGTCGACACTAGGCGAACGGCTCGTCCTCCCGCCGTGGCTCGAGGAGCATCGCGTCGAGATCGAGTCGGCGCTCCCGGTACTCAGGTTGACGGCGGAGGAGAAAGCGGCGCGAGGGTGAAACGAGAAGGGAGGAGGGCGGAGGGAGGTGGGAGTTCACACCACTCCCTCCTCCCTCCTCCCTCCTCTCCCCTCCCTCCTCCCTCAGCGTCTCCGCCGCTCGAACTCCGCGCGCGCTGCCGCGATCGTGCGCATCGCCTCGTCGCGCTCGGCGGTCGTGTTCCACGCCGTGTGCGCGCGCACCGCTTCGTCGACGCGGGCGATCCACGCGAGGAAGTAGTCGGCGTCGGAGCGCGTGCGAATCGGCGCCCCCGCAACCTCCACGTAGATCGGGCTCGTGGTCGCGAACGGGTAGAGGTCGAGCACCGGGAGTCGCGGCCAGTCCGACCAGGCGCGCAGCACGTACCAGCCGCTCTCCTCCACCGGGACGACGACCGTCGTGTCGGCCGACGTGCCGTTACTGGTCAAGCTCAGCGATGCGATCACTCTACCGTTTCCAACGAGCTCGAGATGATCCACAGGTACGTTGGAGCGCAGGATCGCCCGCACGCGCAACTGCTGTCGCCCTGCCGGCAACCGGATCTCGTCGCCCGACTGACGAGTCACGTCGTCCGGTCCCGTGATCTGGAAGTCGAGCAGCGGGGCGTTTGTCACGAACGTCCGGCCTGCCTTGATCGCGTCGAGGAAGCGACGATGCGAGCCCGAGCTCGGCGCCAGCACCGCCCGCCGCCCACCGCTCTCCACCCGTGCGTACACGCGCACCAGCCCTGGGGGCCCCCGCAGCGATGCGAAGCTCGGGAACGCGTCCGTCCCCGCGCCCGCCGGAACGCGAAAGCCACAGTTGAGCAAACGGTACCAGACCTCGGACGTGATGAGGTGATCGCTGTACCCCATCACCTCGAGGTAATCCAGCTTCCCGACCGCGGCGTCGATCGGTAGCTCGTACGGCACGCCGCCCTCGACGCGCGACGTGTCGGGCCTGGAGTCGAACGGGTGGACATAGCCCATGAGCGCGCCCTGCGCGCGCGCGAGGTCGGCGACGACAGCGTTCGTCGGATAGAGGCTCGCGAGCGCGGTGCGCGGGTATGCGGCGTAATCTGGCAGGAGGTAGTGCTCCCGCAGCCCGACGAGCCCCGTGTGGCCCCAGAAGCCCGTGTGGAACTCCTGCCCGTGGGCGAGGAGGAATCCATCGGTCGAGACGGGGTCCGGATCCGGTCGCCAGTACGCGATGTCGGGGATGCGTTGCTCTTTGTTCACGATCAGGTTCTCCAGCACGTGCAGCCCCTCGGCACGTCCTTGCAGCGCCAGCTGCGCCGGCGTGTTGCGGTAGGCGCCGCCATAGTTCATGTGCACGTGGAGGTCGCCGCCCCACCACCCGCGTGCTGCCATGTCCGTGAGCCGCGTCAGCGACAACCGGAGCGGCAGAATCTCGTCCTCGCCGACGTCGACCTCGCGGCGTGTCACCCGGTACTCCGGCCCGCGCCAGACCTCGACGGCGACGCGGCCCGCCGGCACGACGACGGTGTCGCGCCCGCGCGTGTGAAAGTACCCGTACTCGAAGCGGTGATCTCCGCCGCGAACGAACGCCTCGTCGGCGTGGCGCCACGCGTCGTCCGGCGCGAAATAGCGGCCGTCCGCTCGGCGCACTGACACGCGCGCCGGTACCGGACGTCCGGTCGCTGCGTCGCGCACGTCGAGCGCGATCAACGCCGTCGGGCTCACGTACTGTCTGTCATCGGCGGTGACGCGCGTCCGCCTCCCGCCGGGGACGTCGACGACCCACAGCGACGAGTTTCCGCCCTCGTTCGAGATGTACGCGATTCGCCGGCCGTCCGGCGACCACCGCGGGGCGGTCGCGTCGAATTCGCCGTACGTGAGCTGGATGGGGTCGCCGCCGTCCGCGGAGAGCAGCCAGAGCTGGTTCCATTGCCGCCCGTGGTAGCCACTGTAAACGACGCGCTTGCCGTCGCGCGACCAGTCCGGGCGCGCCTTCCACGTCGTCTCCTCGTAGTGCAGCTCGCGCGCGTCGGCGAGCGTGTCGCCTAGTGACGCGCGCCAGATCCCGCCCGTGCCGTACACGCGGCCGCGATTCGAGACGAAGATCAGCTCGCGCCCATCGGGCGACCACGTCGGCGACAGGTAGTGATCGAAGACGCTGTAGTAGTAGCGCGGCAGCCCGCTGTTGCGGTCGACGGTCACGCGCCGAAGATCGCCGAGCCCGCGCGTCGCGTCGAAGCGGCCCACGAAGACGTGCCACCGCCCGTTGAACGTCGTCGACACGAAGGCGAGTCGACTCCCGTCGGGCGACCAGCGCGGCTCGACGTTGACCGCCCCGTCGGCGACCAGGGTCCGCGTCTGGCCGCTCGCGACGTCGAGCAGCTTGAGCGAGATCGCCTCACCGTCGTACGACGCGTAGGCGACGAACCGGCCGTCAGGCGACCAATCGGGCTGATAGTCGTACGTCGGACCGGCAGTGAGCTGCCGCGCCCCTGGTGTGCCGAGTCGCTGCCGCCAGAGCGACCCCTGCATCGAGTAGACGACCTCACGGCCGTCCGGCGACCACGTCACCGCGCTCGGGCCGCTGGTCACCTGCGGTACGTACATCTCGCGCCAGTAGTAGGGGTGCGGGACGCGGACCTGCTTGAGGACTGGCTCTCGCTGCTGCGCGGGGAGCGGAGACGCGAGCAGCAGCGCGAGCCCGGCTATCATCCCGCAGGCGCTCGCTGCTGCGGGATGACACTCGAGCAGCTCAGTCACCGAGATACCGCCTGTCCGGGTCCAGTTCCTCACGCAACACCCTCAGCACCTCCTCACTCGGTAGCTCCACCTCGACCAACGGCTCGCGCACGCGAAGCTCCCACCCGACGTTGGCCCGCACGTCGTCGGCGTCGACTCCCGGATACACAGCTGTCAGCACGAGCTCACCGCCGAGCTCCGGGTCCGCGTCGAGGATGCCGCGGTCGGTGATGACGCGGACCGGACCGGCGCCGGGCATTCCGAGCTCGGCCCGCGGTCTCCCGTGCGCGAGGTGACCCGGACTCGTGATGAAGTCCACGCTCTCCGGAAAAGCGCGACGCTCGAGGCGTGCGACGACGAGCGTGCGCTTGGCGTGAATCGCGATCTCCGGCGCGCCGCCTGCCCCCGGCAAACGAACCTTTGGCCGCTCGTACCGCCCAAGGACCGTCGTGTTGATGTTGCCGTAGCGATCGACCTGTGCGCCGCCGAGAAAGCCGACGTCGATGCGGCCGTTCTGCAGCAAGAGCTGGAAGACGTCGGCCATCGAGCAGACCATCAGGGACCGGGTGACGAGCGCTGGATCGCCGATCGACACTGGCAGCCGCTCCGGCACTGCGCCCACGGCGCCCGACTCGTAGATCAGCACGAGATTCGGCGCGTGGGTCGCGCGGGCGAGGTTGCAGGCGAGGTTCGGGAGCCCGATGCCGACGAAGACCGTCTGGCCGTCGCTGAGCTCGAGGGCAGCGACAGAGGCCATGAGTTCAGAGGGTCGAGGGTGGAGGGTGGAGGGTGGAGGACCCTCCGTAGGCTCCACCCTCCACCCTCTACCCTCCACCCTCGGTCTAGAATCCATAGTTGACACCGGCGCACGTCCGGTCGCTCGCGCGTAACCGCTCCACTAGGCGCGGGTTTTTCTCCACGTACTCTGACCGGTCCCCGGCGCCGTACACAAACTCCTCGAGGTACCGCGCGAGTCGCTCGCGGTCGCGCGACGTCGCCTCCCAGCCGACGTAGAATTCGTTGTCCCGGTCGTAGAAGCCCTGCGCGTACGAAGGATGCGCGCCCCACGGCTCGACGACGACGGCGTCGACGATCGTGCCGGGAATGATCGTGCGGTTGGGGTCGGCGCGGATAACGTCCTCGTCGACGAGCTCCTCGACGACGACGATCACGCGACGCGACGCGAAGGCCGCCTCCTTCTGCACGCCGAGGAGACCCCAGATCTGCGTGTCCCCGGCGGCGTCGGCGCGCTGCGCGTGCACGATCGTGACGTCGGGGTTGAGCGCCGGGACCGCCGCGAGCTCTTCGCCAGTGAATGGGCACGCGACCGAGCGAATGCGCGGGTTGGCGCGCGGCAGATCCGTCCCCATGTAGTTCCGGAGAGGCCAGAAAGGGAGGCCCGCCGCGCCGGCGCTGAATCGCGCCACCATCCCGAAGTGCGAGTACTCCTCCAGCTCGAGCGGCGGCGCACCGTCCTTTCCCTCGGCCGCGCGCCGAAAGGCGTGCAGCGACCCCGCCCCGGGGTTTCCCGCCCACGAGAAGACGAGCTTCCGCGCGCACCCGGCGGCGATCATCTGATCGTAGATCACGTCCGGCGTCAGCCGACAGAGCGTCAGCTCGCGCCGCCCCTGGCGAATGATCTCGTGCGCGGCCGCGAAGCAGATGAGATGCGTGAAGCCTTCGATGACGACGGTGTCACGGTCGTGGACGAGAGCGGCAATTGCCTCACGCATCGAGACGACCTTCGAGTTTCGAGCTTCGAGCGTCGAGCTTCGAGTACGCTCACCGCTCACGGGCGCCTCTCTCGAACCTCGAAACTCGAACCTCGCAACTCGCCCAGCAGCTCGTCTATCATCCCCACCGCCGTATCCACATCGTAGTCGTCCACCACCAACGGCGGCGCCAACCGGAGCGAGCTCCGTCCCGCTCCCAGTATCAACAGCCCCCGTCTGAACGCCCGCTGCACCAGCTCGTCGACGATCTCCTTGGCCGGTTCGCGCGTCGTCCGGTCCCGCACGAGCTCAAGCCCCACCATGAGGCCAAGGCCACGCACGTCGCCGATCACGGGGTGACGCTCGGCGAGGTGACGCGCGCCGTCGAGGAGGCGCTCGCCCCTCACGCGGGCGTTGTCCGCGAGTCCGCCTTCGACGAGGTCGAGCGTCGCGAGCGCGGCTGCGCAGCAGACGGGGTTGCCACCGAACGTCGAGCCGTGGGCGCCGCGGTCCCACTTCATCACCGACTCCCTGGCGATGATCGCGCCGATCGGCATGCCGGAGCCGAGCCCCTTCGCCGCGAGGAGCACGTCGGGCTCGACGCCCTCGTCCTCGTGCTCGCAGGCGAACATGCTGCCGGTGCGGCCGATGCCGCTCTGCACCTCGTCGAACACCAGCAGTATCCCGTGCTTGTCGCACAGCTCACGAAGCGCGCCGAGGAAGCCCCGCGGCGGCACGACGTATCCGCCCTCGCCCTGGACTGGCTCGACGAAGATCGCGGCCACGTCGCGCGGGTCGACGCGGCGGGCGAAGAGCTCCGTCTCGATCGAGCGAACGCACTCGAGCGTGCAGGCGGGGAGGGGGCTCCGGCCGCCGCAGTGTGCGCAGCGGTAACGGTTCGCGTACGGGACGTGATACACGCTCGAGAGAAGCGGCTCGAAGCCGGCGCGCTGCGCCGACCGACTGGACGTGAGACTCATCGAGCCGTACGTGCGGCCGTGGAACGCGCCGTCGAAGGCCACGAGCGCGGCACGGCGGGTCGCGTTGCGCGCGAGCTTGATGGCGCCCTCCACGGCCTCTGTTCCCGAGTTGGTGAGGAAGACGCGCTTCTTGCTCGGACCCGGCGCCAGCCGCGCCAGACGCTCGCAGAGCGCCGTCATGGACTCGTAGTAGAAGTCGGTGCCGCAGATGTGGAGGAACTTCGCCGCGGCATCGTTGATCGCGGCGACGACCTTCGGGTGCGCGTGCCCAGTCGAGGTCACGGCGATGCCGGCCATGAAGTCGAGGTAGCGGTTCCCGTCGACGTCCTCGACGACCACCCCCTCGCCGCGTGCGACGACGAGCGGGTACTCCTTGATGTACGACGTGGAAGCGACGGCCTTGTCGCGGTCGATCAGCGCGCGGGCATTGGGGCCGGGAGGAGGCGTGACGATGCGCGGGTAGCTCCGGGAATCGGCGCGCGGTGCGGCCGGGTACCCGCCGGAGGCGGGTGGGTCCGTGCGTGGCAGGCCGGACGCGGTCATAGGCGGCCTCCGTTCTCGGACCGCATCACGGGCAGGATGAGCCGCGACGGATACCGCTGGTCGTGGTGGATCACGATCCGGGCCTTTCGCATCCGCGCCGACGTGGTCTCCAGCTCGCCCGTGTGCAGGTTCCGCGAGAAGTGTGGAAAGAACGTCGTCGAGATGCTCACGCGGATCCGGTGGCCGCTCTTGAACTCGTTCGCCGTCAGTAAGTCG
>JBHELH010000158.1:0-7269 GCA_046263215.1 Gemmatimonadaceae bacterium | reverse complement strand
CGGGTCAGCTCGAATCGGTAACCGGCGCTCGCCTGCGCCCGCTCGGCGAGGTTACGCGTGTAAACCAGGTTGCCGCCGTAGCCGCGGTCGATGAAGACCTGTGGCGCTGAGCGGCGGTGCGCGAACGCCCCGATGCCGAGCGCGTTCTCGGGGCGCTGCAGGAAGGCCGGCTGCTTGAATTCGGCACTCACGTTCCACGTCGGCCTGAAGAACGCCCGGCCGACTTCGTCCGCGTCGGCGTCGCCGAGCCTGCGGAAGATCCCGCGCCCGGACAGCGATCCGGCGAGCAGGTTGCCGACGGCGCCGGTGACGTCGAGCCGGCGCGCGCCGCCGAGGACGTTGTAGTGCGTGAAGCGGCCGTCGACCTGGAAGAACTCGATCGTGTTGAACCCGCCCCCGACGCGCGCCTCGTGCAGCGGGCCCTCGACGACGTTGATCACGACGTCCTTGACGCTATCGGCCTGCGGCGGCACCTCGACCACCGCCTGGCGGAAGAGGTTGGACTCATAGAGGTTGCGCTGACTCTGGAGCACGGCCGAGCGCCGGAACAGCTTCCCCGTCTCGAGCGTCAGCGTGTTGACGATCGTCCGCGGCACGATCTCGTCGTTGCCGCGCACGGTGATCGTCCCGACGGTCGCGCGCTTCCCGGGGGTGATGGCGATCGTCACATCGGCCCGCCGTCGCGCCGTATCGACCACGACCGTCGTGTCGACGACCGCGTCGGGGTACGCCTTCTCCCACATCTCGTTCGTGAGAAGGATGCGCGTCGTGTCGAGTGCCAGCAGGTGGAGCGGGTCACCCGCGCGCAACCGCACGAGTCGGCGCATGCGGCGGGTGGTGATCGTCGTGCTGTCCCAGAGCACCGCAAGCCGCCGAATCCGTGTCGGCTCGTTTTCACGAATCGTGAACGTCACCGTCACCCCGTCGCCATTGGGTGTGACGAGCGTATCGACCTCGGTGTGGCGGTATCCGCGCTTGTAGTAGAAGACGCGAATGCGGAGGACGTCGCGCTTCATCTCCTCGCGGTCGAGGTTGTATCGCTCCCAAAACGCCGGCGCGTGGGTGAACCAGCAGAACAGCACCTTGACGAGGAGCGTCTTACACTCCGACTGGTCGGTCGCGATGCTTCGCTCGAGTTCCTTCGGGTCGACGGACTTGACGCCCGCAAGGACGAGCTTCTTCACCTCCGGGCGCTCCTGCTCGACCGGCGAGCGCGCGCGCTGCGCGCCAAGCGATAGGGGCGCGAGCGCTAGCCCGGCGGCCACGAGCGCCCACGCCCGCCAGAGTCGGGGGCGAGTGATCACGGCCCATCGGAATAGCAAGGGATGGGCCGGGCAGGGCAGGGCCTGTACGTTCTGGCCGGCGAGGGCCTACAAACGACTGCTGACTGCGGACTGCGGACTCACGCCCTCGGGAGGCCCCTAACCCGGTGCTGGAAGCACCCGGGGGTTCTCGTCCGCAGTTCGCATTCGGCTGCAGTCCGCAGTCGGTTGGACTCGGCTAGTCTCTCAGCAACCCTGCCAGCAGCACGTCGTTGCTCGGCGTTGCCGCGATCCGCTTGATGAGCCACTCCATCGCCGCCTGCGGCGGCATCTGGCTCAGCCCCCGCCGCAGCGCGTACACGGCGTCGAGCTGATCGGGGCGGAAGAGCTTCTCCTCGCGGCGCGTGCCGCTCGTGCCGATGTCGATCGCCGGGTAGATCCGCTTCTCCGCCAACCCCCGATCGAGCTTGAGCTCCATGTTGCCGGTGCCCTTGAACTCCTCGAAGATGACGTCGTCCATGCGCGACCCGGTCTCGACCAGCGCCGTGGCGATGATCGTGAGCGACCCGCCGCCGGCCGCCGGCGAGACAGCCCGCGCGGACCCGAAGAACGCCTTCGGCTTCGCCATCGCCTGTGCGTCGAGGCCGCCACTCAGTGTGCGCCCGGTCCCTCGCTCCGCCGTGTTGTGCGCGCGCGCCATGCGCGTGAGCGAGTCGAGCACGATGACGACGTCCTTCCCCTGCTCGACGAGGCGACGCGCGTGCTCGAGCACGATCTCCGTCACCTCGACGTGGCGCTGCGCCGGCTGGTCGAAGCTCGACGAGATTACCTCGCCGACGCCCCACGAAATCGCCTCGCTGACCTCCTCCGGGCGTTCGTCGACGAGAAGGATCAGGAGAACGGCTTCCGGGTGGTTGACCGCGACGCCTTCGGTGATGGCATGCAGCAGCGTCGTTTTGCCCGCGCGCGCCGGCGCGACGATGAGTCCCCGCTGCCCGTAGCCGATCGGCGTAATGAGGTCAACGGCGCGGCGGGTCAGCTCGGGGCCGCCCTTGGCGGGGCGGCCGGTCTCGAGGACCAGCTTGCGCTCTGGATAGGAGGCGGTGAGGGACGCGAACTCCGGCCGCGGCTGCGCGGTCGCCGGCGCGACGCCGTTCACGCTCGTGATATCGACGGCGGTGACGCGGCCTCGGTTGTCGCGCCCCACCGTCGCCTCGATCGCGTCGCCGCGGCGGAGGCCGATCTGTCGAACGACATGCGGCGGTACGAACGCGTCCCCCGTCTCGGCGAGGTAACTATTCTGCGCTCGGCGGATGTAGCCGCCGTCACGCGCGGTGTCGAACCAGCCTTGCGTCGTGCCGGTCGCGGTTATCGGCGCCGGCGGCGCGCTCTGCTGGTGCTCCCGCCCGCCGCCCCCGCCGCGCCCGCGGCCGCGGTTGCGACGGCCGCGGCGACCATTCTGATGAGGCGACTGCGCGTACGGGCCGCCGTCTCCCCGGTCGCGGTGGGGGCCGCCTCCAGGATGCTGCGGCGCTCCGGGAGCGGGCACCGTCGTCGACGGGGCCGCAATGCTCGGAGCACCACCGCCGCCGGTGCCTCCACCAACGCCGCCGGGAGCCCCCGGCACGCCGTTCGCCTCGCTGCCGCCGTTACCCGACGTGTCCGCGGCCGTCATCGGGCTCGATGGCGTCGGAGGCGCGTCGCTCGCTCGTGTGCCGGTCGAACCGCCGGCGCCACTGCTGTCGCGTGACTCCGCTGCAGGTGGTGGCGGCGCGGCATCGCCGGAATCCCAGCTCTGATTGGAGGCAGCTGCGGCGTCGCCGCCACCTGCGTTGCCCGCGCCGCTTCCGCCGCTCTCCGGCGCCGTCTCGCGGTACGGCGTCGGCTCGTCGAGGATCTCTGCGCGCGGGCGGCCGAACGGGCGCGGTCCGCGACCGCGCCGTGAGGGACGTCGACGTTCGTTCATGCAGCTGACAGGTGAGGGGTAGTTATGTCGCGTCGGCCCCGATGCCGAGTGGGGCCCTACGTCGGTCGTGCTGGTAGTCCTATTGATGCGACTTCGCGTCTCAAGCCGAGACGCTTCAAAGCCGGTCGCTGAGCTCGCAAGGCGAGTCGAGGCGCCGCGACGGAATTGGCCGTGGACCGTTTCGCTCGGAACGCGGACTGCTCACGCGGTGCGAGCGACGGTGTTGCGACGGCGCGACCCGATCAGAGTGCGGATCATCCGGCGACAGCCGGGGGCCACGCGAACGGTGCTCGGCCGGTACCACGGATCGTGGCTTCGCCGGCGGGCGCTACGAGTATGACCACTTCCCCCGCCGGGCGCAACCCACAATTTGCCCGATCCCAGCGAGCCCGACCGAATCGCCGGCCGGCCACATTGTCCGTCCGACCGCCGGCAGCCGGAAGCAAAGTGTGCGAACTTCGTGCCGTCTCTCGCGGCGGCGTCACGACGCGCGGGGCGCTGCGAGCCGCAATGCACTGCTCGGCCGGCACAGCTAGCTTGGGGAGTCATGACGACCCCCTCGGCGGATCGCCTTGGCGATGTCGCTACGGAGCTCGCGGCGGCGGTGGATACCTACCGCCGCGACGACAACCTGGGCGCGCTCCTCGATCGGCTGCGCAGCCTCGGCGCGCGCGCAACACCGGAAGCGCTCACGGAAGCGTCCGAGCCGTTCCGCGACCTACCCGAAGTCGTAATACCCATCTATGAGCACATCGTTGCGGCGTGCCCCGCCGACGCCCGGCCGATGGTTGTGCTGGCGAACGCGTACTGGCTCACCGGGCGCGGTCCCGAGGTGGTCGGCGAGCTTGCCGCACGCGCCGTCGCCGCCGACCCCATGAACCGCGGGGCGTGGCACCTCTGGGCGCTCGCGGAGCCGAGGGTTCGCGAGCGCGTTACGCGTTGGCGACAGGTCGCCGAGCGGTTCCCTGCCGATCAACTCGCACGGGCTGCTCTGGCCGATAACGCCGCGAGCCTCGCCGGCGCCGAACATGACCCGCTCGCCCTGGACTTGGCGATCGACACCTACGAAGGCTTGTTGAACGAGGCCACCGAGCCGGCGCAGCGGCGGGCGCTGGAACGGGCGGTCGAGACGCTGAGAGGGTGGCGGGTCTAGAGCAGGAGGGAGGAGGCAGCGGGAGAGGAAGGAGTGGGTGCGGAAGGAAACGGGCCCGCGCATCGCGCGGGCCCGTTTCCTTACAGACTCACTCCTCACAGACTCACTCCTCACTCCGGCGTTCACGCTGTCTCTTCGCGGACCACTGGCGCCAGCGCGCCGACCGCGTCGGTGAGCTCGCGCAGCTCGAACGGCTTGCGCAGGGAGGGGCACTTGCAAGCCGCGATCAGTCGAAGGGCGCGTTCGCTGATGTCGCCCGTGAGGAAGAGCGTCTGCGTGCGCAGGTGCGGGTGGATGGCCGCGGCGAGCTCGAAGATCACGTCGCCGCGCGTGTCCGGGATTCGGAGGTCCAGCACGAGCACGTCGACCCGCTCCGAGCGAAGGATGGCGAGGGCGCTCTCGCCCGTCTGGGCCGCGACGGCCTCGAAGCCGGCGCGGGTGAGCGCCATCGTGAGTGCTTTGCAGATCGCCGGCTCGTCGTCGACGACGAGTACGCGCGTGCTGCTGCGGTTGTTGTACAGCATGTGGACCTCACTCCCTGAGCCGACCTGCTGCGCCGCGCCGACCGGCGGCGCGCGCCTTGTTGTCCGCCGCCGGCCGGTACACCCGCCGCGCCAGGAGCGCGATGAACTCCTCCGCCCCGACGCGCCGACGTACCGTCCTTGGCGTGTGCCCCGTCACCTCTCGCATCTGCTGCGTGAGTTGCCAGGGCGAATGGTACCCGACCTTGTCCGCGATCTCCTTGATCTGCCGCCCCGGGTCACGCAGGTGCGCGTAGACGCGGAGCAGTCGTGCCGCCACCACCAGCAGCCGTGGGCTGAAGAACCCCACCGGCTCGAGATTGCGATACAGCGTCCGCTTGTTCATCCCGGCGGCCGCCGCCAAGTCATCCGTGCTTCTGAACCTGCCGGGCGAGCGAAACAGCTGCTCGACGGCCCGACTCACTTGAATCGGCAGCCCCGCGAGGGGCTCCGCGAGCTGGCGGAGCATCTGGTCCGCCAACGCGTGGCCGGGAACGCCCTCGAGGAGCTCCCGGAACCGCCGCGGCTCGTCGTCGAACCGGTTGAGGACGACGTGCTCGACGCCGACCCTCGCCAGCTGGACGACCGCCTTCATTGTCGCCGGCGACAGGGCGGTGTAGATAACCACTGGCACCGACGGGAACTGTCGAATCAGTTGTTGCAGCTCGGCGACCTTGACGTGCCCGTCGGCCGCCGGATCAACGACTAGAAGGTCGACGACCTCCTGCTGTAGAATTCGCGCGAGGTCAGTCCACCCTTCGGAGGGATGGAGCTGATGCCCGCGGCCCAAAACGACTCGCAGGTGCGTGAGGAGCTGAGAGGAGAGGAACGCAGCGACGTCCACGACCTGCCCGGTCCGGTGTCATAAAACCGCGGTTTTGTGTCACAAAATGGGAGTTTACGCATCGAACCGCGAGTCTACCTTCGGGCACAGTTGCGAGCCCTGGTTATCACATCCGCCCGGAGAGCCGCCATGTCGCGCCGCACCCTGACCCTCGCCGTCCTGACGATCGTGACCTTCGTGGTTGCCGCCTGCTCGTCGCCGACTGCGCCGCGGAACGATGATTGCCGCAGTGGCTGGAGCGGAAGCGGCTCAAGGACCTGCCCGTAAAGCGACTTCCCGATCTACTTGAGCCTCGACCGGCCGCGAGCAGCTTAACCTGCTCGCGGCCGGTCCTCGTTCGGGACCGTCACCCAGTGGTGTCTGCCATTTCACGCATCTGCCTTATGGCCCCGGCGATCTCCTGAACCGCTTCTGAGGGCTGTTCTTCGGCGACGCGAGACGGCGTCGCGGTCGAAGCAACTCGCTGCAGCACCTCTTCGACGTAGAAGACGACCTGATTGAAGTGGTGCTCGGTAGCCACAGTGAGCGCCTTCTCGAGGTGGCCGCACGCCAAATCGGTGCGCCCGAGACGCTGGTAGCCCTCGCCCGCTTGGATGTGGTAATCGACCGTGAGCAAGGGCGGCAGCGACGCGTCGGCTAGCTCGCGCCGATACCGCTCGAAGAGAGTCTGAGAGCCATTGCGCGCCGCGATTTCCATGAGGTTCATGCTCGCAACCCAGCGCGTCCATTGCTCCTGCGCGGTCACCGTAAGGACCAGATAGGCGTCCCGCGCCGCAGACAACACGCCCAGCCGCATGAACGCCGTCGCCAAGTCGCTGAGGATACGGTCACGCTCGGCCGGGTTTGTGGTAGAGCTGAGCGCGTCGTAGGCGAACTTGACGGACCGCTCGTACTCGCCGCGGAAGAACGCAACACCGGCCCGGTCGTGGAGCGCTCGCGAGCGCACGTCAGCCAGGCCATGTCGCGTCGACTCGACGATCGTTTCATCGAGCAATCGCTCCGCTTGAGGGAGGTTGCCTCGCTCAATCGCGATCTTGGCGTCACCGATTCGCGCGCGGAGCACGCCGACAATGTCGTTCGCCGCGTGGGCAATCTCGCCAGCCATCTGGTACGCGTCCGCTGCTGCCGCACGGTTGCCGGATGTACGCAGACAGAGCCCCAGCTGGAGGTGCGCCGTGATCGCGACATCACTCTCCTCGACAGGATGGGTGTGTCCGATCACTGCTCGATACACGTCGGCCGCGAGAGCGTATCGGGCTTCGTATTCGAGCGCGCGTCCATAGGCGAGGAGTCGCGGGGCAACAGCGCTCATGTCCGCGACGCCGGATGCCTCCATGGCATCGACGGCGCTGCCAAGTAGCGCGCGAGTTGGCGCCCCGTGGTCGAGTTCCTCGATCGACACCCGAACCGCGCGAACTCCCCACGCATCCGCCGTCACCACGTGCGGCCCCTCCTCCATCCACGCATCCACCAGGCGGAGGACGACCAGCCCCGCGCTCACGGCGCGCCACTCCGCGTCACTC
>JBHELH010000157.1:0-51623 GCA_046263215.1 Gemmatimonadaceae bacterium | reverse complement strand
GCGCGGTCGTGCGCTTGAGCCAGAGCAGGATGCGCATGACGATCGTCGAGAACGGCTGCACGAAGCCGTGCATCCAGCCGCCGTACGGGTTCACGTTCTCGAGGTCGCGTCCGAGCGCGTGCAGGCGGGTGTATTTCTGCGGGCCCGCGTAGACCTGGAAGCGGAACGTGCCGTCGCGGAGCGGCACGACCACCGTCGCGCGCCCCTCGCGCGGCAGCGCGCGCTGCGGGTGAGGCACGCCGGCGAGCAGCACGCCGGCGAACGGCGACTCGTTGCCGACCCCGATCAGCGCCGTGAGGAAGTACTTGTTCCTCGCCGCCACCCAGGCGAGCGGTCCGCCCTCGGCGCGCACGGTCCCGGTGTCGAGCTTCCCGAAGCTCGTGCTCTGCACTTCTTCGTTGCCGCGTTTGAACGCGTACGAAAGGTGGCGGATGTCCTCGAGCGTATCCGCCTCCTCGGTGCGGAGCGTGCGCGGCAGGTCGACGAGAAGCGCGGCGCGACCGGGCGGCACGCCGGCCACCCGCCCTTCGACCACCGTGAGGTGCGCGTCGCCGCCCGCGGGAATGGTATACGTGAGTGTGGCGGTCGGCGTCACGCCAGGGGTCGTGAGGGCGAGGGGACCGCTCGTGAACGTGACAGCCGACGCGCCACCGGTGCTCGACGCGACCGAGGCGCGCATCGGAATCGTGTCGAGCGCGATCGTGTCGGCGCCGATGACGAAGCGATACCGCAGAAGCTGATCGCCGGACCGGACGAGATCGACGCTGCCACGCCCGCCCGGCCGGAGCGACCGATAGTCGTCGAGCACGACAGAGACCGGCGCCGCCCCGGGATTGATGAAGCGGTACGTGCTCCCGCCGGCTCCCACCACCGTCGTTTCAGCCACCACCGGCGCGACCGCGCGGGCGGTATCGGCTGCGACGCGCCGCTGAGCGCCGGTCACCGGCTCGGCAGCTCGCCCGCCAGGGGTCGACTGTCCAGGTTGCGTACGCACGTCCGGCGTAACCTCGGCACGACCGGCGGCCGCGCGGGACGAGGCCGCCGTCGTGTCGGAGACCGGTGACGACGGCCGCGGCGGCGGGAAGATGACGGGCGTCAGCACGACGACGAACGCCGTGAGCAGAAGCGCGAGAAAGAGTCGCTTGTCCATTTACGAGGGGAGAGGAGAGAGGAAGGAGGAGAGAGAGCTTCTCCTTCCTCTCTCCTCCTTCCTCCCACCTCTACTACGGTACCGGATCATATCCACCAGGCCGAAACGGATTGCACCGCGCCAGGCGACGGAGCGTGAGCCACCCTCCGCGAAGCGCACCGTGGCGCTCGAGCGCCTCGATGGCGTAGGTGGAGCAACTTGGATAATAACGGCAGGAGGCCGGCAGCAGCGGCGACAACGCGATCTGATACGCCCGCACGAGCAGGATGAGCGCGGTGCGCGGCACGCCGACGATCACTCTGACGATCGCACGAATCACTACGGGGCCCGAGGCAGGACGATTCACGACACTCCCCGTATTCACTGCGCAAAGATTCGGGTCACCTGCACAACGGCGCGCGCGACGTCGGCCTCGAGCGCACTGAACGACGCAGCGTAGGCGCCGGGACGTGCCCGAATGACAACGTCGACCGACGACACTGCCGGAAGGAGACGCGTGCGCATCAGCTCGCGCAGCCGTCGCTTCAGCCGATTGCGGTCGACAGCCGACGTGGAGTAGCGCGGAACGACCACGCCCACACGTGGATGGCCGAGAGGGGAAGCGATCGCCCGAAAGTCGAGATGCATGGTTCGGATTCGCTTCCCCTCTCTCGCGACGCCCTGGAGCTCCGCACCCCGTGTGAGCCGGTAGCTCCGCGGAAAGCCGAACCCCGAGGGCTTTTGCCTCGACGGCCCGTCAGACGCCGGCGTACTTGCTCGGGATCCGAACGGTCAGCCGCTTGCGCCCCTTCTTCCGGCGGCGGCTGAGAGTCTGACGCCCCCACTTCGTGGACATGCGCGCGCGAAATCCGTGCGTGCGCACACGCCGCTTGTTGCGGGGACGGTAGGTAGGCTTACCCATGGAAACTTAGGGATGAGATGCGAGGGAGGAGGAACGACCCGCACGGTGTTCTGCGCAGGTACAGGCAGGTAAACCTAGTCCCTATGCGGAGATACTTCAAGATGAGGGTAGAGGGCAGAGGGTGGAGACTGCGCAGCCCTTACCCTCCACCCTCTGCCCTTCAACTTTGCTCCTATTCGCGAATTGCTTTTTCCACACGGCCTCATGTAGCTTGGCTGCCCTTCGGAGGCCCGCGCCGGGCCTTCGTACTTTTCCACACCCGCCGTCGTCTGTACGTCATGAGTCCCTCGACGATGAGCCCCTCGGCGATGAGTCCTGCCGCTTCTCTCTCGGCGCGTGAGATTTGGTCTCGACTCCTCGACCGCGCCCGACTCGAGCTCCCCGAGCAGACGTTCCCGACCTGGCTCGAGCCTACGGAGCCGCTGACCGTCGCAGGCGAGACGCTTTTCATCGGCACCCCCGACCAGTTCGCGGCCGATTGGAACGAGCACAAACACGCCGAGCTACTGGCGAGCCTCGCCCCCGTCGCTCTGGGACACCCGATCTCGGTCGTCTTCCGCGTCAACGAGGAGCAGAGGACGCGGCCGCAGATGGATCTCTTCGTCGCACCGCCGCCAACACCTCCCACCCAATTCCCGGCACATCGACCCCCTGGCGCGCCAGGAGGGAAGCACGGACCGGTCATCAAGGCGCCACTCAGCGACAGGTACACCTTCGATCACTTCGTCATCGGGAAATCGAACGAGCTCGCCGCCGCAGCCGCACACGCTGTCGCGCAGGCGCCGGGCAAGGTGTACAACCCGCTCTTCATCTACGGAGACACCGGGCTCGGAAAGACGCACCTGATGCAGGCGATCGGTAACGAGATCGTGCGCACCCGGCCGGAGACGCGCGTCGTTCTCGTCGGCACCGAGCAGTTCACCAACGATCTGGTCGCGTCCATCCAGAATCGCACGACTTCGGAGTTCCGCCGGCGCTACCGTGAGGTCGACCTCCTCCTCGTCGACGACGTCCACTTCCTCAAGGGGAAGGAGGCGACCCAGGAAGAGTTCTTCCACACCTTCAACGCCATCTACGAGGCGGGGCGACAGATCATCCTCACCAGCGACCGCCCACCCTCGGAGATCCCCGGCCTCGAAGCGCGCCTCGTATCGCGCTTCCAATGGGGCATGGTCGTCGACATCGAGCTCCCCGACTTCGAGCACCGGACGGCCATTCTCCGCAAGAAGGCGGAGCTCGACCACCTCGACCGGGCTATCCCCGCCGATGTGATCCGCTTCATCGCCGAACACGTGCGATCGAACATCCGCGAGCTGGAAGGATCGATCATCAAGCTGCTCGCGTACTCGTCGCTCCGGCACCGCGAGATCACCGTCGACCTGGCGCGGGAGGCCCTCCGCGACAAGCTCCGGGGCTCGGAGTCCTCCGGTGGCGCCGGCGGCGGAAGTCGACGGCGGCTCGACGTCCAGACGATTCAGGAGGCGGTCGCCAGGGAGTGGGGCGTCACGCCGGAAGGGCTCCGCTCGAAGACGCGGACCAAGACCCTTACCACACCCCGCCAGGTCGCGATGCACCTGATGCGCGAGCTCCTCGGGCTCCAGCTCGTCGAGATCGGGGCTGCCTTCGGCGGGCGAGATCACTCCACGGTGATCCACAGTCTCGCGCGCGTCGCCGAGATGCTCGCCGGCGATCCCACGGTCGCGGAGCGTATCACGCGCCTTCGCGCGATGTTGGAAACGCTGGAAAACTGACCCGCGACCCCACACGCGGGCTTCCGCTCTCGACATTTTTCCCGCAGCGCCGCAGGTTTTCCGCACGACGGCGACGCCTGTCCACAGCTTTCCACACACGCCGCACAGCGGCGACGGCGGGGAACTGCGCACGGGCGCTGCGGTTCTGAGGTTGTGCACACCGTCAACGGTCCCTACTACGACTACTAGTTTAGATCTTCTATATGGCTGTTATAGTAAGCCCGGCCGGTTGTGCACAAATCCCAGTCGGCTTGCGTACGAGCAGCACACCGAGGACTGAGGATAGAAGATCAAGGACATAAAGCCTCGGGATGCTTCTAAGCAGTCCTCGATCGCCGATCCTCTGACACGTCTCACGACAGGAGTGGTGATGCGGTTCACGATCTCCCGCGAGAAGTTGCAGGAGGGACTTACCGCGGTAGCGGCCAGCATCCCGGCCAAGACCACGCTGCCGGTGCTCGCCAACATCCTGGTCGAGACCACGGAAAAGGGGATCCGCCTCTCAGGGACCGATCTCGACATCGCGGTGAGCACTGAAGTGGCCGCGGACGTGGACGCGCAGGGAGGGATCACCATCCCCGCGCGGAAGCTCGCCGAGATCGCGCGCGAGCTCCCGCCCTCGCCGGTGAAGATCGCCAGCGCCGGCGAGCAGCGGATCACCCTCGACTGCGGCCGGTCGCACTTCAAGATCCTGGGGCTCCCCAAGGACGAGTTCCCGAGCTTTCCCGCGGTGGGCTTCGACAAGAGCTGGCGCGTCCGGTCCGGCGACCTGCAGAAGCTGATCGGGCACACCGCGTTCGCCGTCTCCACGGAGGAAAGCCGGCCGATCCTGAATGGCGTCCTCTGGGAGCTGCGCCCGGACCGCATGCGCATGGTGGCCACCAACGGCCACCGCCTGGCCAAGATGGAGCTCCCAATCGCCTCGGCCGGCGCGCCTGAGAAGAGCGATCTCATCGTCCCGCCGAAGGCGCTCGAGCAGATCCGTCGCCTCTTCCCCGAGGACGAGGAGCTCGAGATCGCGCGCGGTGACAACCACCTCGGCTTCCGCTCGCCGTTCACCGCGGTGTACACGCGCTTGATCGAAGGCCCGTACCCCAACTACGAGCAGGTCATCCCCAAGGACAACGACCGGGCAGCGGTCATCGACCGCCAGGCGTTCGCGAGCGCGCTCCGGCGCATGTCGGTCATCGCCTCGGACCAGACGCACCGCATCCGCCTGTCGTTCAACGCGGGCATGGTGAAGTTCAGCGTCCAGACACCCGACCTGGGCGAGGCGAACGACGAGCTCCCCGCGCGATACGACGGTGACCCGCTCGACATCGGCTTCAACGCGAGCTACCTGCTCGAGATCCTGCGCTACATCCCCACGCCCGAGCTGCGCATGACCTTCAAGGCCCCGGAGCGCGCAGCGACCGTGGAGCCCGAAGGCTGGAACGATCCGGCACAGTACATCTGCCTCGTTATGCCGCTGCGCTTACTGGATTAGGCCGGCCCGATGTCTGAGCCGCCCTACCGCGAGTTCGCCTCGCGGCGCGAGGGGATGATCTTCGCGATGGACGGCGGCCTCTGGCTACACCGCCACGTCTGGTACGGGCGTCCGATGGCGCACCTCGTCTCCACCGATAAGCTGCGCCTTCTCGCTTACGGCGAGCGCGTTGGACTCCCTGCGTCGCGGCTGCAGTACAAGCCACTCAAGGACCCGCGTACCGGCGAGCGTCGGCCCGCTTGGCACTGGGACTTGGTAGGGCCTTACTTGCCGCCGCCTGTGGCTAGGCAGCTCCCAGATACAGGAAAGCCCGGCGCTGCGCGCCGGGCCGTCCCCAGTACTGATAGCTGATAGCTGCCCTTATTTACAGCCGATCAGACCCTCGACGTCCGCCGGAGCGACCTGCGCCGCGCCCGCTACGAAGACGGCACACGTGAGCGGGTACGCCTGTGGGTGCGTCGCCGTCGCCGACCAACCCTTGTTGTCGGCCGCCACGATCGTGAGGACCACGCCCTTCGACTGCCCCAGGCTCAGCTTGGTCTTGTCCAACGCGTAGGTCTGATAGTCGTAGTAGTACGACTCCTGCGCGCTCATGAGGTTGCGCAGGTCGCTCTTGATCGCCGAGACGTTGGCCTTGCCCTTCGTGAACTCGAACTTCGGGATCGCGATGGCGGCCAGAATCCCGATGATCACGACGACGATCAGCAGCTCGATCAGTGTGAAGCCTTTGCGGGCACGGATCATCGGGTTATCAGCCAGCAGCGGCTGCCATTGAATAAGGGAGACGGAGCACGGGTGGCGCGCCCCCAACAGCTATGCTAGGTGTAGAAGCAAGCCAGATGCCCTCCTTGGCCTCACCGCGCAAACCGCTGTTAATCAACGACTTACCTCGATAGATGCCGGTGGGGGAGGACAAAAGGGCCCCTCGATTCGCCAGAACCACTGCACTTTGCAACGTCGACGGTTCGTGGTTGTGAACCAACACACCTAACCGTCGGCACCGCCAGCACTTAGCCCACCTCCGCCGCTCCTCCCTCTCCCCCCTCTCCACTCCCTCCTTCCTCCTCTCCCAGCTTTGTCTCCAGCCAGTTCTTCCCGAACCCCAGATCCACCACCAGCGGCACAGACAGCTCGGCGGCGTGCTCCATTTCATGGACGACCAACGCCGCAACATCGTCCCGCTCCGGACTCGGCACCTCGAAGACCAGCTCGTCGTGGACCTGGAGTAGCATGCGGCTCGAGAGCTTTCGGTCGCGCAGCGCGCGGTCGATGTTGATCATCGCGATCTTGATCAGGTCCGCCGCCGAGCCCTGGATCGGCGAGTTCGCCGCCGTGCGCTCGCCGAAGGCGCGCACGTTGAAGTTCCGGTCCCTGAGCTCCGGGATGTAGCGCCGGCGGCCGAAGATCGTTTGCGCGTACCCGTTCTTGCGCGCGAACTCCACCACCGAGTCGAGGTACTCGCGCACGCTCTTGAAGCGCTCGAAGTAGCGCTCGATGAACTCCTTCGCCTCGGCGTGCGAAATCTTGAGCTGGCGGCTCAGCGCGTGCGGCCCCTGCCCGTAGATTGTCGCGAAGTTGATCGTCTTCGCCCGCCCGCGCATTTCCGGCGTCACTTGATCGACGGGCACGTCGAAGATGAGCGCCGCCGTCTGCCGGTGAATGTCGCCGCCGGTGCGGAACGCCTCGACGAACGCCGGGTCCTTCGACAGGTGCGCCAGGAGCCGCAGCTCGATCTGCGAGTAATCCGCTGAGAGCAGCCACCACCCCTTGCGGGGGATGAAGCCGCGGCGGATGTCGCGCCCCAGCTCGCGCCGGATCGGGATGTTCTGCAGGTTCGGCTCGTTCGACGACAGCCGCCCGGTCGCCGCCACCGTTTGGCTGAACGACGTGTGCAACCGGCCCGTCCTCGGGTTCACCATCGGCGGGAGCGCGTCGATGTACGTGCTCTCGAGCTTCGAGATCTCGCGGTACTCCATCAACAGCACCGGGAGCGCGTGCCCTTCGTCGGCGAGCTGCCGGAGGACGCTCGCGTCGGTCGACGGCCCGGTGGGCGTGCGCTTTAGCACCGGGAGCTTGAGCCGGTCGAAGAGGATCTCGCGGAGCTTGGGGTTCGAGTTGATGTTGAAGCGCTCCCCCACCTCGGCGTAGATTTCCTCCTCGACGCGCTGGCGTTCCTTCGCGAAGCGCTCCTTGAGCGACCGGAACCACTCGACGTCGATCGAGATCCCCGCCCACTCCATCTCGGCGAGCACGCAGATGAGCGGGATCTCCACCTCGCGGAAGAGCCGCAGTAGCTGCTGCTGCTCGAGTTGCGGTTCGAAGACCTCGCGCAGCCGCCACGTGACGTCGGCGTCCTCGCAGGCGTAGTCGCGCGCGCACTCGATCGGCACCTGGTCGTACGGGATCTCGCCCTTGCCGCGGCCGCAGAGCTCCTCGAAGGTCGTCGTGAGGTGGTCGAGAAACTCGAGCGCGAGCACGTCGAGTCCGTGCGACCGGCGCCCCGGATCGAGGACGTAGCTCGCGACCATGGTGTCGAAGTCGATCCCTCGGACCTCGACGCCGGCGCGGCGGAGGACGAGCAGATCGTACTTCGCGTTCTGCATTGTCTTCCGCACCGTGGGATCCTCGAGCAGCTCGCGCAGCGGTGCGGTCATCGGGGCGTCGAACGGCGGTAGGTTCCTGATGCGTAGCGTCTCCCCGGCCGCAGCAGCGGCGGCGAGCCTGCGTGCGGCGATGCTCGTCGGCTCCACCGCGGCGGCAGCCGCCTTCTTCGCCGTCTTCTTCCGCACGCTCTTCCCCGCCTGCTTGCGACCCGTCTTGCCTCGGCCCGTCTCGGCGGCAGCGTCGAGGAGGATTCCTTCTTCCGCGTTCGCCTCGGTTTCTGCGTCGGGATCAGCGGCCTCGTCGTCCCCACCCGCAGCTTCGGCGATTCGCTCGCGGTCTCGGTCGGTCATCGGCGCGCCGCCGTTACCGCCGCCGTTACCGCCACTGCCGGCGAGCGAGAGCTCTCCCTGCGCGCTCGCGCGCTCGCGGTGCGCGAGCGGGAAGTAGTACGCCTCGCCGGAGCCCACGGCCATCGAGATGCCGACGAGCGTCGAGCGGAGCGGGTCGATCTGCACGGGGCTGTCCGGGTCTGACACGGACTCCGTGTCGATGGCGATGTACGGTGCGCGGCGCGCGCGGGCGACGGCCTTTCGCAGAGCGGCGGGCGTGTCGACGGTCGTGTACTGGAGGGAGGGTAAAGGGTGGAGGGTAGGGGGTGGAGACTCCACGGTCTCGGACTCGCTCGCCAGCTGCGGCTCCGAATCAGCAACCGGTGACGCCTCCGCTCTCCGCCCCCCGCCTTCCACCCTCGCCTCTCGATCTGCCGCTTGCTTGGCCAGCGAGTGGAACTCCAGCTCAACGAAGAGCTGCTTGAGCCGCCCGAAGTCTGGCTCGCGGATGCGGAGCTGCTCCAAGTCGAGCGTGACCGGCAAGTCGTCGCGGATCGTGACCAGCTCCTTGGAGAGCCGCGCGTTTGCGCTCTGCTCCAACAGCGCCTCGCGCGGCCGCTTCTTCGGAATCTCGGCCGCATGTGCGAGGATCTCCTCGAGCGGGCCATAGCTGTTCACGAGCTCCGCCGCCGTCTTGTCACCGATCCCGCGCACGCCCGGCACGTTGTCCGACGTGTCGCCGACGAGCGCTAGATAATCCGTCACGAGTGCCGGCGGCACGCCGAGTCGTTCGCTGCCGTTCTCGACGCTGACCCACTGCTCCTCGACCGCGCCGGGACCGCCGCGGCCGGGGTTGAGCAGCCACACGCCGGGCCGCACGAGCTGCTGGAAGTCCTTATCGCCGGAAACGACGACGACGTTGATGTGTTGCTCGACCGCCTGACGCGCCAGCGTGCCGATCACGTCATCGGCCTCGTAGCCGGGGCAGGCGAGAATCCGAACCCGGTACGCCTCGAGCAGCGCGCAGATCCGCTCCATGCCGCGGTCGAAGTCTGACTGCAACTCTTCGGTGAGCTTCTCGCGCGTGGCCTTGTAGTCGGGGTACGTCTCGTGGCGGAACGAAAGCCCCGAGTCGTGCACCCACCCGAGATATTCCGGGCGGTGTCGCTCCAGCAGCCGGTTGAGGAAATTGACGATCCCCCACGCGGCCGACGTATTTTCACCGCGGCTCGTCGTGAGTGGGCGCGCGATCAGCGCGAAGAACGCGCGGTAGATCAGCGCATAGCCGTCGACGAGAAAGAGTCGCGGAGCGGACGGCGGGATGACGGTGGGCGGTGGAGAAGCAGCGGGGGCAGTCACGATTGAACCGAGTTTCGAGTTTGGAGCTTCGAGTTTCGAGTGCATTTAGACAACTCGGCCCCTCTCGAAACTCTAAACTCGAAGCTCGAAACTCGCACCGCACGGCGCGCTCGACCATGCCCGACCTGCCGAACGCAGCACCGCCTGCCACTGTGCGCGGCAGGCGGTGCGGGACTGGGCTCGGGGAGGAGCTCGCAGGATTAGACGCGAACGACCTTGGTGGCGTGCAGTCCTTTCGCGCCGGCCTGAATCTCGAATTCGACTTCCTGCCCCTCGGTCAGGGTCTTGAACCCTTCCATCGCGATCGCGGAGAAGTGTACGAATACGTCTTCTCCACCTTCCTGCTCAATGAAGCCGTACCCCTTGGCATCATTGAACCACTTCACTTTCCCTCTGGCCATTCGAGCTGCCTCCTGCGGGCTACCTACGACGGGTGAGCCGATCCCGCACGTACTGCGGTGCTGGGCAAGTCGACCCCGACTTGCGGCCCCTATATAGGGAAGGCCTTCGAGTTTTGTCAAGTAAAATCAATAGGTGCTAGGTGTTACGAGGAGTGTTAACGAGGAGTGAGGAGTGAAGAGTGAGGGGGAAGACGGCGCGGCTTTCTCCCCCTCTCTCCTCCCTCCCCTTTCCTCATCGCTTCACGCGCTCCGCCACCGCCTGGAACTCCGCCTCACTCGCCGGCGTCAGACGCCAGCGCCGAGTGCTGTCCTGCTCGATGAACACGAGGCGCAGTCGGTGCTGTGTGTACTCCCAGAGTTGCGCACGCCCGCGCGCCCGCGCGTCGCTCGTCCGCGGTTCCGCGACGCGGTCTGGTTCACCGAGCGTGCTGTAGACCATGCCGCGGTCGCTCAACCAACCCGGCACCTCCTCTCCGCGAAAACGCGCGTTTGCGACCGCCAGCCGACCGAAGTACTCGCGCAGGCCTTCGTGCTCTGACGTCGCCGGTGATGGATCGGTGGCGGTGAGGAACGCCGTCCAGGCTGCGGCTCGCGTCTCCGGCGCCGCGTCGCGCAGCGTCCGCAGTCGCTCGGCGGTCGCGAAGTAACGCAGGTAGCCCAGCATCTCCTCGAACGATACGGCGGCGATGTCCTCCGCGGCGCTGACGAAAATCGGCGCCGCCACCGTGTCGATCCCACCGGCGTGCCACGCCGTGAGGCGCAAACGTCCGAGCCCGACCTTTGCGACTGGCACGCGCGCCGTCGCCGCGGCGAGCTGACCGTCGGCGCCCCACGCGCCGGCGATGACGGAATCGGCGTGCAGCTCGCGCCCGTCATCCGAGCGCACCGAGAAGCGCAGGAGCGGCGGTCGGTCTCCAGGCCGGGCGCCGCCGACGCCGTACCACTCGAAGTAGACTCGGATCACGCTGTCGCGCCCGAAGATCGCGGCCGATCTCGCGCTCACGACGAAGTCCGGCAGCACGAACCGTGAGGCGCGCGGAGTGGCCGTGTATACCGTCACCGGCGGGGCGAGTGCGGAAACGCTCGCCCCGCCGCCCTCCGGCGCGCTCGCAAAGTGTGGTGCGGCGGTCGACACTTCCGCCGTTCCACTCCGGTTGCTCCCGAGGTCACGCACGGTGAGCGCCGCGGTGTAATTGCCGGGCGGCACGACGAGGACCTGCTGGAAGATCACGCTCTCTTCGTCGCGCGTTGTCTCCCGCAGGTGCGAGACGCGCACCGTCTCGCGCGCCTTGAATCGTCCGACCGCGCGCGCGGTGCCGCCAGCCCGCCGCAGTAGCTCGAACTCCACCTCGTACGCCGCTCGGTAGCGTTCGCCCTCACGCGTGAACGTCAGCGAGCGACTCGGCAGTGAAACGGCGACGACCGCCAGCACGCTGTCCGGGGCGGGGCCGGCGAGAAAGTGCACGCTCCCGACGAACGACACTGGACCGGACGTCGTCAGGAACCCCGCGCGACGGTACGCCTCGGTGGGATCGAGCGCGCCGAGCGTCGCCGCTTGCGCGCGCGCCGGCTGCGGTGCCCGTTGTGCGGTACTGCCGCCGCGGGCCCCACGCGTACCGCACCCGGCCAGCGACAGAGTCATGACCACGATGAGCGCGCACCAGGCAACGCGTCCCACACGTCCCATGCGTCCCACTCTACACGAGCACGCGCTCGCTTGCCACACCCTCCGGCCGTCGTTAGGTTCGCCCGCGTGGCGCGCGAGAACATGGTCGGGCAGACGCTCGCAGGATACACGCTCCGCAGCGAAGTCGGCGAGGGTGGTACCTCCGCGGTGTTCCAGGCGGAGCATCCGCAGCACGGGACGGTCGCCGTTAAGGTGCTGCGCGAGAAGTTGCGCCAGGACAAAACCGCCGTTGCGCGCTTCCTGCGCGAGGCTAGTTACGGCGAGCGCGTACAACATCCGAACGTCGTGCGCACGATCGAGATCGGTGAGGCCTCGCCGGGCATGCACTTTCTCGCCATCGAGTGGGCAAAGGGCGAGATTCTCGAGAAGTACGCGCGCCGCCGCGGTCCGCTGCCGCCCGACGAGGTGGCGACGATCGTCTGCCAGATCGCCGACGCCGTGCACGCCGCGCACGCCGTCAACATCGTGCACCGCGACCTCAAGCCGGAGAACGTGATGTACGATCCGGACACGCGGGTCGTGAAGCTGCTCGACTTCGGCATCGCCACCGACACCGACATCACACCCGAGGAGCGGCTCACGCGCGCGGGATTCTTCGTCGGCACGCTCATGTACGTGGCGCCCGAGGCCCTCTCGGGCGAGATCGTCACGCCCAAGGCCGACCAGTATAGCCTCGCGACAATCGCGTACTTCCTGCTGACGGCGTGTCACCCGTACGTCGCCAAGAACCCGCGCGAGATGTTCTCGCAGCTGCTCTCGCAACCGCCCATCCCCCTCAACGCCGCGCGCCCCGGCCTCCGCTTCCCCACCCTCGTCGAAGGGGTCGTCATGCGCGGCCTGAGCCGCGACCCTGCCAAGCGGTACCCGACGGTTCTCGAGTTCGCGGTCGAGTTGCGCGACGCGTTGACGAAAGCGCCGGCGCACGCCAACGGCGGCGCGGAGGGAGAGGGCGGGGGATTGCTGTCGAAGATCAAGGGGCTGTTCAGGTAGGAGGAGGGAGGAGGGAGAAGGGAGCAGTTCCTCATTCCTCCCTCCTCCCTCCTCCTCAGGCCTTCATCGCGACACTCGCGCCGGCCACGACCGGCGTTCTCCTCGCCTCGAGGTCTGCCGGATCCACCGGCAGCCACAGCGTGAACGTCGAGCCGCGTCCGAGCTCACTCTCGACCGTCAGCTCGGCGCCGAGCAGTCGCGCGAGCCGGCGCGAGATCGAGAGGCCTAGCCCCGTGCCGCGTCGCATCGAGTCGCCGCGCGGACCCGCGTTCACCTGCTCGAACTCCTCGAAGATCCGCTCCTGATCCTCGGGCGCGATGCCGATGCCGGTATCGCTCACCTGCAGTGCGAGCCACGGGCGGTCGGCGCGCGGCGCGCGGGCCGCGAGCGCGGCGATCGTCGCCAGCGAGCCCTCCTCTTCCGGGCGCGGTGGCGGGTTGCGCCGGCCACTCGCCGCCGCGGACGACGAGAGCTCGCTGGCTCGCCCGGCCGACGCCGCGGTGATCAGCCGCGCGCGCACTGCGATCCCACCCGACGTCGTGTACTTCACCGCATTGCCGACGAGGTTGACGATAATCTGGCGCAGGTGCGTCGGGTCGGTGCGTACGCGCGGCAGCGTCGCGCCGACGGTGATCGACAGCGTCAGCCCCTTCTCGTTGATTAGCGACTCGAGCTCGCTCACGATGTTGAGTACGAACGGCCGCAGCACGATCGGCTCCGGGTGCACCTCCAATCGCCCCGCAGCCATCTTCGCGATGTCGAGCACTTGGTCGACGAGGTGGCGCAGGTGGCTCGCCGACGCCGCGATCCGCTCCACGGGCTGCGCCTGGCGCGGGCCGAGCTCTCCGTAGACGCCGTCGCGGAGCATCTCGACGAAGCCGACGATGGCGTTGAGCGGCGTGCGCAGCTCGTGCGACACGTTCGCGAGGAACTCGCTCTTGATGCGGCTCGCGTCGCGCACCTCGCGGTAGAGCTGCTCGAGTTGCGCGGACCGCTTCGCCATGTCCTCCGCCTGACGCCGCTCGCGCCGCAGCCCGGTCGCGAGGAACGCGACGGCGAGAATGCCGAGCGACCAGAGCGCGAAGCGCAGATAGCGGCTCGGCTCCGAGTGCGCGACCACCACGCGCCACGGGGGCACGCCGGACACGCGTCGCTCCTCGAGTCGCTCCGCCGGCCCGTCGACCAGCCGTCCCTTGGTCGCGATCGTGTCGCGCGCCGCGATCAACGCGACGCCGACGCGTGTCGCTTGATGCTCGCCGCGCATGTCGAGCGGGAGTGCGGATGCGAGCAGGAGCCCGCCCGCGAACCCCACGACGCGGTCGCCGACCACGAGCGGCTCGACGAGCGTCAGCGACCGATCGGCCGGCCGCGCGCCGTGCGGGCGACCCAGCTGCGCGCGCCGCGTCTGCCGTGCCCGTTCGATCAACGCCGCGTGCTCCCCGGGTGGCGCGTGCGCGTCGGGCGCGGCGAGCAGCACAGTGTCGTACACCACCCGACCGGCAGAGTCGGCGACCCAGACCCGCTGCAGTCCCGTCGCCGGCGACGCCATCTCGCCGACCATCACGGCGAACTGCGCGCGCGTGACTGGGCCGCCGCCGAGGAACAGTCCGCGGAAGCTCCGGAGGCCCAGCGCCCTTGTCCCGATGAAGTTCTCGAGTACCGCCGCAGCCTCCGACGCGTCCGCTTCCGCCTGACTGCGCGCGGCGCTGGCGAGCGCCCGGTCCGCCACGAGCAGTCCGGCAAGGAACAACAAGAGCACCGCGCCGAGCGAGATCGAGAAGATCCCCAGGCTCTGCAGGGATGACGGTCGGTACGCGCCGACATGCGTGCCGATGTACGTGCTGCCCGTAATCGGCGTGATAGGCGCGTGCGGGGGCGGTTGACGCTCCCTCGGGCTCGGACTACCGTCTGCCACGTCGATGACCGATCAAGACCAGTCCCTGCTCGCTCTGCGCACGCTCCTCGCCGAGCGCTCCGCGCGCCGCGGGCAGTTCACGCTCTCTTCCGGACGCATCTCCTCCTTATACATCGACGCGCGGCTGACCACAATGAGCCCGGAGGGGCTCGCACTCATCGGACCGCTGGGACTCGGCGCGCTGAGGCACGCCAACTGGCGCGTCGACGCCGTCGGCGGCCTGACACTCGGCGCCGACCCAATCGCATACGCGATCAGCTACGCGAGTATACTCGCCGGCGGCCCGGCAGTTCGCGCGTTCACGGTACGCAAGGAAGCCAAGGCTCACGGCACGGGTCAGCTCATCGAGGGCCCCTTCCGCGTCGGTGACCGCGTCGCGGTCGTCGAGGACGTGATCACCACCGGCGCCTCGGCAATTCGGGCCGCCGAAGTGGTCCGCGCCGCCGGCGGGCAGGTCGTCGGCGTGCTCGCGCTCGTCGACCGCGAGGAAGGTGGGCGGGAGGCGCTAGAGCGCGCCGGACTCGAGGTCCGGTCGCTGACGTGCGCGCGCGACATCGTCACGCTGCTCCCGGCCTGACGCGGGCAAATCCGCCGGCGAGTCCGAGAGCGGCTCGTTCGACGGCTCGCGCGGCGTCCCGAACGCGGGTAAGTGTGCCGCGTCGTCGCCGAGCGCCTCGCCGATCATCTGGTCGAGCGAGCTCGCGTTGCGCGTGACCATCGCCCGTACTCGCAGGCTCTGGTGCATCTCCTTGGGGACGCTTTCGTCCGTCAGCAGCGCGACCGCACTCTTGATCGTGCCGAGCGGGTTACGGAGGTCGTGGCGGATCGCGCGGTATCGCTCGCGAAGCTCGTCGGCGACCGCCCGCGTGTACCCTGAGCTCGCCGCAAGGCGCAGTAGCGAGGTCGAGCCAGCGATCCTGCGGGCGATCTCGAGGCCGTCACGTCCCATCGCGCCGCCATGCTCGGTCGCCGCGCGCTCGGCGGCTCGCAGCAGCGCCGCAGCCAGGAGATCGAGGGCCTCGAGGAGCTGGTGCAGCGAGGTATTCCGGCGATGCGCCCCGATCCCGATCGCCCAACCGGCCCGCACGACCGGGTCGTTTCGACGTGCGCCGTCCTTCGTGGCTACGTCGGCGCCGGCGGCGTCGAGAAGCGTGCGCACCAACCGCTCGGCGGCATGCCCGGTCGGCGCGCCACCATCAGTGCTCGGCTCGCCGCTCTCCGGCACGGACAGCTGCGCGCGCTCCGCCCACCACTGCCCGAGCTCAGCGCTCCGGCGCGTGAGGGTCTCGAGCACAAAGGCCGCGAAGGGCCGCTTCGGATCCTCCATCGACAACGTCGCGCCCCTGTCGCGCCTCGCTTCTCGACTCTCGCGTCTCTGACATCCCGTCGACGCGACCGCAGTGATGCGACCCTTTATGCAGCTACCTTGCCAGTCGTGGAGAGATGTCCGAGTCGCCGCGGCCGGCTGAGGTCGCGAGCCACCCCGGCTGCGCGATGAGCGGGTGGAACCGCCGCAAGATGGTCACGTAGGGTAGCACGAGCTGCTCTCGGAAGTAGTACAGCATCCCCTCGCCATCGTAACGCCGCCGAAACTCGAGAGCGGTCATGCCGATGAGCGTCCGTACGTGCCGGCCGAAGCTCTGTGGGGAGCTGTAGTCCAAGTGGTTCGCGACGTTCGCGATCGAGAGACCGTGGTTCTCGAACAGTCGGGCAGCGCGGACGAGCCGAGCAAACGCGAGGTAGCATTTCGGCGCCGGTAACCCCGCGCGAAAGAAGCGACTCATAAGCGTGCTCGGAAGGACGCTGAGCTCGCGCGCCAGCGCGCGCACGGTCGAGACGGTCGTCCCGCCACCAAAGAGTGACTCGAAGAAGCGCCAGCAATCCTCCGGCGCGCCGGCCAGGTCGACGGCGAGCTGGCCCAGCGCGAAGCGTCGGATTTCGTCCCCGCGGTCCGTCATCAGCGCGGCGCGGAGCTCCCGCCACCCGGTCGGCTGGCGGACGTCGACGAGCTGACTCACGCCGCACCGTCCGAGCGCGAGTACCGTGCGCGCTGACTCCGACTCGAACTGTGTGAGGAGTGCGACAGCGGGCACGCGAGGAAACTCCCGAACCACTGTGGCCATCCGCGAGGTCGCCTGTGCGTCACAGCATCGGGCCACCGAAACGAGGACCGCGCCCGCCCGTCGTTCTTTGAGGTCGCGGATCACGTCCTCGACCGTGTCACGGTGGATCGCTCGGTAGAGCCCCTCACCGGCGGCGTCAACGCGAAGTCGCTCGGCCGGCGTGAGCACCGTGGTGACCGCGGCGAGCGCCACCCGGGGAGTCGCGAGACGTGGCAGCGCGCTCGCCGCCGCCGGAGTGTCGAGGGACGCCGTTGTCGTGACTGAGTCGACATGCATGACCGCACCTCCTGGCGCTAATCAGCCGATGGTCGGTTCACGGTAGCGCGCGCGGTCACGACGCCGTCACCGGCATGGCCGGCCACGTCACGTCCTAACGCAAGCATGTGTCGTTCTTTGACTTAGGCGATTGAATTCTCGGGCGTTCGTGGTTATATTCCCCAGTCCGACTTTGTCGGTCACGTCACCGGCCGGGCGGTCGCGAGAGAGGCACCCAAGCGAACAGCGTGGTCCTCCTCGAGGAAAGTCCGGGCTCCACGGACAAGCTGCCAGGTAACGCCTGGGCGCGCAGCGCGAGCTGTGCGACGGAAAGTGCCACAGAAATCAAACCGCCGATGGTCCCGAGGGTTTCGGCTCGAGGGAATCAGGCAAGGGTGAAACGGTGGCAGCCTAGAGGCTGCGCAAGGGTAAGAGCCCACCGCGCATCTGGTAACAGGTGCGGCACGGTAAACCCCAGCTGGAGCAAGGCCAAATAGGCAGCGAGAGGCCGTCCACCTCGACCAAGACGCTGCGGGTAGGCTGCTACAGGGCGTGGGTGACCACGCTCGGAGAGGAATGACCGTCCGGGAGCCGCGAGGCTTCCGACAGAACCCGGCTTATAGGTCGGTGACATTATCACGGGGTAGCGGCCATCGGCCGCTACCCCGTGATGCTATCAGCTATCGGTGCGGGCTTCGCCGCCTGCGGCGGCGACTTCAGTCCCCGTGGCCCAATGCGCGAGCTAGATCTCCAATCTCATTAGTGAGCCACGCGTGCTCGGCCGACAGTCGTTCACGCAATCTCGGATCGCGCCGAAACCGTAGATACGCGCGCATGCGTCGTCGCGCGCGCCGCATGCGTTCGGCGAACTGGAGATCGACGTCGGCGGCGATCGGGAGGCTGACCAGATACATGGTCGCGGCTAGTCCGCCGGCGAGTCTCGCCACGAACGCCGTCGCGAGTGCGTAGAAGAGAAGCACGAACACGAGGCCGGCGAGGATCGTGCGCATCGCCGGCTGGTCGCGCGACGTCATGTCTCGCGCGCCGAGGGCGCGCGCGAGCCGGAACGGGAGCCAGTGGTTCATGCGCCCCCAGAGCGCGACTGGACCGGCCACCGCGAGGAGCCCGCCCTCGCGGAGCGCGAAGCGCACGCCGTGCCGGCGGCGGAGGGAGATCGCGACGTCGTCGGCCGCGATGCGCTCGGCGCGCAGCGTGTGCTCGAAGGTGTCGAGGCGGTCGAGGAAGCGCTCCGCCCGCGCGCGGAGCGTTGAATCACCGCGCTCGCTCTCGAGGAGGCGCCTCGCCTGTGCCAGCCGCCGCTCGAGCTCCACTTCCTCTTCAAGAGACCGGCCGGCGCCCACCGGAGGCGGGTCGTCGAGCAGCGAGGCGAAGACCTTCGCAAGCCCGCGGGTGCGCACCGCTTCGTCAGCGGTCGCGTAATTGAGTGTGACGTCGCGGAGGCGGCGGTCGATCTCCTCCGTGAGCGGGCCGACCTCTGGGGCGTCGCCCGCGGCGCGGGTCGCCGCAACCCATCGGCCGACATCGAGCGGTTCGCCAATGTCGACGAGCACGCGCGAGCGTGGGGCTTCCTTCCGCTCGAAGACGAGCCCGATCGGGAGCATCGTGAGCGAGCGGACGCGTCCCTCGCGCTCTGCCTGAAGAGCAATGCGCGCCGGTCCCGTGCGGAGCGGCGCGAGCGCCGGTTCGTCATGGCTTTTCCCTTCAGGGAAGATGAGCACCGCTCCGCCCTGCTCGAGGCGCTCGATGATCGCGCGGAACGCCTCGGTGTTCCGCCGGGTATCGGCGGCGCGGCCGGCGGGATCGGCCGCAGCCTCGGCGGCCCGACGTCGCTCGTCGCTCGCGCGTCGCAGCGGCACGACGCCCATGTACTGGAGAAACCAAGCGAGCGCTGGGTTCTCGAAGAGCGTGGCCTTGGCGGTGATCGTGATCGGACGCGGCATCGCCCACCCGACCAGGAGTGCGTCGACGAGCGCATTCGGGTGGTTGACGACGAGCAACAGTGGCGTCGCACCGTGCGGGACGCGATCCGCGTGCCGCACGCTCACGTCGCGATAGAACCATCGCAGCGCGATGCCGGCGGTGGCTCGAAGGAGAGCGTACAGCATCACCTCATCCTACTTCCCTCGTTTCGGCCTCCGCCGTCTGCGCTTCCCGCTGCCCTGCCTCCACGTCGACGAAATAGAGCAGCGCCGCACCGACCGCGAAGAACGCGATCACCGACAGGATCGCGTTACGGCTCGCGCCGGTCAGCGTGATGGTGAGGTCGAACAGCAGCGGGCCGAAGATCCCGGCAAACTTCTCGAAGATGCTGTAAAAGCCGAAGAACTCGCCGGACTTATGTGGCGGGATCATGCTCGCGAACAGCGAGCGGCTGAGCGCCTGCGTCCCGCCCTGCACTGTGCCGACTAGGAATGCGAGCAGGAAGAAATGCGTGGCGGTGCGCATGTAGTAGCCGAGGATCGCGATCGCGACGTAGACGAGTAAGCCGCCGAAGATCGACGGCTTGGCGCCGACGCGCGAGGCGAGCCACCCGAACGCGAAGGCGCACGGCACGCCGACGAACTGGACGAGGACGACGGCGGCGATCAGCGAGCCTTGCCCGATACCGATCTCCGTGCCGTACGCCGTGGCCATCTTGATGATCGTCTGCACGCCATCGTTGTAGAGCAGGAACGCGACGAGCATGAGGAATGCGTTTCGGTAGCGGCGCAGCTCGCGCAGGGTCTCCACGATGCGGACGAGCGCGGCACGCACCGGGTTGGCGGCCGCCTGCTCGTCCGACTCCAGCTTGCGCGGCGGCTCCGGCACGCGCCGGAAGAGCGGGATCGCGAACAGTAGCCACCACACTGCAACCGAGACGAACGCGAGCCGCGCCGGCAGCGTTGCCTCCGCCTCCGTGAGCCCGGGCCCGTGCGGCAGGCCGAACCACTCCGGCTTCTGGATCCAGGCGAGGTTGAGCGCGACCAGGATGCCGCCCCCGAGGTACCCGAGGGCGTAGCCCGCCGTCGACACGCGGTCCATCTCGGCGGGCGACGCGATGTGCGGCAGCAGCGACTCGTAGAAGACGAGGCAGCCGGAGCCGCCAATCAGGGCGACGATGAACAGGGTCGACGCGAGCCCCACGTCGCCGCGCTGGATGAAGTACATCGCCGCGGTTCCGCCGGCGCCGATCACGGTGAAGAAGGCGAGGAAGCGCTTCTTGTTCCCCTTGTAGTCGGTGACCGCGCCGAGAATGGGCGAGACGATCGCGACGATGAGGAGCGCGATCGTGTTCGCCCGCGCGTAGAGCTGCGTCCCGCCGGACCCCGGCAGGTGCGCGGCGGCAACCTTCACGAAGTAGATCGGGAAGACGGCCGTCGTGATGACGACCTGCAGGGCCGACAGCGACCAGTCGTACATCGCCCACGCGCGCAACTCCGGGCGGTGGAGGCCGAGCCGGTCGAGCATGCTGCCGCCACCGGAGTGACCGGAGGGGTAGGACGCGTCGGGCGACGGGGCGTCGGGCATGGTCGGCTCTCCGGCTGGCGTAGCGGTGACGCGTCGGATCGGAACGTCGCGGCCGTCGGCGGCGGTGATGTAAGCCTTCGCCCATCCTGATTGACGGCTCCCGGCAGCGTCCCAAATTATCGCCGATGCCCCACCCGCGCCGCGTCCTCGTGACAGTGCTCGCGAGCGCAGCGGGCGCGGTAGCCGTCGTGGGCTGCGACCGCGCCGGCGACGCTCCGCGTGTGGACAGCGTCGTCCCGGTCCCGCCGCCCGCCCCGCCTGTCGACTCCCCAGGGTTGCCCGCCCCCTCCGGGTGGGACGCGAGCGCCGGGCCGGTGCTCCTCGTGGCCGGCGATCGGCCGGACGCGGCGATCGTCGTCTTCCCCGAGGTGCAGGGCGAGCACGCGGCCGTGGAGCTGCGACTCGACACCGCAGTGTTCCGAGGAATGGTCGCGATCCTCGTCAGCCGCGCGGGCACCGCGACTACCGCGACCCTTGGCGAGCGCACGGCGCCCGAAGAAGAAGAGGACTGTGTCGGCTGGCCGATGGTTCGCGTCGTCGCGCCGTCAGGCGCTGTTGCGCCGTGGACGATTGGCTTGGTCGGTGCCCGCCTGGCGCCCGTCCCCCTCGACTCGGTCGGGTCACTCTCCCCCGCAGACTCCGCGGCACTCGTGGCGGAGGTGGCACGCCTCGCGTCCACGCTCCCCGTCCGCACTGCCGCCGCGCGGCTTCACGGCCTCCCGTTCTTCGTGCAGGACGTGCGTCGCTTCCGCGTCGCTCCTGGTGTCGAGGCGCTCGTCGCGCACGTCATCCGTCGCGTTCACCAGGAAGCGAACCCGCTCGAGGAGCGTACACTCTTGATCGCGGAGCGCGACAGCACGCGGCCGCAGGATCGTCCCGGCCGTTACGCCCTCGCCTTTCACCAGCGCGCCGTCGGCAGCGAAGAAACACTGGAAGGCAGCGAAGTCCTTGCCGCCCTCACCCCACAAACCAGGTCGCAGCCGGCGCTCGTCGTCGCCAGAGAGTCGGAGGGAGGAGTGAGGTATGCGCTCATCGAGCGGACCGGGTCGCGGAGCTGGCGAGTGAAGTGGACGAGCGCACTCGTCAGATGTTGAACCTGCGTGTGAGCGCGCTCGTCCACCGCGAGCGCGCATGGGCGCTACCTACCAAGGGCGGCTGGCGCGGCGGCGCGCCCGCCGATGCGCGCGAGAGCGACCAGAGTGAGCGCGTACGGTAGCGCCAGGAACAACTGATACGGCAGCGCCCATCCCATCGCCTGAAACAGAAACTGCGTCGCACCCGCGGCGCCAAAGAGAGCTGCGGCGATCCCGACGCCCACGGGGTGCCAGCGCCCGAGCGCGACGACGGCGATCGCGATGAAGCCGCGGCCCGCGGACATCCCCTCGGCGAAGGTGCCGGCTTGCGCGAGCACGAGCGTGGCGCCGCTCAACCCGCCCATCGCGCCGCCAAACAGGAGGGTGAGGAGGCGCATCCGCCCAGTACGCACGCCCGCCGCCTCGGCTGCCTCGGGCCGTTCACCGATCGCCCGCAGAGCGAGACCCGGGCGCGTGCGGTAGAGCCACCACCAGAGAAGCGGAAACGCGATGTAGGCGACGTACGTGACGACCGGCTGTGCGAAGAGCGCGGGGCCGATGACCGGCAGCGCGGCGAGCGCCGGAATCGCCACGGGACCACTCGTCGGGATCGATAGCGCCGCTCCCGATTCGCCGTACAGCACGCGGTAGAGCGTTCCCGTCAGCCCGACTGCCAGCAGTGAGACTGCTGTTCCGGTGATGATCTGATCGGCGCGAAGTCGCACGACGAACAGCGCGAAGATTAGCGTCACCGCTGTTCCGGCGAGCGCTCCCGCCGCGAATCCCGCGCTCGTGCCGCCGAGTCCTGCGCCGACGAGTGCGCCGAATGCGCCAGCGATGATCGCCCCTTCGAGCCCGATGTTGATGACGCCCCCGCGCTCGACCACCAGCTCTCCCATAGCCGCGAGAGCGAGAGGCGTCGCGGTGCGAATGGCAGATTCGAGAAAGGCGGTGAGAGCCTCGTTCATCCGCTGGAGCCGCCCGCCCGGCGCACTGCCTCCGCCCCGATGACGGCCAACACGATCCCCGCCTCGACGACCGACACGAATGCGGCCGGTACACCGGCGTCGCGCTGCATCGCGCTCGCTCCCGCCTCGAGCGCGCCGAAGAAGAAGCCAGTGCCGATCACCGCCAGCGGATTCAGCTGGGCCAGCAGCGCTACGGCGATCGCGGTGTAGCCGTAGCCGGGCGAGATGCTCTCGTAGAGCGCGAAGGTGACGCCACTGAGCTCCACCGCGCCGGCAAGTCCGGCAAGCGCTCCGCTCGCGAGAAACGCCCCCGCAGTCACCCGGCCGACATCGACCAATCCGGCGCTCCGCGCGGCCTGCGGGTTGGCGCCGCTCGCGCGAAGGCGGAACCCAGCGGCGGTGTACCGGAGCACCCACCAGAGCGCCACGCCCGCGACGATCGCGGCGACGAGCCCCCAATGAAGCCGCGTTCCGGCGATCAATCTTGGTAAACGCGCCACGTCCGGCAGTGCGTCGCTTTGCGGGTAGATGCGCAGCGGCTCCTGGAGCGGTCCGCGTACCAGAAGCCCCACGGCGTGAAGCGCCACGAAGTTGAGCATGATGGTGCTGATGACCTCGAGCACCCGGAACCGGCTCCGGAGCCAGGCCGCAATCCCGGCCCAGCATGCTCCGGCCAGCGCTCCGGCCACGAGCTCGGCGGGGAGCGTCAACAGACCGAGTACGGCGCTGCCTTTCAGGGCGATCACTGCGCTGATCGCGGCCCCGGCGAGCAGCTGTCCTTCGGCGCCGATGTTGAATACGCCGGCGCGAAAGGCGAGCGCGACCGCGAGTCCGGCCAGAATGAGTGGGACGGCGCGCACAAGAGTGGCCGACGTGAGCGCGTAACCGGAGCCGAGCGAGCCGTTCCACAACGCCAGCAGCGCGAGCGGGGCATCGTAACCGCCCGCCTCGAGCAGCAGAACGCTGAGCGCGACGATCACGACCGCCGCGCCGACGACGGACCTCATTTCGCGCGCTTCATTACCACCAGCCGACGGATAGCGACGATCCCGAACGCCGGCCCGAGTGCGAGAGGCGGGAACGCCCATCGCCACCCGACCAGCTCGACCAACGGAGGCACGAGCTGGATGGAGACGGTCGTGAGCAGGAACCCCAGCGACGTCTGCAGGGTGAGCGCGGTCCCCACCGCGTGGGCCGGCACCGATTCGGTGACGAGCGCGCTGAATTGCGCCGAATCGGCGATGACGAAGAATCCCCAGAGGCCGGCGAGGAGCGCGAGAACCCACGTCGTGCGACCGAACGCAACCGGCGTGAGGAGCGCACAACCTCCACTCGCCGCCATGGCCAGCATCACCAACCGCTCACGCCCTGTGCGGTCCGCGGCGAGTCCGCCCCAGACGCAACCGATCCCGCCGATGGCGATCGTCACGAACGCTATGGCCGCGGCCAAGGAAGGCGATGTCGGCTGCGGGGCACCAGCAGCCTGCGTGGCTAGACTGGCGGCGATGAATGCCGGTACCCAAGTCCAGAAAGCGTAGAGCTCCCACATGTGTCCGAGGTAGCCGGAGGTGGCGAGTCGCCACTGGCGTCCGCGCGCTACGTCGGCCACGAGCCCCCATGAGAACGGCCGCGCTTGGAACGGATAGGGCCCGTCGCGGTAGCCGGCGAGAACGAGGATCGCCGCGCCGACGGCTCCGGTGGACACCGCGAGCAAAACGCGCGTCGAGCCGGTATCGCCGCCGGACGACGGCCCCCCGCCGGCGGCAGCAGCACCGGCCGTTGCGAGGACGAGGTATGGCATCGCCTTGCCGATAGTTAGTGCGCCAACCACCGTCCCGATGGCGAGCCCTCGCCGGGCGCGGAACCAGGTGGCAACCATCTTCATCGCCGGTGGATAGACACCGGCGAGAAAGAAGCCGGTCAGAAACCGTGTCGCGAGCGCAATTCGGAAGTCTGACGTGACGATCAGCGCCGCGTTGGCGATCGCACCAAGCGCGGCTGACGCGGCGAAATACCTAGCGGCCGGGACGAGGTCGGCGAGGTTGAGAATAGCGGCGACTGCGGTTCCCGCGACGAATCCGAGCTGAACAGTGGTCATCAACCACGCAGCGCCTGAGCTCGCCGGAATGTCCCACCGGCTGGCAAGCGATGCCGATACGGCGCTTCCCGCAAACCAGAGCGACATTCCGAAGAGCTCGGCGGTCGCCAGCAAGGCGAGCATACGCCAACGCGCTGGATGCGTGTCGCCAGAGTCTTCTGATACTGTCGCGACGGTAGCGCGGCTGGTAGCGCCTCCTTCGTCAGTGCGAATTGATTGCTCGGTTCGCGACATGTGGGTCGTGCCGCCTACGGCAACCCCAGAATCGCGCGGCCGACTAGGTCCTTGTCCGGCGTCACCTCGCGAACCGACCCGGCGTGTACGGCGAGCACACGTGTGGCGAGCGTGAGCACCTCGTCTAAGTCGCTGGAGTAGATCACGACGGCCGTTCTCACGTCGCGCGCTGCCCGGAGTCGGTCGTGTACGTCGGCTGTAGCCCGCACGTCGAGCCCACGCGTCGGATTCTCGGCTACCACGAGGGACGGTTGTCCGTCGAGCTCGCGCGCGAGCACGAGCCGTTGCTGGTTGCCGCCCGATAACGTACGGGCCGGCGTCGTCACCCCGGAGGCTCGTACGTCGAGCTCGGTCATGAGCGCCGCCGTGCGTTGGCGGATGGCGGGCCACGACATGCGACCGCGACGGATGCCCGCGCCGCGGAGCGCGATGTTCTCGGCGAGCGAGAACTCGAGCACGAGGGCGTCCCTATGACGGTCCTCTGGGATGAAGCCGACGTCGGTCGGTCGCATCACCCGACCGGCCGTTGGGTGGATACGACCGGCGAGCACCCGGAGCAGTGTATGCTGTCCGGCCCCTTCGATCCCCGCCACGCCGACGATTTCGCCGGCGTGTATGGCGAACGTAGCCCGTATGGTCTCGCGTCGTGACTCGTCCGTGGCTACGACGCCGTCGAGGACGACGATCGGCTCACCCGCGGGCGAAGTGCCTGAAGCCGGTCGTGTCGCCGTTCGGGTTGCGGGGCCCGGATCGTCTCCGATCATCGCGCGCGTGAGGGTGCTCTCATCGGCATCTGACCTTCCTGCCGCGAGTATGGTACGGCCGCGCCGGAGCACGGTAACGTCGTCGGCCACCGCGAGGGCTTCACGCAGCTTGTGCGTAATGAGGATCGCGGTACCGCCATTCGCGGCATAACTTCGAAGCCAGCGCAGCAGCTCCTCGATCTCTTTGGGCGCGAGGACCGCCGTGGGCTCGTCAAGAATCAGGATGCTGGCATTCCGGCTCAACGCCTTGAGGATCTCGACGCGCTGCTGTGTAGCGACAGGTAGTCCGTCCACCAGCACACCGGGCTCGACCCCGAGGCCCGACTCGCGACCCAGCACGCGCACGCGCTCCTCGGTTCTTCGTCGATCGAACCGCCATCCCGTAGCCGTACGAGCGCCGAGTTCGACGTTTTCGGCGACCGTCATAGCGGGGACGAGCGTGAAATGCTGGTGCACCATGCCGATGCCAGCGACGATCGCGTCGGCGGGAGATCTCCACGACACTGGGTTCCCGCGGACGGCGAGGCGGCCAGTGTCCGGACGCATCATGCCGAACACGATCCGCATGAGCGTGGTCTTCCCAGCGCCGTTTTCGCCGAGGAGTGCGTGAACAGTTCCTGGCCGAACGGAGAGATCGGCACCATCGAGCGCCGTGACGGCCCCAAAGCGCTTGACGATATCGGTGAGAGCGATCGCGGGTGTTTCGACCTGCATGATCGCCTTGTCGCGGTATTGTGGCGTCGTTCTGTCGCTATCTAGAGGCCCGTCGGTGCTTCGATAAACTCCCAGGGCAAGTCGAAAACCTCCCCGAGATGCTCCGCAAGAGCGCGGATGCCGAACGTTTCGGTCGCGTAGTGACCCACATATATGATTGCGAGACCGACGTCCACTGCCTCGACCGCTGTGTAATGCGGCCCTTCGCCGACGATCAGCGTGTCGATCCCGGCGTCGAGTGCTTCGCGGATCGTGTTGGCGTCAGCTCCAGCACCGGTGCAGATCCCCCATCGCTTGGTCATGCGCGAATCGCTTGATGGTGTCGCTATCACGTCGCCACCGTGGCGCTTAGCGACTACTCGTGCGCGCTCGATCAGTGCCTCGGTAGGCACGTCGGATACGCCCTGTACGCCGACGTCGATCGTCTGGTAGCGAGCGAATCCGGCGCTCGGCTCGAGGCCGAGCTCACGCGCGAGCAGCACATTGTTCCCCAACTTGGGATGCGCATCGAGCGGTAGGTGAGACGCGTAGACGGCGATATTGTGGCGCATCAATGGCGCGATGCGGTCGTATAATTGACCGCTAATTGGCCGCAGCCCGCCCCAAAAGATCCCGTGGTGCACGAGGAGCAGATTCGCGCCACACCCGATCGTGCGTTCCACGACGCGGCGTGAGAAATCCACCGCCGCCGCGACCTTCACGATCTCCCCCCGATTCTCGAGTTGCACCCCGTTGAGCGCCGGCGCGTAATCCGGGATCTCCCGCGTGCGGAGCAACTGATCGAGATGATCGGCGATGGCGGGGAGGTTAGGCATGAGCGAAAGAGGTGAGAGGTCGGAGGCGAGAGTCGACATGTGGCGTGTCATGTCCCTCACCTCTCATTTCCTACCTCCTACCTGGCTTCCGGCTAGCGGCTTGAACGTCCCCGCCTTCAACTGTGCGGCGACCGAATCGACTGCGCTCCGCACCGGCAGCGGGATCCGCTCCGCGAATGCCTCGTTGAGCTCCAGGCGGACGACGTCCGTCCCGCTTCCCAGCTCGATGACGCGCGGCTTGAACCGACCCTCCTTCACCTCCCGGGCGACAGTGAGGAACGCGCGCGGCAGGTCGATCACCACGCTTCCGATCGTGACGTCCGGAGCGACGGCGTTCTGATTGGAGTTCGAGCCGAAGACGTAGACGCCCTTCCGCTCCTTGGCGGCCTGAAACACGCCTAATCCGGCGGCGTCGGCGTTCTGGAAGATGACGTCGGCGCCGCGCGTGATCTGGGCGAGTGCCTGCTCCTTGCCCGCGCTCGCATCGTCCCAATTGCCGACGTACGAGGTCAGTAACCGCACGCGGGGGTTCATGCGCTTGGCTCCGGCCTCGAACGCCACGAAGCTCTCGCGCACTGGGGGCAGCTCGGTCCCGCCAATGGCGCCCAGCGTGTGGGAGCGAGTCAGCGCGCCGGCGAGCATCCCGGCAAGGTAGGAAGCGTCGGCGAAGCTGAAGTGAATGCCCGCGACGTTCTGGCCTGTGGCAGTCGCGGACGTGACGACGAATGCGGTGCGAGGAAAATCGGGGCCGACACGCTTCGCCGCGTCCTGAAACTCGAAGCCGTGACCGAAGACTAGGTCATAGCCCTGGGCTCCGTACTGCCGAAAGTTCTCCTCGAACTCCGCCGGCGTTTTGGTCTGAATGTGACTGATTCGCGCGCCGAGGCTGTCGCGGATCCGCATCAGCCCCTGGTACGCACCGGCGTTCCACGATTGATCGGAGACCGGCCCCGGTGTGAGCAGCGCGACTCGAAAGTCCTTGCCGCCAGTCGTCGTCGCAGACTCGTCTCGCGCGCCACGCTCGCCTACACAAGCGAGCGCGACGCCGAGTGTCAGCGTCGCGAGGGCTCTGGAGATGTGGATAGTTGTGGATAAGCCGTGTTTCTGGATGGGGAAACCCTCGCTAAGCTGCTGGCTGCCAAGGGGTAACTACGTGTGGAAAGGGTGAGGAACGTCCAGCCGCTAACCCGACAATGGTTTGTTAGTGGCCTCACACTGACGCCATCTACGGGAAGATAATCTCGTCCAGATCGCCAAGGTCGCCGCGGCTGGCCCTCGGCGCGTCATCGAAGTCGCTCCGCTTCGCCCCCAGAATCAGCTCGAGGAGTCGGTCCAGATCCTCCGAGGAATAGAACCCGATCCGGAGCACTCCCTTCTCCTTACCCGTCATGGCCAGATGCACGTCGGTCTGGAGATGACGCCGAAGCTGATCCTCGATACGACGGAGCTCTGGACTTCCTTGATTGCTCGGCTCGGGCAACGACGGCGCCCGACTGCGCTGCCCTGCTTCAGACGCCCGTGATGGCTCGTTCGCCTCGCGAGCTCGCCGCTCGACCTCGCGCACGCTGAGCTGCTTCGCCACGACCTCATTCGCAAGGTCCAACATCCGCCGATCATCCGACAGCGCGAGCAGCGCGCGCGCGTGGCCAAGCGTGATCAACCCCTCACTCAACATCTGTCGCACTGGCGCCGGGAGCGACAACACCCGCAGAAAATTCGCTATCGTCGATCGATCCTTTCCAACCGCGTCAGCGACCTGCTGCTGCGTGAGTCCGAATTCGTCGGTGAGACGCTTGTATCCCTGTGCCTCCTCCAACGGATTCAGGTCGGTCCGCTGAAGATTCTCCACAAGTGCGAGCGTCAGCAAAGCTCGGTCATCGACCTCCCTAGCGTCTTTCACTACTGCGGGGATCTCGGTCCACCCAATCCGAGCCGCTGCACGCAGGCGACGCTCACCCATGACCAACTCGTACGAATCAGTCCCGGTCCGCCGCACGGTAATCGGCTGCAACAATCCGCTGATCCTCAGCGAGGCCTCCAGCTCCGAGAGGTCCTCCGGTCGGAAATCTCGGCGGGGCTGATAAGGATTTGGGCGAATCTGCGCGACGGGAATCCGCTGAACATACTCCGCACCCTCGACGACGCCTGCCGCCGACGCTCCGCCGCCAAATCCTCCGACGTGTGCTCCGCCCCCGGGGTGTGCGAGAGGCTGCGCCGTTGTGGCCAACAGCGCCTCGAGACCTCTACCGAGCCGCCGGGGTTTCTCCGTGCTCATGCTGGTTACCTAGTGGCTTAGTGTCCAAGACGTCGGGCGAGGAAGGCGTAGCCGCCGACGCCGGAAGCGCGTCACCAACGGCCACCAAGTCGACTGACCTCGGTACTTTGTGACGCTCCAACAGCTCCTTTGCGAGGTTTACGTAGGCCTGCGCGCCTACCGACGCGAGATCGTACAGAATGATCGGCTTCCCGAAGCTCGGCGCTTCGGCAAGTCGAACGTTCCGCGGAATGACAGTCTGGTAGACCTGAGCGCCAAAGAACTCCCGCGCGTCCGCTGCTACCTGGCGCGAAAGATTGAGGCGGGGGTCGTACATCGTGAGCAGCACGCCGTCCACCGAGAGCCGCTCGTTCATGCTCCGTTGGACGAGATGCACGGTGTTGAGCAGCTGCGAAATCCCTTCGAGCGCGTAATACTCGCACTGGAGCGGGATCAAGAGCACATCGGCCGCGGCGAGCATATTGACCGTGATCAACCCAAGTGAGGGCGGGCAGTCGATCAACACGTAATCGTACTCGTCGCGGATCGCCTCGAGCGCCGAACGCATCGCCTGGTCACGGTTGGGCCGACCGACCAACTCGACCTCGGCGCCAGCGAGATCAGGCGTAGCGGGGACGACGTCGAGGTGCTTGAACTGCACCGCGCGGACGGTCACTTCCGGAAGCGTCGCCTCGCCGATCAACACCTCGTAGACCGTCGCATCGAGGTGGTCCTTCATGAGACCAACCCCGCTCGTCGCGTTGCCCTGTGGGTCTCCGTCGATCAGGAGGGTCCGCTGCTCCGCGACGGCCAAACTCGCGGCGAGGTTGACGGCCGTCGTCGTCTTGCCGACGCCGCCCTTCTGGTTTGCAATGGCGATGATGCGGGCCACAGGCAGGGGGAGCTTCGCGGTGAAGAGAGTCCTGCGAGCGCGTGGGACGGGAGGGGTGGGCAATATAGCGGCGCATGGTCAGCGATGCGAAGCCGAAACGCGCACCTCGGCCTACACTGCGCCACGCCGTGGCGTACTCGACCAGCGAAATGTGCCACGTGGAAGCGTACTAGACTTGGTGAGCACATCGTGCCACGTGAAACGAACTCCAAGCTCCAGGCCCCAAAAACAGATCGGCCCGGCGACACACCGGGCCGATCTGTTTCGTCCCAATTACTCGCCTGTGTTCTCGAGTCTGCCGCGTGACGCTAGCGACCTCCCGGAACGAACTGCCAGCGTGCTGTTACGACCGCCCTGATCATCTCCTCCCCCGGCTCGATAGGCGTCGCAACGTCGGCCTGTGCTCTGCCAGCGGCGGCCATGGCCATCTCTCGCCGCATGATCGGAATGGGAGTGAAACCGGTCGAGAGCTCGAGTAGCGGACCAACTGAACCCCCCGCAGCTTGAGCCATGGCTTCCGCGTCGAGTCGAGCGCGCTCGATCGCTTGGGAGAGTGCGCGCCGGCGTGGCTCGTCAGCGTTGAAGACGTAGAAGTCGAGGCCGTGGATCTGGTTTGCACCTTTCGCGAGCGCGGCATCGATCGCCGGCCCGATCTGATCGAGGCGTCGCACGTCGACGCGCACTGTGTTGCTCACCGTGTATCCAGTGACCTCGCTTCGCCCGCTCTGCGGGATATGACGCATCTCAGGACTGACGTTGTAGTTCAGCGTCGAAATCTGATCGCGTCCGAAGCCAAGCGACGTCAGTGTGTCGATGATCGCCTGCTGCTTGCGCGCGTTCTCACGAGCTGCAGCCGCGGCGGTCGTCGCTCGCGAGTACACACCGACGTTGATGATCGCGCGGTCCGGCGTGACGCGCGATTCGCCAGACCCTGACACGATGATTTGCGGAGGCGAAGGGGCCGCCGTGCCACTCGGCTGCTGTGCCTCCGCGAGAGCGGACCAACCAAAGAGTGCGACCACAGGAATCCACGCGCGCATGAAACTCTCCTCCAGGAAATCCACAAGACGAGATAATCCGCGTCGATCGGTGTAGCGGCGCAGCCCGCGACGCCGGAAAGTCGCTGCAACGAATTGACCAGCGGGGGGCCGGCACCGACGCACCCATCGTCCACGTCTCGCGTCGCCCCGACCCCGAGGAGACGTCTGGCCAGGCCGAGGTTGCACAGGCGAGGTCACGCAAGCGATGTCGCACAAGGAGCAGAAGCAATAAAGCGGAAAAGGCCGCAGCACTGTTCCGCCCTCTTCCTGCTAACTGCCGCTATGATATCGCTGTCGTGGCCACATCGTGCGGCTATTTGCTCCGCATCGCGACGATTTTCTCAAGTTCCGCGAGTGGCGGGAGCCGTGTGAGCCGGCCTTCGTCAGCGCGGAAAATGTAAGCGCGACGATCGGGGGCGAGGCGCATGAGTCGTAGGTCGTCTGGCCCGCGCTCGTAGGCGATCCATGTCTTCGCGGTGGCGAGGTCCGGAACGTTTCGGACAAGTGACGCGTGGATGTCGTGGTCACGTCCGTAGTCGACGAAGACGATCGAGCGAGGTGTCTCGCGCTGGACGAGCGAGAGGGCGGTTGCGAATCGTCGCTGATACGTCGTGGTCCTCTGCCAGGCGGCGCGGTATTTCGGTAAGACGAGAGCGGCCGAAATGGTGGTGAATGCGCAGAGGGCAACGAGGGCAGCTCGAGCTCTCGGGTCGTTGATCGGGCCGGCCGAGAAGCGTGGCCGGAGTGGACGGCGGTGGGTCATCCATTGCGCGAACGCCCATAGTCCTGCGGCGCTGGCGAAGACGATTGCCGGGTACCCCTCAAAGTAGTACGCCGTCCAGAACGCCCAGTGCGCGTGGAACGCGTAGGTGAGGAGGAGGGTGGCTGAGGTGGCGAGCGCGAAGAGTCCCGCCACCGGCATCGCGATAACTCCAACGATCGCGAAGAGGAGGAGTGAAGCCCGCCAGCCGGGAAAGATGTCGAGCATGGCGTGCCAGGCGCGCCAGCGGAGCGTCGCCGGGAGCGCGGCGGCCGTGTGCTGTCGGCGTGCTTCGGTCAGGAAGGTGCGAACGCTGTCGAGGTCCGGCGGCAGCGGCGTAAGCGTCCGCGTGTCCGTGTAGCCGAAGCCTGGGAAGTCGAATGGGGTGTACTTCGTCGAGTAGGCGACGAGCGGAGAGAGCTTCCAATCCCCGGTCGTCATGTGGTTCTGGAGTGGCAGGATCGCGAGGAACCCCAAGCCCGTGAGAGCGCTGACGACGAGGGGCTTCCAAGCGCGCGTACGCCAGAAATCGCGCATTAACACGACACCAACGGGCAACGCTAGCGCCACTGCGGTCACAGGGCGGGTAATCACCAGCATTCCGATGCACCCACCTATTGCGACGAGCGCACGCGGGCGGCGGTGGGTGCGGTATTCGAGAAGGAGGTAGAGCGTCGCGAGCCAGAGCGCGATCGTCGCCGTCTGCGACAGAAACGACCCCTGATAGCGGAGGAGCGCTGACCCGCTGCTCCAGAGGATCCAGGTGAGTAGAGCGACCAGACCGTTGGCTATCCGGCGGGCGAGTACGAAGACGAGCGCGCCGGTAATCGCCGCGAAGACCATGGGTCCGAGTGCCGCGAACCCGATCGCGACGAACGGCGTGAGCAGCAGCGACAACCCTGGTGGGTACTTGGACGCGAGGACTGGCTCCGTGAGCACGTGCATCTGCGCGAAGAACTCGGGGAGCGGCAGCGCTGTCCCCGTCCACCGTCCCCGCGCGAACAGCTCGGCCTGGAGCAGGTACGCGGCTTCGTCCTGAATCATCGGGACCGGGTTCCGGTACCAACCCATCCACCACCACACGAGCAGCGCGTTGAAGGCGCCGAGTGCGATCGGCACGGCGTGCGGCGTGGCGAGCAGCCGGTCCAGCGCGTCGAGGTGCTCGAGCTCGCGTTTGGAGACGTCGCTCCGCCGAGCGAGCCAAACGCAGAGTACGAGACCAGCGAGGACGGCTAGCGGGAAGATCATCGAACGGCGTGTGCGGGGCTTGGGTGCGGGACTTGGGACGCGGGCGTCCGCAGGGACGCGACTGTTACTCAGACGAGTCGGTGGCAGTCTCGGCCACTGAGTGGCTGCCCGAGAGTTGGCGGCGAAGCCGCAGCTCATAACCCCGCACGTTCTCGAGATGCGGGGCCACAAGCCCACAAGCCTTCCCGCCAGGGCCTCATGCCCAAACTCGCTGTCATCGCCGGCGCCGGCCCGGCTGGTCTGACGGCCGCGTACGAGCTCCTGAAGCGCACCGATGTCATCCCGCTCGTAGTCGAGCAGACGGATGCGATCGGCGGGATTGCGCAGACGTACAACTACAAGGGCAACCGCATCGACATCGGCGGCCATCGCTTTTTCTCGAAGAGCGAGCGGGTGATGAGCTGGTGGTTCAACATCCTGCCAGTTCAGGGTGCACCGTCGGCTGATACCGAGGAAAGCGGGCATGAGATCGACTATGCCACCGAGGCAGTGGTCGAGTTTCTCTGCCGGCAGTGTGTGAACGTGCCCGCGCTCCCGGGGGAGACGCGCGTGAGGCGGCGCGCGCCGGATCCGGAGCGCGAGGACGAGGTGATGCTGCAGCGGCCGCGTCTCTCACGCATCTACTATCGGAGGAACTTCTTCCCCTACCCGATCGCGATCACGCTGAGCGTCGCGGCCCGATTGGGGTGGTGGAACACGTTCCGGATCGGTCTGAGCTACATCCGCTCGCAGCTCTTTCCGCGCGAGGATGAGACGTACCTCGACGCGTTCTTCATCAACCGGTTCGGCAAGCGGCTCTACGAGACCTTCTTCCGGGATTACACGGAGAAGGTTTGGGGGGTGAAGTGCAGCGAGATCCGCGCCGACTGGGGAGCGCAGCGGGTGAAGGGGTTGTCGTTGAAACGCGCGGTCGTGCACGCGCTGCGGGACCTATTGAGCAGCGACTTCAAGAAGGCGCAGGCGGAGCGGGAGACGAGCCTGATCACGCGGTTCTTCTATCCGAAGTATGGTCCTGGTCAGATGTGGGAAACCGTCGCGAGGCATGTGCAGAAGTGTGGGGGGGAGATCCGGACGCGGACGCGGGTAGCCGGGGTAGAGCTGGACGGCGGTCGCGTCGGCTCGGTGACGCTCGAGAGTCTCGCCACTGGCGCCAGGGAAACCATCCCTTGCGATTATTTCTTCTCCACGATGCCCATTCGGGAGCTGACGGCGATGACCACGCCGGCGCCGCCGGCGAAGGTCGCCGAGGTCGCCGCGGGGCTCCAGTATCGGGACTTCCTCACGGTGGGGCTCCTACTCCGAAAGCTCCACGTACGGGAGAAGGGGAAGTCGCCTGCGGCGCGCGTCGCGGACAACTGGATCTATGTTCAGGACGGCGGCGTACGCGTCGGACGGATTCAGGTCTTCAACAACTGGAGCCCATACATGGTCGCTGATCATCGGCATACCGTGTGGATCGGGCTCGAGTACTTCGTGGACGAGGGCGATGACCTGTGGCAGATGCCCGATCGCGATCTCGTCACCTTCGGCGTTCGTGAGCTGGAGCTGATCGGCTTCCTCCGCGGGGAGGACGTACTCGACGGCTGCGTCCTCAGAATGCCGAAGGCGTATCCGGCGTACTTCGGAACGTACGAGCGATTGAGCGAGGTGCAGGCCTGGGCGAACACGGTCGAGAATTTGTTCCTCGTCGGTCGAAACGGCATGCATCGGTACAACAACCAGGACCACTCGATGCTCACGGCGATGCTCGCTGTGGATAACATCGTGGAGGGGCGTGTGGACAAGACCAATCTCTGGGACGTCAACCTGGAGATGGTGTACCACGAGGAGAAAAAGCCGCCGACGGCGAAGACACCCGAGCGCGTGAAGGCCGTAGTGTGAATACGAGGAGGCCTTCATGGATTTCGATCTTCAGCACGGTGTCGCCGTTCTCGAGCGGACCCCGGGTGTGCTGCGGGCGTTGCTCGGCGGGCTACCCGATGTCTGGACTCGGCAGAACGAGGGGCCGGAAACGTGGAGTCCGCGAGAGGTAGTCGGCCATCTCATCGAAGGTGAGCGCAGTGACTGGATCCCGCGCGCGCGGATCGTGCTCGCGCAGGGGCCGAGTACCGCGTTCACGCCGTTCGACCGGACAGCGCATCAGCGCTCGATGAGCGCCAGCGCGCGGCTCGAGGAGCTGATCGAGCTCTTCACGGAACTCCGGGCCGAGAACCTGGCGACGCTCCGTGGGTGGCGACTGACGCCGGCGCAGCTCGAGCTGACGGGGATTCACCCGGAGTTCGGCTCCGTGACGCTGAAGCAGCACCTATCGACCTGGGTGGCGCACGACCTCGGGCATCTCGTGCAGATCACGCGGACAATGGCGCGCCAGTACCGGGACGCCGTGGGGCCGTGGCGGGCGTACTTGAGCGCGCTGCGGTGAGAGGCACTGACGGCGGCGGTTGGCGCACTGCCGATTGGAGCGCCGCTTGCGGAGCCGGCCGGCATGACAGGATCCCCTTGGCTGTCGATCGCGATCGTCTGGATCGTGACGCTGGTACTGGGCGGTGTGTTCTGGCAGCGCTTCACGCGCGTGCCTGCCCGACCTGGCGGCGTCGGACTGCGTGCAGCGACGACGACGAGGCGCGTAGTGCCACTCTGGCTCGCGCTCGTTCTCCTCATCTTGTTCGGCGTCGCGGTGTGGCTAACGGTCCGCTGGAGCGCGCCGCTGTGGAATAGCGGTGTAATGTCGCCGTAATTATCCATACGTGAGACAGAACGAGCCCGCCTCGACGCTCGCCGAGGCGGGCTCTCTCGCCTTTGTTTCCTGGTTCTTTCTACCTTGCGGGCTTACCGACGACCGCCGCCGCCGCCACTCGCGAGTCGATCACTCCGCTGCTTCAGTTGGTCGATCCGCTTCGAGGCCTCGGCCTTGGTGAGGTTCTCCTCGAAGGGCACGTTCGCCTCGTCGGAGAGCGTCTTGAGGTACGAGCGCTGGGCGCCGGTCATCGGCTCGTCGCCCGTCTTCCACTCGTCCGGATTCTTGACCGTGTTGGAGTCGTCCTGCTGGTTCTGCTCGTTCTGATTGAGCGCGCTCTGGTCAGTTTGCTTCGTCGCCATTTTCCGTCTCCTCGTCTACAATGAGCGCCGTAGGGCACCATCAAGGGGAGCAGGAACTATACCAAATAAATGCCGAACCTCGTCGTCACCGGAGTGCTTCCGTAGCCGCCGTCTTCATGACCGCCCACCGAAACGTAATTTCCGTCGAGTCTGCCGCGGGCAAGCCGCCGTAGGCTTTCTGGAAGTGGCGGCCGAGGTGCGGGCGGTTTCCGTCGACGTCGGTGAAGCCGTACTCATCGGAGAGGGTCCAGGAGCCGAATAGACCTCCCGACTTCTCCATGACGTTCGGGTCAGCGGCCAGGGCTGCAACGGCTCGCCCGACGAAGAAGGGCGTCTCCGAGGCGAGGAAGTTTGGGTCTCTCTTGGCGCCGTCGCGCCAGTTGGCCTCGGTGACGCCGAAGTGCTCGAGCATCGTCTCCGTACGCATGTAGCCCGGGGTCACGGCGACCGCAGCGACGTTGTACTTGCCGAGCTCCTGCGCCATCACGTACGCGAGGCGGTTCACCGTGGTCTTCACCAGGTCGTAGAACAGCGTTCCGCGGTAGCCGAGCGTGTCGCCGTCGCCTATCTCGACGATGAGGCCGGCCGACCTCGTGCGCGGGCGCTCGATCATGAGCGGCGTGGCGTAGCGACAGGTGATGACGTGCGAGTGCGTACCTTGGCGGAGGGCGCGGAATCCTTTGTCGAGCGACACCTTCCAGAACGGCGCGTAGTCGTGCAGTTCTCCCTCGGAGATGTCGTTGACGAGGACGTCGAGCCGGCCGTGCTCGGTGCGGATGCGATGGATGAGGGCCTTGACCTGCTCGGGGACGAGGTGATCGACGCGCACTGGGATGCCGATGCCACCGTACGCATCGACCATCTCTGCTGTCTCGTCGATATTCTCGGGTCGGCCCGCGAAGTAGCCGGTCATGTTCGGGCTGCCGCGTACGCTTCGCCCGGTGCAGTAGACCGTGGCTCCGGCCTCGCCGAGCATGCAGGCGATGCCGCGTCCGGCGCCACGCGTGGCACCGGCGACGAGGGCGACTCTGCCGGTGAGAGCCTTCGGGTGCTTGGACGCCGCTGAGCGGGTCGTCGTCGCGGATGTCCGTTTCGCCATCGCTCCTCCCGCGTTGCTGTCGAGCAGCCAACCGGCTATTCTAAATCGTAATTTAGGAACGTCAAGCTCGAAGCACTGAGCGAGCGGATGAGCCCTAGACCGCCGAAAGTCAGCGACGACGACATTTTCGCAGCGGCCGGGCGCGTGATGTCGCGCGTCGGACCCGCGCAGCTCATGCTCGCCGACATCGCCACGGAGGCCGGACTCACGGCGGGAGCGCTCGTACAGCGCTTCGGCTCGAAGCGGGACCTTCTGCTCGCTGTCTCGGCGCGTGCTGCGGAGACGACGCCGGCGATGTTCGCCGAGCTGCGCGCCGCGCAGGAGTCCCCGCTCGCTGTGCTCCGCGCCTACGGCGATTGCATGGCCGCGATGGGTGAATCCCCGGTGGCGCTGGCGCACCACCTCGCGTACCTGCAGCTCGACCTCACCGACCCTGACTTCAACCGCCACACGATGGCGCAGGCGCGCGCCACACGTGCTGCGCTACGAGAGCTCGTCACCGCGGCCGTCGTCGCTGGCGAGCTCGCCCCCGGCGTCGACCCCGACCGACTCGCGCGCACGATCGAGGTTACTGTGGGCGGGTCGCTGATGGCGTGGGCGTTCTACCGCGAGGGGAAGGCGGTGGACTGGGTGAGGGAAGATCTGGATGCGGTGTTGCGACCGTACGTGCGCGAGGCGCCCGGCATGTGAGCGAACGGCAGCTTGTGGGCTTGTGAGCTTGAGAGCTTGAGAGCTTGAGAGCTTGTGAGCTTGTGAGAACCGCAGGAGCTCGCGAGGCCGACCGAGAACGTCGCGGCGAAGCCGCGCCTCACAAGCCCACAAGCTATCAAGCTCTCAAGCCGTTCTTCCTCACCACTGGCTCGCCCACGCCCAGCTCTGTTGGAGCGAGTCGCGCATGGCGCGGTGGTAGCGGAGCGTCACGCCGGCGGCCGACGAGTCGCGGCGGACGACGAAGATCGGCCGATCGGGGTAGCGCTTGAGGAGCAGCGTGTCGCGCGCGTGCAGGTCGCGCACGTACACGTTCGTCGGGCCGCCGGAGAGGAGAAGCGGCGCCAGCGGGACGATGCCGGATGACGACTCACTCACGCGGGCGCGACACTGCGGCGAGTACCCGACGTTTGGCTGCACCGGCCAGAAGGCGCCGTTGGGAAGCTGCGCGAGCCTCACCTCGTTGCGATCACGCAGCAGCGGGAGCAGCGCCGCGGCCGCCCGGGGCCAGCGGGTGCCAGTGCGTTCGAGTCCCATTAGCGCCTCCTCGAGGCGGCACGCGTCGACTTCGTGCGTCAGCAACTCCGTCTCGCGGTGCGGGACGCCGAGCGCCCAAAGTCGCGCGACGAGCTGTGACGACCACGGCTCGCCGACGAGGACGATCGCGTTGCTCACCCGGTAGGCGCGCTCGAGCGCGCGCACCGGAAGCCGCTCGATCGCGAAGCCGGTCTCATACTCGCGCCAGCGGATCGGGATGGTGTACGCGAGGGCGATGACCATCGTGACGAGATATCCGTACGCGACTCCGCGGTGCCAAAGTGTCCCACGCCACCGCTCACGCACGAGCGCGGGGAGCCGCGCCGTCCACACCGCGAACGCGGGGATGAGCGGGAACATGAAGCGCGGACCGAGCAGGAAGCCGTAGTGCCAGTACGCCCAGTAGAGGCCGAGTAGCAGCGCGCCGCTCGCGGCGAGGTACCGGTCGGTGGAGCTGACGCGCCGCACGAGCGCGAGCGACGCAACGACGGCGAGGAGCGATGGCACCGGGCTGTCGTAGAGGTAGCTCTGGAGGCGCAGGAAGTAGAGATTGAGCTGCTCGACGCCGCGCAGCGGCGTGTGCGCCGGGCCCCAAGGCGCCTCGTGGAAGCCGAGCGCGTGCCGCCTGCCCCAGAGCACCTCGTAGCCGAAGAGGAGCGGCGCGCCGGTGGTGTGGGAGTTCACCCACATGACGGCGAGCATCGGCAGCGCGGCGCCGGCGCCGGCGCAGAGGAGCTCGATCCACGCCGCGCGCCGCCGGGCAACGTCGCCGCGGATCGTCTCGCGGCCCGCGCGCCAGATCAGCCAGAACGCGGCCGGAAGGGCGAAGGCGAGTCCGTCGACCGGCCGGATCGCGGCCGCCATGCCGAGGGAGAACCCACAGAGTAACGCGGCGCCGACTCGAACGCCGTCGCGCAGCGTCGCCACCAGCGCGGCCATGGCGACCGTGACCCACATCAGCGTCGGCACGTGGTTCATGTGCGACGCCGACATGAACAGCATGAACGGCGCGAGCGCGAAGAGCGCGACCGCGCCGACGGCGACGCTGCGCTGCTGCTCCGTGGCGAGCACGAACCACGCGAAGGCGCCGACTGCGATGGCGCCGCAGAGCGGGTTCACCAGCCACGGCGCGCCGAGGAGCGTGCCGAGTGCCAACATCGCTGGGCCCCCGGGCGGGAACTGCGAGTAGGCGCGGCCGTCGGCGTAGACCGTATGCAGGATGCTGACGAACTCCGCGAATGGTCCGGTCGACATCGTCAGCGAGCCGCTCGCGTAGGCGCGGGCCTGGAGCAACTGCGACATCTCGTCGAGGAAGATCGGCCGGCCCTTGAAGAGGAGCACGGACGTCACCGCGTAGGCGGCGAACGAGACCAGCGCCGCGCCGGCGATGAAGGCCCAGCGCGGCCTGGTCATCTGTCGGGCGACCCGTAACACCGCGTCCTCGATCCATAGCTCGCGGGTGTGCCGCGACAGGATTGCGAGCACGAGCGCGACGCCGGCGACGACGGCCGTTCCCGATGCCCACTCCGCGGCGAGATCGCCGAAGAACGTCACGTCGTAGCCGCCCGGGATCCACTGCGCGATCGGAAGGAACGCGAGCACCGCGACGAGTACGGCGGCGCAGATCGGGAAAATCGCGCGCCCCTCGGACGGGAAGACGATGATCGCGGCCAACGATGGACGTTGGACGCGGGGCGAGGGACGTGTGGGTGGCGCGGGGGCGTCCGACGGTGGTCGGAATGGCGGCTGGCGAGCAGGTCCGGGCGCGACCGCAGGTGCCGACGTGGGTGCCGGCTCTGGCTTGTAGGTCGGCGACGGCGGTGCGTATGGTGGGGCTACTGGGGCCGTCGGGTGGGTCGGCGTGTTGGCCAAGTCGTGCTCCAAAAGGCAGGGGGGCGGCGGCTGGGCCCGCCGCTCGCTCACCTGACGAGACGACTCAGTGCCCGCGAGGCAAAGGCGTCGGGGCGGCGTAAATGCCCGGGGAGCCGGGGCGGGGCAACCAGCGCCAGGCCATCACCGCGACACCGACCAAGACCAAGGCGAGCGAGATCCCCTGGGCGACGGTGAGCGGCCCCAGGATGCGGTCGTCTTTGGCGCGCAGAAACTCGATCAGGAACCGCTCCACGCCGCCGAGGATGAGGTACAGGCCGAAGAGCCACCCCTCGGCGTGCTTGTGGCCGCGTAGGCGCCAGAGGATAAAGAACATCACGAGGCCGAGCGCCGTCTCGTAGAGCTGCGTTGGGTGCACCGCGAGCACGGTGTCCGGCGAGACGCCGGCCGCGACGTCCACTCCGAACTGCTGCTCGAGGTTCCGGGCGGTCGACGGAGGTGCTCCCGCAGGGAACGCGACCGCGAAGGGCGAGTTCCACGGCCGCCCGTAGTCGTCGCCGACCGCCCAGCAGCCCGTGCGGCCGACGGCGTAGCCGGCGGCGATGCCGATGCCGGCGACGTCGAAGATCCGCGCGATACCCGCTCGCCGGAACGCGGCGACCAGGACGGCGACGGCGATCCCGCCCATGAGACCGCCCCAGAAGACGAAGCCGCCGCGCGAGAAGACCGCGCCCCAGTCGCCCATGAAGACGGCGTAGTACAGCTTGGCGCCGATCAGGAACCCGACGAGCCCGCCGATGACGACGTCGCCGACCGGCTCGTTCGGATGCCCGCGCCGTGCCAGCTCGCGCTCGCCGACGAACTGCCCGATGAGAAACCCCAGCACCACCGCAATCCCGAACCCGGTGACAGTGATGGGGCCAAGGTGAACTTCGAAAGGGTGATGAACGATTGGGGCGATCAGTAGTGCCAGGTGCTGGTGCAAGTCGTGACTCCGTGTCGACTGCGGACTGCGGATGGGCGACTGCGGACTGCGGACTAGAAGCCTCGGGATGCTCCTAGAGCGCTAGAAGCGTTCCGAAGGTGTGAGCCCGCAGTCCGCAGTCCGCAGTCGTTCGCGTTTCCGCTTCTCGATCTCGATCACCAGGTTCTGCAGATCCGTCGGGCTGACGCCGGGAACGCGTGAAGCCTGGGCGAGCGTGACGGGGCGGAGCGCGGCCAGCTTCTGGCGTGCTTCGAAGGACAGCGATCGCATCTCCGCGTACGGTAGGTCATCGTCGAGGGCGAAGGTGCCAAGGCGGCGCATCTTTTCCGCCTGCGTGCGCTCACGCTCGAAGTAACCCGAGTACTTGATCTCCAGCTCGGCGGTGACGAGTGCCTCGGGGTCGAGGTCATCGGCGACGCCGGCGGCCGTGAACAAGGCGGCGAGCGACACACCCTGGCGCTTCGCGACGTCGGCGACGCGAACGGCGTGCGCGAGTGGTGTACCGCCCGCGGCCTCGAGGACGGGCGCGGCCTGCTCCGGACGGATGCTCGTCTGCTCGGCCAACATGCGCGCGCGCTCCTCGGCGTCCAAGCGATCGCGGATCAGCACAGTCTCACGCTCGGAATAGAGCTTGAGCGCGAGGCCGACCGGCGCAAGCCGGCGGAGGGCGTTGTCTTGCCGCACGGTAAGGCGGAACTCGGAGCGCGACGTGAACAGCCGGTACGGCTCGTCGACGCCGCGCGTGACGAGGTCGTCGACGAGCACGCCGATGTACGACGTCTCGCGGCCGAGGACGACGGGCGGCCGGGTACCCGCCCCCGGCGGGTGCGTGAGGGTGGCGAGTGCGGCGTTGAGCCCCGCCACGACGCCCTGGCCCGCGGCCTCCTCGTACCCCGTCGTGCCGTTGATCTGTCCGGCGAAATACAAGCCGCGCAGCGCCCGCACCTGGAGCGACGCGTCGAGCTGCGTGGGCGGGTAGTAGTCGTATTCGATCGCGTAACCGGCGCGCGTCATGCGCACGTGCTCGAGGCCGCGGACCGTGCGCAGGATGGCGAGCTGCACGTCGGCGGGGAGTGATGTCGAGAGCCCGTTGACGTAGAGCTCCGCCGTATCCAGCCCCTCGGGCTCGAGGAAGATTTGGTGCCGCTCTGCCTGCGGGAACTTCACGATCTTGTCCTCGACCGACGGGCAGTAGCGCGGCCCGCGCGACGCGATCGCGCCGCCGTACATGGCAGACTTGGCGATGTTGTCGGCGATGATCTGCTTGCCGGCTTCCTCGAGGTAGGTGATCCAGCAGGGGAGTTGGGGGAGAGGTCTGAGTTTCGAGGTTCGAGGTTCGAGTGGCGGGTCCGCCTCGAAACTCGAACCTCGAACCTGCCCACTCCCCCAGAAATGACTCCACCGATAGTTGAACTGCGTTAGCTCACTCTCCTGCTTCTCGAGCCTCGAGAAGTCCACACTCCGCCCATCGACTCTCGGCGGCGTCCCCGTCTTGAAGCGCGCGACCGTCAGCCCGGCGCGCTCGAGTTGCTCGGCGAGGTGCGTGGTCGCGGCTTCGCCGGCGCGGCCGCCGGAGACGGAGGTCGTCGTGCCGATGTGGATGCGGCCGCGGAGGAAGGTCCCGGTCGTGATCACGACCGCGCGCGCGGCGAAGCGGCGCCTTTCGAGTGTCTCGATGCCGCCGACGCGCGGTGTTCCGCCGATGCCCTCGTCGAGGACGAGGCGCGCGACGGTGCCCTGCACAGTGACGAGCCGCTCGTGCTCCTCGAGGAGGCCGCGGACCGCGCGGCGGTAGAGCCCGCGGTCGCACTGCGCGCGCGGGGCCCAGACGGCGGGGCCCTTGCTCCGGTTGAGCATCCGGAACTGGATCGCCGCGAGATCCGTCGCGCGGCCCATGATGCCGCCGAGCGCATCGACCTCGCGGACGACGGTGCCCTTGGCGACGCCGCCGATCGCCGGGTTGCAGGACATTTGCCCGATCGTCTCGAGCGCGCTCGTCACGAGCGCGACACGTGCGCCCGCGCGGGCGGCGGCGACGGCGGCTTCGGTACCCGCGTGGCCGCCACCGACGACGATGACGTCGAATTCGGCTTCGTAAGACGGCTTTGACAGGGGGGCCGGCATGACCTAAAGCTAGCGGCGGCGGGGCCTGGGGACGAACGGTTACAACGCCGCCAGTTGCACGAGCTTCTTGCGGGTCCGCCGCTCCAGGGCTAGATCAGACCGTTCTTCGGTGGCTGGCCAATTCCTCTGTCCCCGCTCGAGGTTCTTATGCGGAAGCTTCTTACCCTTAGCACTCTCGCCCTCCTCACGGCGGCCGCCTGCGTGGCCGTAGAGAAGACTACCGGCGCCTCCGATGAGTCGCCGTCGATAAGCGGTCCCCTCGCGAGCGCCAGCGCCGCAATGGCCGACCTCATCGTCGACGACGACCTAGGTAAGCAATGGGTTGTCCGCGATGAGAACCTTGCCGCCAACTTCTGCAGCGTCATCGAGGGCGACGTCACGCCGGGGGTGCGCCGACTCGTCCGCTTCACCGTCATGACGCCGAACATCGGCAACGCTGACATCGCGCTCGGCGACCCGAACGCCCACGTCGCGGCGAACGACGGGCTGTACGAGTTCGCCTCCTGCCATCAGCACTACCACTTCCGCCACTATGCCATGTACCAGTTGATCGATCCCGCGACGGGCAAGGTGTGGCGCGCGGCCAAGCGCGGCTTCTGCATGCTCGACACGGATCCGGCGCCCGCGTCCGAAAATGAGGGTACGCCGCCGAAGGAGCCGCAGTTCCGCAGCTGCGGCGCCGTGGGCATCCCCGGTAATCAGGGCATCAGTGCCGGCTGGGCCGACACGTACCGCTTCTTCCTGGGGGGCCAGTACTTCGTGCTCGACGGCGGCGACGGGCAACCGGTCGTGCCTCCCGGCACCTACCTTATCCGCATCACCGTCAACCCGCCGTTCAAGGCCAAGAGGGGCGAGCCTTGCCCGCACACCGATCCCAAGGGGTTCTGCCACCAGCTGGCCGAGAGCAACTACGACAACAACGTCGGCGAGGCCTTCATTACGATCCCTGACCACCCGGGCCGTGAGGGCCACGGCCCGCTGGCCGGCTCCGAGGTCCTGAAGACCGAGCCGGCGGAAGACGAGAACAGGCCGACGAACAAGTCGTAAACGTCAGCGCGCCTCACGCGTCGCGGCGGGCGGAAGCAAGATCTTGCTTCCGCCCGCCGTCGTTTGTCTGGCCAGTGCTTCGCCGGAGTTCCATACGCCGACTCGACGAGGGATGAGCTGATGCCTCTACAGGTCCACGCAGGTGCCCCGACGCTCTTCATCCGTAAAGGCGCCTACGACCGGAGCGGCCTGACGCGCGCCGCGCTCGACGAGCGGCTGAGCCTCACCGCCGACGAGTTCCGCGTCGAGCGAGACCTGATCCTGATCGGGCCGATCCCCGCCGCGGACGACCTGCCGGTACTCCTCGAGGAACTCGAGGGGCTCGGGCTCGCCTACTTCGACGATTTCTTCGAGCTCAGTGGCAACTGGCCGGAGTGGCTGCGGCTCTACGCGTCGAGTGAAGGCGGGGCCGGCAGCTTGTGAGCTTGTGAGCTCGAAGGTTCGCGCGGAACGGCCGGAGCGCGGGAGCCGTGCCTCAGAAGTCCTTCCCATCCACAGTCGGCGCACCAGCTCGTGCGCAGCCAGGGCACGAGCAAGTTCCAGCCCTTCGACTGGACACGGAACGTCTGCGCGTCACACATCGGACACCGGTCGCCGGCGGGGAGGATGAAATAGAAGATCACGGTCGCGGCGATCGCCCGCAGGACGAAGAAGCCTACGAAGGCGACGGCAAAGAGTACCGCATCCGACATCGTCCCTACCTCCTCCTACCTCCTCCTACCTCCTCAGACCTCCTCAGAGCCGTTTCTCGACCTCCACCCACGGCTCCACGTACGCGACGTCGTCCTCGATGCGCTCGATGACAACCTCGGTCCCGCGTTCCGCGACGGACCCGTCCAATCCGCGCGCCCGCACTGTGTGGCGCGTGCCTTCGACGACGTAAGCAATCTCTCCATCGCCGTCCGGGCGGATGGGCGAGGTCACCGTCGCGACGTGGCCTTGCAGCACGTAGCGCGGGTCGTCGGGGTCGTGCTCGGGCACGAACGCCGCCGCGCGGCGCACGACGCGTACCGCGAACGCACCGGCGACCGTGCCGATGAGCAAGGCAACGATAGTGCCGAGCGCGGGACCCATCCGGCCGGGCCGCGTCAGAAGGTAGCCGACTGCGCCGAACGTGCTCGCGAAAGCCGAAACCACCGGTGTCGAGAAGCGGACGCTCGGAGTCGGCGGCGGCGGGACCCCGAACGGGGTGCGCCGCCGCTCGACGCCGAGTAGCATCGCGCGCACGGCGAGGAGCAGACCGAGGATGAGCGCGACGACGAAGAGGACGGTGAGAGCAGTCGTGATGGTCATGAGCCGAGGTGCCGGCGGAAGAAGGCGAGTGTCGCGGGCCACGCCTGGCGTGTCGCGGCCATGTTCGCGCCTTCCTTGCCGTCCTGCTGGCGGAGGAAGCCGTGCCCCGCGCCTTCGTAGGTGTGATGCTCGAACGTCTTCCCGAGCGCGCGCATGGCGGAATCGGCCGGCGGCACGGTCCGGTTGACGCGCGCGTCGTCGCTGCCGTAGAGACCGAGCACGGGTACGCGGACCGAGGCGAGTGAAGCGAGACTCTCCGGCGACGAGCCGTAATAGACCACCGCTGCGCCGAGGCCGGCGGGGGAACGCACGGCGTGCTGGAAGGAGGCAGAGCCGCCCCAGCAGAAGCCGACTACGCCGTAGCGTGGGAGCGCCGCGGGGAGCCGCATCCCGTGCTGACCGACGGCGGCGAGCTGCCGGTGGACGTCTTCGGGGTTGAGCGTGCGGATGACGTCGCGCGCGTCGGACCCGGCCGAGTCCGGATGGATCTTCGTCTTGCCGGTCAGAAGGTCGGGCGCGATCGCGATGAACCCGTCGGCCGCGAGCTGGTCGGCGACGCCACGGATCCAGCTCGTCAGGCCGAAGATCTCGTGGATGACGACGACGACCGGTGCCCGCTCGCGCCGCTCGGGGTAGACGACCCACGCGCGGACGCTATCGCTGCCCGCCCGGACCATGACCCACTCGGCGTGGCGTGGCGAGTTGGCGAGGCGCTGCGCGGCGTCGGCAGCACCGGGCGGGAGAGCAGTGCCCTGCGTCGTCCTCTGCAGGGTACCCTGCGCTGCGGACGTCACGGACGCTCTGGTCTCGTCGGGGTGCACGTGCTCTCCGGCGGCCGACGACGTGTTTCGCGCGCACGACGCGGTGGCGGCGAGGGCGACGACGGCGCCAACCAGGAGCGCGGGAGCAGGGCGATTCATCATAGCATTTCTCTCGGATCGATTGAATCGATTGCGATCGATTGGATCAGCGCACGACCATGTCGAAGCGGACGGGGTTGGGCACGTCGTAGCTGAAGTGCCACCACTCTTTCTCGTAGTTCACGAAGCCTTCCGCTTCCATCAGCCGCTTGAGCAACCCGCGATTCCGGGCGACGTCGCCGGTGGCGTTGGCGGTGTGCGCAGCCGCGGAGAATGTGTCGTACGGCGTCCCCATCGCAAGTTCACGCCCGCTCGAGCGCTGGACCAGTGTGAGGTCGACAGCGAGGCCGAGGTTGTGGCGGCTTCGGCTGGCGATGTAGCCCTCGCGGAGGAGGTCCTCCCGGCCGACGCGGCGCGTCCAATCGACCATGGCGAGGGTCGCGCGGACGGGGCGGTAACCGTCGTAGACGCGGAGGGTGTACCCCTCGGCCATGGCGCGTCGCTGCACGCGAGCGAGCGCCTGCGCGGCCTCGCGGCGCAAAAACGCACGGTTGCCCTCGTAGCCTGGGATCACGGCGCCGGTGAAGTTGTTCGGCGTGGAATAGCGTATGTCGACGAGGATGGTCGGATCGAGCGACTGGACGTCGACGAGCAACGTCTCCGCGACGGCGTCGGCGACGACCGGGAGCTCCGCGGTGTTCGGTGGCGGGGCCTGGCGCGCCGTAGTTGTCGCGACTGCCGGCGCACACGCGAGGGCGGTGAGAAGGGCGAGGGCGAGGGGGCGGTTCATGGGAAGGTGGGTGGGGTGGAAGGCAAGGCGCTGTTCACGAACAACGGCTTTGCAGTTCCTACCGACGCTGTTCGTTGCACGAATCGCCCTGCCAGAAAATCCGCAACCCGCCACTCCGCATAGTAGAACGGCCTCCACGGCAGGCGACCGCTGATGAAGCCGACGTGACCGCCGCGTTCAACGAACTCGAGCTCCAACGCGGGATTGGTCTCGGCGACCGCTCGGACCTCATCGAGCACTTCGCGTGGCAGGAACGGGTCGTCGAGCGCGCTGAGGAGGAGCGTGGGGAGCCGGATGCCGGGGAGATAGCGGAGTGAGCTCGACTGCGTGTAATAGTCGAGGGCGTCGCGGAAGCCGTGCACCGGGGCGGTGACGACGTCGTCGAAGTCCCAGAGCGTACGCACGCGGTCGAGCGCGGCGGCGTTACAGAGGTCGGGATGGCGGGCGAGCTTCTGGCGCGCCTTGGCCACGAGCGAGCGGAGGAAGAAGCGCTCGTAGACGCGGGAAAAGCCACGCGAGAGATAGCGGCAGCCGCGCGCGAGGTCGAAGGGCACCGAGACGGCGACGGCGCCGCGTACGGCGGCGGGTACGTCGTCAGTGTCACGCTCTCCGAGCCACTTGAGCAACACGTTGCCGCCGAGCGATACGCCAGCGAGTCCGATCGGCGCCTCGGGGCGCTCGGCCACGATGCGCCGCAGGGCGAAATCGAGGTCGGTCGTCTCGCCGGAGTGGTAAAAGCGGCGCGTCCGGTTCAGTTCTCCCGCGCAGCCGCGGAAGAGCATGAGATCCGCACCCCAGCCGCGTCGCTCTGCTTCGGCGAACAGGTTCGCGACGTAGTGCGAGTGCACACCCCCCTCCAGCCCGTGCAGGAAGACGAGGTGAGGCGTCGTCGCCGTCGCACCGACGGGGGGATCGAGACGGCGGAGCTCCAACACGTCGTCGTCCGGTGTCGTCCAGCGCTCGACGCGCACCGGCGTCGTCAGCCGGCGCCGCATGAGGCGGCCCCACATCGTGCGCAGGTGCGGGCCCGGTACCCACCAAGCCGGGGCGTACGTAGTTTCGCGAGGCATTCGGAGTAACTATACGGACGGACTCCGGACTGCAGTCGGTTCCCCACTCCGCAGTCGGTTCCCATGGAAGTCCAAGTCTTTGGCATCAAGAAGAGCGCGGATACGCGGAAGGCGCTGCGGTTCTTCTCGGAGCGGCGGATTCGCGCGCACTTCGTGGACCTCGACGAGCGGCCGGCCGCGGCCGGGGAGTTGAAGCGTTTCGCCCAGAAGTTCGGGATCGAGGCGCTGATCGACCGCGAGTCGAAGGTGTATGCCGAGCTCGGTCTCAAGCACGCCAAGCTGTCCGAGGAGCGCTGGCTCGAGAAGCTGATCGATGAGCCGCGGTTGCTACGAATGCCGCTGGTCCGGCAACTCGGTCAGCAGGGTGGCAGACTCACGATCGGGGTGGCCGAGATGGACTGGAAGCAGTGGGTCGAACAGACGAAGGCCTCATGACGGCAGAACCGTCATGAGGCCTTTCGAGCGATATGCCCGCCCAACCGCTAGAACCGCCGGTATTCCAACCTGTTTCCGAATTCGTCTTCGACAATGAGCCTGCTGCTCGACGGACGCTCAGCGAACGCTACGAAGCCGCTGTCGTCGTATTCGAGTCTAATGTCGTTCCCGCTACGCTCCCAGGTGCCGAACACCTGGCTGTCGTAGATGCGCGGATCTCCAGGGACGCGGTACTGGATCAGGTCTACGAACTCGCCGTCACGGTTGAGCTCCAGCACGCCGGTATAGAAGGTCAACTCACCGGAAATGTCGTCGGCCGGCAGGCTCTGTCCGTTGACCCTTATGAGCTCGTAAGAGCCGGCGACGCTGTCGCCGATGCCGGTCACGTCGCTGCATGCGGTGCCGACCAGCGCAGTGGCCGCGGTCGCTGCTGTGAGAAGGAACCTGCGCATATACATCTCCTGATTTGCGCGTCGTCACGCGCGGACGGTGGACAACAGGCGCGCACGGTCGGGCGACAGCCGTGCCGCTCGCTACGGTTTGGGAGCGAGCGGGGGCAAAATGCCTGCCGCGCACGTCACACCCGCCGCGTGAGCGCGTCGAGTACGCTTAGTGCCTATCCCTACGGTACTTAGCGCGCGATGACGGTTGGCGTAGGTGGCTCGGCCTCACTCGCTTGGCGCCTGAAGCGTCATCGAGATGGGACGGTGACGCCGCGCAAAGCGTCTCCGAGTTTAGACGCCTTTCTCGATCTAGAACGCCCCGGGCTCGAACTCCCCGATGAACCCGATCTCGGGATGCAGTTGGTAGCCGAGCTTCTCGCGCACCGTCGTCTGCGCGATCGCGATCAGCTCGCGGACGTCCTTCGCCGTCGCGCCGCCGAGGTTGATCAGGATGTTGGCGTGCATGTGCGAGATCTGTGCGTTCCCGTGGCGGAAGCCCTTGAGCCCGCACTGGTCGACGAGGCGGCCAGCGCCAATCCCCTCGATCTTCTTGAAGATCGATCCCGCGCTCGGGTGCCACTCGAGCCACGGGTGTCGGGCGCCGCGCCAGGAGAGATTCTCCTGCATCACCTTCTGCATTGCGCTCTCGTCGCCGCGCGCGAGGCGAAAGGTCGTCGACAGCGCGATGTCGCGGCGGTGGTGGAAGACGGTGTCGTCGTAGCCGAACTTTACGTAGTCGGCGTCGACGACCTTCCGCTCGTTCTCCTCACTCAAGATCTCGCACGACTCGAACACTTCGGCGATGAACATCGTGCGCTCACGCGCCGGAGCCGGTGAGAGGAAGTGCAGGTTCTGCCAGACGGCGCCGCCGACGGTGCTCGGGATGCCGACGTAGTGCTCGAGGCCCGACCAGCCGCGCCGCACGGCTTGCTGGATCAGGTCCTTCATGACGGCGCCGCTCTCGACCCAGAGCCGGCATTCGGCACCATCCTCGCGGAACTCGTAGCGGCTTGCCGTGTTCCGAATGACGAGGCCACGAAACCCGCGGTCGCCGACGAGGATGTTGGCGCCGAGGCCGAGCACGAAATGGGGCACGTCGAGCTCGCGCGCTGCGAGCACAGAGTCGGCGAGCGCGTCAGCCGACGCCGCCTCGTAAAAGAGGTCGGCTAGTCCGCCGATCTTGAACGTTGTATATGGAGCGATCAGCTCACCCCGCTTGAGGTGGGCCCGGTCGAGCCGAGCGGCCAGGGCCTCGAGTACCTTCGGGGTTACCGGAGTCGGCGGCGGGGTCGCGGTGCTGGTCATGAAGGGAGAAAGAACGTCAATGACGCGTTGGGCGGCTAGTCTGATTCTCGCGCTCCTAATTCTACCTGCGGCGGCCACCGGCGTCCCCGCTCAGCGCGCCGAACTCGAAAAGCGGATCCAGCGATCGACGCTCGCCAATGGACTCGAGGTGATCGTCGTGGAGAACCACGGCGTCCCGCTCGTCACGATGGAGGTGGTCGTCCGGAACGGCGCGTTCACGCAGACGCCGGCGTTCGAGGGGCTCGCGCACCTGTACGAGCACATGATCTTCGGCGCCAACGCACGCTACCCACAGGCGGAGGACTTCCTGGCGCGCCTCTCGGAGCTCGGTGCGGACTACAACGGGCGAACGGCCGAGGAGGCGGTGAACTACTGGCTCACGCTCGCCGCCGACAGCGTCGAGCCCGCGATGCGCGTGCTGGCCGCCGCACTGCGCGAGCCCGTCTTCCGGCAGGACGAGCTGGAGCGCGAGCGCGAGGTCGTGATCGGCGAGTACGACCGAAACGAGTCGAACCCCTTTTATCACCTGCAGCGCGCCGTCGACCGCGCGCTGTGGACGAGCGCGTGGAGCCGCAAGAACCCGCTCGGCGACCGCAAGGTGATTCAGTCGACGACGCCGGCTCAGATGCGCGAGATTCAGCGGAAGTACTACGTGCCGA
>JBHELH010000156.1:0-3892 GCA_046263215.1 Gemmatimonadaceae bacterium | reverse complement strand
TTAGCGGCCCGGCGACGCCTGATCCCCGTAGCGCCGCCCGACCAGCGACAAGACGAGGCCTACGGCACTCAGAACGGCGACGACGAGTGCCGGCGTACGGGACCCGGACGTTCCGGCCACGACCAGCGGCTTCATGAGCGCGACGCCCCTCGAGGCCAGGTAGTGCGCGACGAGCAGGACATACATGAGCGGTATCATCGTCCGATACCGAACCAGGACGAGCACGAGGAGCAGCCCGAGCAGGAGCTGCTCGACCCCGAGCCGGGCCATGAGCCCGACGATGTTCTGTGCCGCGGATGCCGGGTAAGTGTCCAGCGGCATCGTAGAGATCGACTGCGCCCCGCCGTCGGCCTTGAACAGATGGGTGAAGCTCACCGCCAGCTTCTGGAGGGCGATCGGCACGAACAGCCAGAGTGCCAGCGGGTGGCCGCGGTAGCGGTTGTCGATGCGGTCAGGGAGGATTCGACCGAGTACACTCATCGCGTCGCCGGCGTCGCGACGCCCTTGATGATCAGCCACGGCCCGAGCACTAGCTCGAAGACGGCCATCGGCAACCACATGAGTCCGAAGGCCGGGCCGCGGAAGAAGCCGGCGAGCTGCAGCGGGAGCCCCACCACAAGCAGGACCGACCCGACCACGCCCAGCCAGGCCAGTGGGGTGGGGATCATCCGGCCGCGCAGGAGGAGCCAGGAGAAGAGCGTGCTGCCCGCGGCGAAGAAGGCCGCGGCGACGGTTCCGTTCCAGTCTCCTACTCTCAGTACAAAGGCGCCGACCGCCTGCGCTGCCACGCCGTCAGGTGCATTTGCTCCGGAGGCCGTCGCCAGCCACAGCACGCCCACCGTCGCCGGGATGAAGGCCCCGATGACCACGCCCTCGCCGACGCGACAGGTCAGGGCGAGCATCGCGAGGTCGCGGTCCTGGTCCCGCGTGATCGCGTACAGCGTCACGGCCAGTACCAGGGCGCTGAAGCCGCTGAGCAGCGAGAGCACGATGGTGATGCGCACGTCGGTCGCGTGCGAGGCGATGCCCGCGAGCTTCGCGGCGGTCTCTTCGGCGCTCGTCGCGCGGCCGAACAGGACCAGCGCCGGGAAGGCGACCGCGATGTAGAAGAGGAAGGTGAAGCCGGCGATCCGGGCGTTCGTCCTGCGAGTCATACCGCTTCACGCCGCTTCGGCTGCGCCGACGCGAACGATGTGTCGGAAGGTCCGCCTGACACGGACGCGCCAGAGCCAGTACAGCATGGTCGCGAGCACCGCAACGACCGGAAGCGCGAGAAGAGCAGGGATGCGGACCGGCTCGGGAATCACCCTCGCCTGGCCGATGAAGAACGACAATGCGGCGATGAAGAGCGCAAAGGACATGCGCCACAGATGGCGTGCGAGCCGCGCGGCGCCCGTGAGAGCCCCCGACCGTATCACCCGCAGATCGCCCGCGCCCGCCACCAGCCCGACGACGCCGAACATGACGAAGGGAAAGGCTGGCATCCCGTTCCTCGTGCCGCCATTGGCGATTGCCTCGAACGCGAAGGTGAGACTGGTGAGGCCGACTGCCAGCGCCACCAGCAGCGCAGCGATATGCAGCCAGCGTGACCCTGCGGGAAGAGGCCGGACGGTAGTCAGCGAGGTGATCACCAAGTAGGACGTGAGCAGTCCCGCCGGGACATTCACCGCCGGCGCCACACCCCGGACAGCGGCGATCGTCATCCCAAAAACCGCCATCGGTAACATCGCAAAGACGAATAGCATCCCGCTCTTGCGATGCAGTGGTCCTCCCTTCGCCGCATAGAGCGCGACATAACCGGAGACGAGTGCCAGGCTACCCGCGAGGATGTGTACCACTAGCGTGACTCGCACGGCCAGCCTCCAGGCATGGGTATGTTTGGCGCGGCGCTCTACGACGCCCGCATGGTGATGGCCGGGTCGATCCGTGCCGCGCGAAGCGCCGGAATCCAGCACGCGCCGATCCCAATGGCCGCCATGATCACACCCACGCCGATGAACGTGGTCGGATCGTGCGGCGCGACACCGAAGAGCAGGCCGCGCATGACCTGGGCGGCGAAGAAGGCACCGGTAACGCCCAGCGCGAGCCCAATCGCCAGCAACACGCCGCCCTCGCCGAGGATCATCCGTTGCACGCGGCCGCTGTCGGCGCCGAGGCTCATCCTGATCCCTATCTCGTTCGTCCGCGCGCTCACCGAGAACCCCAGGACACCGCCGATCCCGACCGCCGCGATGATCACCGCGAGGGCCCCGAACGACGATATGAGCGCGGCATTCAGACGACGCGGGGCGACGCTCCGATCCTTGTACTGCGCGATGGTCATCACGTTCTCGATCGGAGCCGTCGGTGCGATGCGCCGGACGGTGCGCGTCGCCGCCGGCACCAGGCGCGCCGCGTCACGCTCGGCGCGGATCACCAGGCCGCCGCCGATCGCCAGCATCTGCGTGAAGGGCATGAACACCGCCGGCCGGGGCTCGGCGTCCAGCCCGCCGTCCTGGGTATTGGCCGCGACGCCGACGACCGTGCGCCAATCGCCGCTGATCGGCGTGAAGCGCAGCACGTCGCCCGTCCACGCGATCCGCTTGCCGATCGGGTCCTCGTTCGGAAAGAGCTTGTCGGCAAGCGTCTTGTTGATGACGACGACCTTCCCGGAGGTTGGTCCGTCGGTCGCCGCGAACGGCCGTCCCTGGAGCAGCGGGATGCCTGCCGCCTGGAAGAAATGGGGATCCGCGGTTCGCAGCTCGGCGTGCGGTATGGCTTCGCCGACGGCGGGTGGCTTACCTTCCACCTTCACATCGAACCGGGCGTCGCTGCTGCGGAGCGGCATCGTGGAGCCGAGTCCCACCTCGACGACGCCCGGCAGCGCCGCCACCTCGCGCCGCATGCGCTCGTAGCGCTCCTTGGCCGCGGCGTCGGCCGCGGGATTGGTCAGCAGCTCCGTCGGCGTGAGGAGCGCCACCTGCATCGTGAGCAGCTCTTCGGTCCGGAGACCCGTCGCCACGTCGGAGAGCCGAAGCATGGTGCGGGTGAGCAGCCCGGCTCCCGCGAGGAGCACCACCGAGACCGCGACCTGCACGACGACGAGTGCGCGCTGGACTCGCTGCTTCCTCAGACTGCCGCTCAATCGGCGCACACCCGCCGCGATCCCCGCGGCGTAGGTGCCCTCCTTCGGAAGGGTCGCGGCGAACGAGAGCAGCAGGGCGAGCGCCACCGAGAGGGCCAGGGTGAAGCCGAGGACCGTGGCGTCGAGGCGGATCTCGTTCGCGCGTGGAGAGTAGCGCGCCGCGAAGGAGATCAGCAGCCGGACGCCGCCGACCGCGATGAGCACGCCGACGACGGCGCCGGCGAGGGTCAGCACGAGATTCTCGGCCAGCAGCAGCCGCCGCAGACGCGCCACGCCGGCGCCGAGTGCCGCGCGCACCACCAGCTCGTGCTCGCGGCGCACGCCGCGCATCAGCGTGAGGTTGGCGACGTTGGCGGCGGCGATGATCAGGACGAACGCGGCCGCGCCCATGAGCAGCCACACCGTCAGCCGGGCGCGCTCCCCCAGGACTTCCTTGAATGGGATGACCGCGACGCGGTAATGGGATGCCGGATCGTACGCCTCCTTGTGCTCGCGCTGCATACGCGCGTACACCGCGGCCGCCTCGCTCCGTGCCTTCTCCAGGGTGGCGCCGGGCGCGAGCCGAGCGACCACCTCGGTCATGCGGTGCGTACGCCCCTCCACCATCGTCGCGCTCAGGTGGTGCTCGCTGTTCACCATGTTGAGCAGCGCGTCCACCCGATCGGGGAAGAACGGCGCCGGCTGGAGGATGCCGATCACCGTTACCGGCCTCTTGTCCAGGATCAGCTGCTTGCCGACGATGCCGGAATCTCCGCCGAATCGCTTCAT
>JBHELH010000155.1:0-4581 GCA_046263215.1 Gemmatimonadaceae bacterium | reverse complement strand
GCAGCAGCAGCGCGGGCCGACCATCCCGCTGGCGCGCGCGGCGCCGGGCGCGCCGGCCGGGCTGGTCGCGGCGATCGAGCGGTGCCTCGCCTACGAACCGCAGGAGCGGTGGCGGCGCGCGAGCGACCTGTGCGTGGCCCTCGAAGGGCTCGGCGACCAGCCGGCCCGGCGTGTCGCGAGCGGCTGGCGCCGCGCGTGGGCCCGGGCCGCGCAGGCGCCGGGCGCGGCTCGCCGCAGGCGTGAGCGGCGCGCGGCGTTCTTCCGCTCTCGGCCCGCGCCCCGGCTCGTGCTCGAAGCGGTCCGCGACGACCTGCGGTACACGCTCCGCGGGCTGGCGAAGGCGCCCGGGTTCGCGGCCGCCGCCATCCTCACCTTCGCGCTCGGCGTCGGCGCCAACTCGACGATGTTCGGCGTCGTCGACCGACTGCTCCTGCGGCCGCCGGCGCACGTGCGGGAGCCGGAGCGCGTTGTGCGGCTCGCGGCGCGCATGGTCGGTGAGACGACAGGGGGTCAGCGGACGTTCTCGTATCCTGTCTACAAGGCCGTGCGGGACCGCGTCCGGTCCTTCGAGGTGGTCGCCATGAGCGCGTACGCCGGCGTGCCATGGGGCCGCGGCGATCAGGCACGGGGCCTCGACGGCCTCCTCGTCAGCGCCAGCTACTTCCCCCTACTCGGCGTGCGTCCGCACCTTGGCCGGTTCATCCTCCCGGAGGAGGACGTCGAGCCCGTCGGCGCGCCGGTCGTCGTCATCAGCTACGGGTTCTGGATGCGACAGTTCGCCGGAGACCGACGCGTCATTGGGCGAACGTTGGAGCTCGGCCAGCGGCGATACATGATCATCGGGGTGACGCCGCCCGGCTTCACCGGCACGGAGCTCAGCGCGCCGGACGTGTGGATTCCGATCACCGCCTCGCAGGGGCGGCTGCAGGCCGACGCCGGGTGGGCCACTCGCGGCGGGAGCACGACTTGGCTGAGCATCTACGCGCGCCTGCGCCCGGGCGTGGCCCCGCACTGGGTGAGCGGGGAGACGATGCGCGCGATGCGCGCCGCCGCGCCGGACGCGTTCTACGTCGGCCCGAACCGGCGGATCATCGTCGAGCCGATCATAGTCTCGCGCGCGGAGAGCGCCGGCGTTGGCGCCCAGGTCACAACGCTCCTCGCCGCGATGTCGATCCTGGTGCTGCTCATCGCCTGCGCCAACGTGATCAACCTGCTCCTCGCCCGCGGGTTGAGGCGACGGCGTGAGATCGCGGTGCGGCTGGCGCTGGGCGTCAGTCGGGGCAGGCTGGTGGGACAGCTGCTCGCCGAGAGCGTCCTGCTCGCCCTCCTCGGCGGGGCGGCGGCGCTCCTGGTCGCGTACTGGGGTGGAGGCCTCGTGCGAACGCTGCTCTTCGGCGACATCACCTGGGCCGACGCGCCCGTCGACCGGCGGGTCCTGGGCTTCACGATGCTTCTCGCGCTCGTCGCCGGCGTCCTGGCCGGGCTCCTGCCGGCGCTCCAGACCAGCCGGCCGGAGCTCACGAGCGCCCTGAAGGCCGGCGCGCGCGAAGGCGGCGCAACGCGGTCGCGCACGCGAACCGCGCTCCTCATCATGCAAGCCGCGCTCTCGGTCGTGCTCCTCGTGGGAACGGGCCTCTTCGTGCGCAGCCTGGGGCGCATCAGCCAGATCCGCCTCGGGGTGGACGTGGACCGCGTGCTGCTCGGTCGCATGGACCTTCGCGCAACCGGGCGCTCACCCGCGGACGCGGACGCGGTGTTCGGTCGCGTCTTGGACCGCGTGAGGGGACTCCCAGGTGTACAGAGCGCGGCCGTCGCGGCCACGGTTCCGTTCTCGGAGTCGTTCGGCGCCGGCGTTGTGGTCCCGGGGCACGACCCCCGGAGCGTGGACGACCCGCACTTCTACAACGCCGTGACCCCGGGTTACTTCGCCACGATCGGCGCGCCGCTCCTCGCCGGACGGGATTTCGGTCCGGGGGACCACGCGGCGAGCGCGCGCGTCGTCATCATCAGCGAGGCGATGGCGCGGCGGTACTGGCCGCGCGAGTCGGCCGTGGGCAACTGCATCTTTGTCGATAGTGACACGCCGCCTTGCGCGCAGGTCGTGGGCGTAGCGGCGGACGTGAAGCGGCAGGGCGTCTTCGAGGAAGACAGGATGTTCGTGTACGCGCCGCTGGCGCAGGCCCCGAGGATCAGGTCACGCCGGCTGGTAGTGCGCCCGGCGGGGGACGATCCCGCGCGCCTGATCGAGCCCGTGCGCCGGGCGATGCAGACGGCGGTGCCCGGGCTCCCGTACGCGAGCGTCGGACTGCTCCGCGACATGACCAACGTGCGGCAGCAGCTCCGCCCGTGGCAGCTCGGCGCGGCGTTCTTCGGCGCGTTCGGGGCGCTGGCGCTCCTGCTCGCGGCGGTCGGTCTGTACGGCGTCGTCTCGTACACCGTGACGCAGCGCACGCACGAGATGGGCGTGCGCGTCGCCCTCGGCGCACAGGCGCGCGACGTCGCCCGCCTAGTGATGCGCGAGGGCGTCGGCGTGACGGCCGCGGGGGCGGCGATTGGGGTCGCGGCCGCGCTCGCCGGTGGGCGGTTCGTGCAATCCCTCTTGTATGAGGTCTCGGCGTGGGACCCGCTGGTCTTCGCCGCGGTCGCGGTGACGCTGCTCGCGGTCGCCGTCGCCGCGACGCTCGTCCCGGCGTGGCGAGCGACGCGAGTCGATCCCGTGGTGGCACTGCGGGCGGAGTGACGCGGGCGTGATGAAGGGTGCGAGCCGCCGCGACTTCCTCCGCGCGCTGCTCGCCCGCGCAACCTCGGCCCTGCTCCTCCCCGCCGCCGCGTGCGACGTCCGGGAGTTCGCCCGCCGGCATGGAGGCAAGCTGCGCCTCTCCTTCGCGACCGGGCCGGCCGGGGGCGTCTACCACGCGTACGGCGCCGCGATCGCACGGGTCATCGCGCGCCACGTGCCGAACGTCGAGGCGACAGCGGAGGTGACGTCCGCGTCGGCCGAGAACCTGAAGCTGATCGCCCGGGGGCGGGCGGACCTCGCGATCGTGCTCGGTCCGACGCTCGACCAAGCGTATCGGGGGACGGGCGCCTTCCGCGACGTCGGCCGCGTGCCGGTTCGGACGCTGGCGACGCTCTACGTCAACCTGATGCACCTCGTCACGCTGGAGGGCTCGGGCATCCGCTCGCTCGCCGATCTCCGTGGCCGTGTCGTATCCGTCGGTCCCCCCGGCAGCGGGACCGAAGGCATCGCGGTCGAGATGCTCCGGGCGGCTGGCATCGATCCGGCGACGGGCGTCCGCCGGCACGGTCTCGGCCCCGCGGCGGCGGCCGACGCGCTCAAGGACGGCAAGCTCGACGCGTTCTTCTGGAGCAGCGGCGCCCCGCTGGCCATGATTCTCGATATCGCGACCAGCCCGCGGCACCGGATCCGCCTCGTGCCGAACGCCGAGGTTCTGCCCGTCCTGCAGAAAGAGTTCGGCCGTAAACTCTTTTTCGCCGCCGACATCCCCGGCGGCTCGTACCCCGGCGTTCGCGGCGCCGTCCCGACGGTCGGCGCCGCGAACCTGCTCGTGGCCGACGCCGCGATGAGCGAGGCGCTCGCGTACGACATCGTGCGTGCGCTCTTCGACCACAAAGCGGAGCTCCTGGCCGTGCACCCCGCGGCGAAGGAGCTCTCGTTGACGACCGCCGTCGCCCCTGCGGCCGCGCCGTTCCACCCCGGCGCGATCCGACTCTACGCGGAGCGCGGCGTGTGGCGCTCGTAGCGTCCGCGCCCCGGATCGCGGGGGCGCTGGCGGCCGGGCTCTCGCTCTACGGAGCGTACTGGGTCGTCGCGATCGTCGAGGCGCAGGTTTACCGCACGAGCTTTCTGCTCGTCGCGCTCGTGCTGATCTTCTTGGAAGGTGGAGGTGGGAGGGGGAGGGGGAGACGACTCGGGCAGGCTCCCCCTCCCCCTCCCACCTCCCCCTTCGACTGGCTCCTGGCCGCTCTCGCACTGATTGGCCTCGGCTGGCCGGTGATCGATCACGCGGCGTTCCCGTACCGCGCCGCGACGCCGACCGCGGTGGACCTCACGCTCGGCGTGGTGACGATCCTGCTCGTGCTGGAGGCGACGCGCCGCACCGCCGGCTGGGTGCTCCCGCTGACGGCCGCGCTGTTCATCCTCTACGCGTACCTCGGGCCGCTCTTTGACCTCGTCGGCCTGGGCGCAATCGCGCACCGCGGCTATTACCCCGATCGGCTCGTCGGCACGTTGTACATGACGCTGGACGGCATCTTCGGCGTGCCGCTCGAGGTCGCGGCGACGTACATCATCCTCTTCTCCCTCTTCGGCGCGGTCCTCGAGCACTCTGGGGCCGGCAAGTTCTTCATCGACTGGTCGCTCGCCGCGATGGGCCGCTCGCGATCTGCGGCTGCGCCGGGCCGGAGCGTCACCGTCGCCGGGTTTCTGCTCGGGACCGTCTCCGGCAGCGGCGTCGCGACGACGGTGACCCTGGCGTCCGTGGCGTGGCCGATACTGCGGCGCGCCGGGTACACGGCCGAGACGAGCGGCGCCGTGCTCTCCGCGGCCGGCATCGGCGC
>JBHELH010000154.1:0-9703 GCA_046263215.1 Gemmatimonadaceae bacterium | reverse complement strand
GACGTAACGGCGATCGTACGCACGTGGTCGGGCGCTCCCTTCACGCCGCGGATCGGGAGCGACGTGAACGGCGACGGCGCGCGGAACGACCGCGCATTCGTCTTCGACCCGCGGAAGCAGGACGTCGCGAGTGATACGTCGCTCGCGAATGGGATGACGCGGCTGCTCGCCGGCGCTCCCGGCGCCGTGCGGGCGTGCCTCGAGTCGCAGTTCGATCGCATCGCTGCGCGCAACAGTTGTCGCGGCGGGTGGTCCGGCTCGGTCGACATCCAGGCCAACTTCCGCCCGAGTCTTGGACGGAGCCTCGGACGCCGCCTCATGATCTCGGTCAACACGTCGAACCTGCTCGCGGGCCTCGACCGCTTGCTCCACGGTGAATCGGGCCTCCGCGGCTGGGGCCAGACCGCGCGTCCTGATCCGACGCTTCTGTACGTGCGCGGCTTCGACCCGGCGAGCAACCGCTTCCTGTACCAGGTGAACGAGCGATTCGGAGACACGCGCGGCACGCGCACGGCATTCCGCGCGCCCTTCCAGCTCGGAGTTCAGGTGCGGTGGACCGTCGGCCCGGATCGGCAGCGGGAGGCCCTTCAGGGAATACTGCGCGGAGGGCGCGGTGCCGCGGGACCCGGCGCCGGCGGTGGCCGCCCCGGCGCCCGCCCGCCGCTTGACGCGCGTGCGGCGATCGAGCGCGTGGCCCCGAACCCCGCGGCGACCGTCCTCGCGCTGCGCGACAGCCTCGCGCTCAGCGCCGAGCAGGTGGAGCGGCTGACGCAGCTTCGTGACTCGCTCGTCGCCCGGAATGACTCACTCGTCGCCGTGGCGACGGAGCAAGCCGCGCGCGCGGGCGGCGGCGGCGACCCTGCCCGCACGTTCGCGGCCGTGCGGCCGACGCTCGAAGCGGCCCGCGAAGGATATCTCGCGACGCTCGAGGCCGTGCGGGGCGTGCTGACGCCTGAGCAGTGGGTGAAAGTGCCGGCGGCGCTGCGGGACCCCCCGCAGAGGAACCCGAGACGAGAATTGCGCGAGCGGCGGCGAGAACAGCGCAGACCACCGGGGGTGTGAGTACGTCGGGCCGACCTACTCCTACCTCGTCCGATGATCCCCCCGCTGAAACGCCAGAAACTCGTGCACCGCGCGTAACGCCTCGGGATCCTGCGTTGCAATGCGTACCTCGCCGCCGCGCGGTAGAGGCCGGAACTCGTACCGGATCGCGCGTCGGCGCGCACGCATGACGTCGGTGCCGGGAACCGGCCGAGCGTGAACGATCGCCGACGCGCTGAAGTCGCCAGCAGCGAACTGCCGCGCGATCGCCGACAGGTGCTCACGAATGGTGCGGACTCCGCTGGTATCGTCGACGTCGCGCACCAATACGATGCGCCCGCCGTCGCGAAGCGCCTCGAATTGGTGCGACGACGTGTACTGGTCGACGCCCATGACGAGCGCGCCACGTTTTTGCAGCGCTGCAAAGGCGGAGTCGGCCGTCGAGCCGGCCGAGCGGCGGTGCGCTGAGCGGTCATGGACCTGCGCGCGCGCGGAAGCCTGCGTGGCGACGACCATCGCACCGATGAGAAGCATAGGGGTAGGACGCATCGACTCGCTCGCGAAGTGAAGTAGCGCGCGCCGGGCGCGCGAGCCGTATCTTGGTGAACGGCTCTCGCGAGCGCAGGGACTAAAGTCACACACGTGGTCGACCCCGCCGAACTTCGTCACATTCCGTTGTTCGCCGGCATATCGGACACTGCGCGCCGAGAGCTCGCGGCGCGCACCATCGTCCGCGCGTACCAGACCGACGAGCGGTTGTTCGATGCGGGCGCGCACGCCCGGGGCTTGTACGTCGTCGTTCGCGGGCGCGTCCGCGTGCTTCGACACGGCGCCGGCCGGCGACACGTGCTGCACGAGGAAGGTCCGGGCGGCACGCTCGGCGAGGTTCCGCTCTTCGAGGGGGGCGGGTATCCCGCGACCGCGGTCGCGGCCGAGCCCACGACCTGCCTCGTTATCGGGCGCGACGCGATCGGCGCCGCGATGCGCGCCGATCCCGAGCTGGCGTGGCGTCTTCTCGCGCGCCTCGCCGCCCGTGTGCGAACGCTGGTCGAGCGCGTCGACGGGCTCGCCGCGCGGAGCGTTCCGCAGCGGCTCGCCGCGCTCCTCGTCGCCCGGTACGACGAGTCCACGGCGGTGGGCGGCGCGGTGACCCTGGGCGCCACACAGGGAGAGGTTGCCGAGGAGCTGGGCACCGTGCGCGAGGTTGTCGTGCGCGCCGTGCGCGCGCTCTGCGACGCCGGAGCCATCGAGCCCCTGGGGCGGGGACGGTACCGCGTGCGAGACGCACACAGGCTCAAGGAGCTCGCGGGATGATCGAGGAGGCCCACATCGCCGTCACGCGGACCGCACGCTACTACACGCTCGGGGCGGCCGTCGCGTCGCCGCGCGAGCTGTGGTTCGTCTGTCACGGCTACGGGCAGCTCGCGGGGTACTTCGTGCGCCACTTCGAGCCGCTGGCCGACGGCACCCGCATGATCGTCGCACCGGAGGCGCTGTCGCGGTTCTACTTCGGCGACTCACGGGTCATGCACGGCACCGACGCGATGGTCGGCGCCACCTGGATGACGCGCGAGGACCGCGAGCGCGAGATCGAGGACCACGTGCGTTACCTCGACACGCTGTTCGCGACCGTGCGCCGGCAGCGTGGCCGCGCGCGCGCACGCGTCACGGTGCTCGGGTTCTCACAAGGCGTGGCGACGGTCTGCCGCTGGCTCGCGCGCGGCACCGCCCGCGCCGACCGCCTCGTGCTCTGGGGCGGGCGGATGCCGACGGACATCTTCCCGGTCGGCGCCACGAGCCCGCTGCGGTCGGTGAGCCTGACGTTGGTGGTCGGCGCGACCGACGAGTACATCACGCCGCTCGTCGCCGCCGAGCAGGAAGCGCTGCTCCGTGATCAGCGGCTGGCGTACGAGGTCTGTCGCTTCGACGGCGGCCACACGATGGACGCCGGCGTTCTCGAGCAGCTCGCTGGCGTCGGTTGAACGGCGCCTGCTCAGCGCCGGCGGCGGCGCTCGATGAAATCGGCGAGCGCGCGTCGGTCCTTCTTCGTCGGGCGACCTTTCTCCTCGTACACGAACATCGCGGGGGCCAACCGGTGGCTCTCGCGCAGCTTCTCGCGCGCGGCGATGCTCTCCGGCGTCTCCTCGTAGAGTGATTGCGCGACGCTCGCCGAGCCGCGCCTTTCGGCGAGCGCGCGGACGACGAGCCGGTACTCGTATGGTCCGAGACGGATCCGCAGCTCGTCGCCGGCCCTGACGTCCTTCGCCGGCTTTGCGCGCGCCCCGTTCACCTCGACCTTGCCGCCGTCAACGGCTTCTGTAGCCTGTGAGCGTGTCTTGAAGAAGCGGGCCGCCCACAGCCACTTGTCGATGCGGACGCGGTCGGGGGGCGCAGCCATGCGCGAATCATAAACGACGCGCAGGGTGCCAGGCGCCGGACGTTGATCGGAACTGTCGCCGATCAGGCCGTGACTACTCCACCGCGATACGGTGAATCCGGCAGCACAACCCGCGGTCGGGCCCCGCGCTCCACCGCATCCAGCTTCAACAACAACGTCCCGATACCTGCCGCCCCTTGCATGAAGCCCGTCTGGGCGACGCGGAGCTCGGGGCGGACGCGGTGCTCCGCTTGGACCCAGCGCATGCCGGCGGCGTCGTCGGTCGCGCGGCGGAGGAGGTCGGCGACGACACGGCGGGCGAACGGAAGCGCGGCGGCGTCCTGGTAGCTGCGATGGAGCTCGACGAAGAAGTCGGCGACGCCCGCGTTGCCGCAGCACTGGCTGACGTTGTTCCAGAAGCCTGGCGTGCGCTGCTCGGGGATGCCGCTCGTCGTGATGCCGCGGGCGGCGCGCTCCACCCAGCCGCGCCATTCACGCCCGCCGGTGACCTGACCCAGTCGGTGGAAGAGCCGGGCGGTACCCGCCGGTCCGTGGCACCAGCTCAGGTAGTAGCGGTCCTCGCCGCCCTTGGTGTGGTGGAAGACAAGGCACGTGTCGCCCTCGGTCTTCGCGATCCGCTTCAGGTACGTCGCGGCCCGGAGCGCCGCATCGATGAAGCGAACGTCCCGTGTCGCGGCATGCGCGGTCGCGAGGAAGTAGCCGACGCCGGCGGTGCCGTGGGAAAAGTTCGGGTACTCGCGATCCACGCGCGACGATAGCATCCAACGAATGCCGTCTCCCTCGGGCTGCCCGAGCTCGACCAGCCGTTCTGCGGCGGCTCGCGCGAGATCCGCGCACGCGCGGTCCCCGAAGCGCCGGTGCACGTCGAGGAGCGCAAGGCCGATTCCCGCGCCGCCGCTGATCACGTCCGCCGAATCGTTCCACTCGACGCCCTGGCCGGCGCGTCGTGCGCGCCGCTGGAGCAGATCGCGACACTTCTCCACACCGCGCCAGTACTTCGGCGTCAGCGTGGCGCGGTAGGTCTCGGCGAGCACGAACGTAATGCCGGCCAGGCCGTCGTACAGCCCGTTGTCCGCAATCTCGTCGCGCTCGACCGCCGCGAGCAGTTCGCCGGCGCCCGCCGTGGCTTCGGTGAGGTGCGACTCGTCGCCCGTGTGCTCGTACAGCTCGAGCTGAAACAGCACCACGCCCGGCGCACCGGTGTAGAGGTCGCGCGAGACGCTCTTCGGATTGAGCGGGTCAGCCGGCCACGTTACGCCGTGGGCAGTCTCGATTCGCGCGGCGTGGATCCATTGCGCCGCCTTCAGCGCCGCGGCGAGGTACGGCCGCTCCGGGCGCGCCAGGCGCCGGGCGGCGGCGTGCAAGGGCCGTGGGAGCGCGGCCAACACCGCCCCGGTTAAGCCAAGGCGAAGGAGCGCTCGGCGCTCGCGTCGCAAGTCGTCCGGGGAGCGTCGTGCCATCAAACCTCCGCGTGCCTAGTGGCCTGCGAGTCGCCGTGGTCGGCGCATCAAGCGGGCTCGACCGCAAGACGCGGCACGGCTCAGTGGGTCACCGGGATTGGTGAGAGGACAGAATGGCCGAGTGACCCTGCTCACTCTCCCCGGCGCTCAGACGAAGACGGGCTCACGGCCCCGCGCGGCGACCGGCCAGCTGGTCTCGATGCTCCCGTTCCGAGTCCCGTATACGATGTCATTCAGGTGGACGACTACGCACACGTGGTTCGGGACCACCTGGACCCGCTCGCCGACCTCCGGTCGCCACGACGTGTGCGAGAGATCGAGCATCCCATGCTCCTCCGACATTGCCTTCACCAGAACATCGGGGCAGTCGAGGAGCGCTCCAAAGCCTTCCGCGGCGGCGCCCCGAATCGGCTCGCGACCGAGTGCCTTCGTACCCGCGTCGACGACCGCCTGTCCGGGCACCGCGGTGCTGACGACGGTCGCAAGTACCGTGAGCGCGCAGTCGTCCCAGGCGCACGCCCCGATCTCCGCGGTCGTGCGGTCGTTGAACACGTAGGTGCCGGGGCGGATCTCCGTGACGTCGTCTAGCTCGTGCGAGCGCCACACCGTCGGCGTCGAGCCGCCGCTCACGACCGGCGGCCGAACCCCTGCGCGCGACAGGGCCGCGACGGCGTCTCGCAGCGCGCGCCCGACCTCATCGAGCTTCGCGTCCTGCTCGCCGACCGGCTCGCGAATATGGCCCGGGTAGAATGCGATCCCCGCGTACTCGAGCGGCGGCGATCGGCGCACGAGCCTCGCGAGCTCGATCGCCTGCTCGACCGAGGGGACGCCCACGCGATGCATCCCGAGGTCGAGCTCGACGTACACCGCGATTGACCGTCCGACGGGCCTGGCCGCGGCGGTAAGGTGCTCGACCGCCGTCGCGGAGTCGAGTGCGACCGTGACGCGCGTGCGATCCGGAACCGAGACGACTCGTCGCGCGCGCACTGCACCCACGGGCGGGTACGCGAGCAGGATGTCGTCGCTGACCTCACTCATTACCTCCGCCTCGCGCGGCGTGGCGCACGTAACCCCGACCGCCCCCCGCCGCATCTGCTCGGCCGCGATGCGCGGCGACTTGTGCGTCTTGATGTGCGGCCGCAGCGCGAGCCCATGCTGCGACGCGTACGCGGCCACGCGGTCGAGGTTGCGCTCCATTCGATCGAGATCGACGAGGGGAATGGGAGTCTCGAGGTCGTCGAAAGTCATCGCTTGGGACAAGGTCATGGCTTGTGGGCTTGAGAGCTTGTGGGCTTGAGGGCTTGTGAGGCCGGGCCCGTGGCGCGGACGCCGCTGGGAAGCCGCGCGGAGCGTGGGCACTTCCTCACAAGCTAGTAAGCCAACAAGCTGTCAAGCCGCCGTTTCTGAAAGCCCACAATCCGTCACGAGGTCTCCCGTGCGCGCATGGAAGCCCGTTTCCGTCCCCGCCGTCCCGCCGCCCAAGGGCGCCTACTCCCCAGCCGTCCTAGTCGGTGACCTCGTGTTCGTCTCCGGGCAGGTTCCGCGCGATGTGCGCACGGGCGCGCTGCTCGGGGACGACATCCGCGCGCAGTCGCGCGGCGTGCTCGGCAACCTCCGCCAAGTGCTTGAGGCGGCGGGGGGCACGCTCGACGACGTCGTGTCGGCCACCGTCTACCTCGCCGATCCCGACGACTGGGCGGCGTTCAACGAGGTGTATCGTGACACATTCACGCCTCCGTACCCAGCGCGGGCGGTCGTCGGCGCTGGGCTGCGCGGAGTCCTGATCGAGGTAAGTGCCATCGCCGTCCGATCGGGCGCTGGCGGAGCCCCTTAACGAGGCGCCCCATCCTACGTCTACCAGCTCAGCGGTGGGCTGGGCGCCCGAGGCTGCTAGGCGCTCGTGTTCGCCGAGCACTGATAGATCAACGAGACGTGGAGGCGTCATGTCCAAGATTCGTTCGATGATGGTTGGGCTGCTTGTCGTCGCCGGCGCAGCCGGCGTCGCCGAGGCGCAGACGCCGCAGCGCGACCGTGAGCCGCGCGCGCGGCGCGAGATGGGTCGCGGTGGCAAGGATCGGCACCTGGGCAACCGCGCGATGCGCGGCCTCCTCAGGGGCATCACGCTGACCGACGCCGAGAAGACCAATCTTCGCGCTGTCGGCGAGCGGTATCGCAGCCAGTTCGAGACGATCCGTCGGTCGATGCGCCCCCACCTCGAGGCCGCGCGCGCCGCCCGCCAGCGGGGTGACACTGCCGCCGCACGCGCCGCGTTCGCGCGGACGGCGGACGAGCGGGCGCAGCTCGAGACGCTGACGGAGCGAGTGCGCGTCGACGCGCGTGCGGCGCTCGCGCCGGAGCATCGCGCGCAGTTCGACGCGAACGTCGCTCGGCTCAAGGAGCGGCTCGCGAACCGGCGCCCCGGCGACGGATGGGGTAACCGCCGCCGCAGCCGCGGCGAGCGTGGCGAGGGCAACCGCCGGGCGTAAGTGAGAGGCGCGGAAGGAGGAGGGAGGGGGGAGTGCTGCGGACTCCCCCCTCCCTCCTCTTTCCTTCCCCCTCCCTCAGGTGGCGGCCGCGACGCGCCCCCGGCTAGAATCCGTGAGTCGAAGCCACCGGAGACTGAGGATGCGTGTCGCCCGCGTCGCCGTGATTGCCCTCGTACTCCCGATCTGCGCGGCCATCGCGCAGGACGGGCGGACGGGCAGGGCGTTCACCCCCAACGACTGGTACAAGTTGACGACGGTCAGCTCACCGGCCATGTCGCCCGACGGGAGTCGGATCGCGTTCACCGTGCAGACGGTGAACGAGCGCGAGAACAAGTACCACCGAGAGGTGTGGGTTGTCTCGGTCGCCGGTGGCGCCCCGGTGCGCTACACGTCGCCGGGCGCCGAGAGCAGCAATCCGCGGTGGTCGCCCGACGGCAAGTACCTCTTCTTTACGTCGACCCGCCCGGGCGGAAAGGGAACGACGTGGGCGCTGCGTATGGATGCACCGGGCGGCGAGGCGTTCCAGCTCGAGAACTACCCCTCGGTCGGCTCGATACCTCGCGACGGCCGCTTCGCAGTGTGGAGCGACGCCGACACGGCGCAGGGCGACACCTTGGCGCGCCGCGACGACCCCTTTGCGAAGATGCAGCCGCTCGCGCGTCCGCCCTACGGGGCGGTCACGAAACCCGTCGACCCGTCGCGCTTCGACGGGCGGCACTTCACCGACATCCGCTTCAAATCCAACGACCGCGGTTACGTCGCGAGCCCGCGCGACCGGCGACGTTGGCAGCCGGCACAGATCTGGGTGCAGGCGTTCGACGGCTCGGCCAAGCGACGGCTGACGAACACCGCTTACTCGCACCGCAACGTCGTCGTTTCGCCGGACGGCCGCTGGGTGGCGTTCACCGCGGATCCCGAGCTGCGTGCCGACTCGGTCGTCGAGCTCGAGCGCGACTCCATCGCTCGGCTCCCGTACGACGCCAAGCGTGATGAGGCCGAGCGGAACGACAGCGACATCTTCGTAGTGGCTGCCAGCGGTGGGCAGCCGCGACGCGTCGCGCGGTGGGTCGGTACGGAGACTGAGCTCACGTGGTCGCCGGACAGCCGCCGCCTCGCGTTCATCGGTCGGGCAGGTCGCACGAAGAGCTCACGGGTGTACGTCGTCGATCCAACGGCATCCGGCGCCGGCGCGAGCGTCCCCGAGAACCTTCTCGGTACTTGGCGCCATGAGCCCGATTGGCTCGAATGGTCGCCGAAGGGTGCGATCATGTTCGGCGCGCAGGTCGGCGGGCGCACGGCACTGTTTCGCCTCGATCCGGCGGCGCGCCGACCGATAGAGGTGCTTGGCGGTCGACGAGTCATGCGCGGCTTCAGCTATGACGCAAGCTGCGCCAAGGTCGCGTATGTCGCGACGTCCGTGACGCGCCCGACCGAGCTCTACGTCGCCGACGCAACCGGCGCCAACGAGCGCCGGCTCACGAGCTTCAACGACCGCGTCAACGCCGAGATCGCGTGGTCCGACGCCGAGCGCTTCACGCACGAGTCCGTCGGCGGGCTCGAGATCGAGGGGTGGCTGATGCGCCCCTACGGGTACCAGGCGGGCCGGAAGTACCCGCTCGTCCTCTACATCCACGGCGGACCGCACTCGCAGTACCACGAGGGGTGGTTCGACGAGTTCCAGAACCTGGCCGCAGCGGGGATGTTCGTGCTGTACACCAACCCGCGAGGCTCGAGCGGCTACGGCGCCGAGTTCACGTACAGCACTCGCGGGCGCTGGGGGGGCGAGGACTACGAGGACCTCATGAAGGCGGTGGACGTCGCCGCGCGGCGCCCCGACGTCGACTCGACGCGCATGGGCGTCACCGGCGGCTCGTACGGCGGCTTCATGACCGCGTGGATCACGACGAAGACGAACCGCTTCAAGGCCGCTCAGACCGATCGGATGATCAGCAACTGGCACTCGTGGTACGGCATGTCCGACGCACAGGGGCTCACCGAGTTCGAATTCTACGGCAAGCCTTGGGACAACCCGCGCCTCTACGACGAGCTGTCCCCGATCCGGTACGCGCACCGCGTGAACACGCCGACGCTCATCGTGCAATCGGAGGAAGACTTCCGCACGCCGATGGGGGAAGCGGAGCAGTGGTTCCTCGCGCTGAAGAAGCGCAACGTTCCGGTCGAGCTCGTCCGCTACCCACGGTCGACGCATGAGCTTTCCCGCTCCGGCGAGCCGTGGCTCTTGGTCGACCGGCTCGGCCGCCTGCGGCAGTGGTTTACTCACTGGCTCGCCCCCGCGCCTTCGGCGGCGGCGGCGAGCC
>JBHELH010000153.1:0-42797 GCA_046263215.1 Gemmatimonadaceae bacterium | reverse complement strand
CGCGGGAACGGCGCATGGCTGTGCCATAATCGTAGCTCACCTCGCCGACCGTGACGCCAAAGTCCGCGGCGTGGCGAACCTTGTTCGCGAGAGCCGCCGACTCGAGCAGGGCCTTGGCGGGGATGCAGCCCCAGAGCACGCAGGTCCCGCCGAGTCCCTCGCGCTCGACCACCGCGACCGAGAGGCCGAGCTGGCCGCAGCGGATTGCGCCCACGTAACCGGCGGGGCCGCCGCCGAGGAAGATCACGTCGAAGGAAGCCATAAAGCGGAAGTCGGGTGAGGGTCGTCTCCCAGGCTGCGGCAGCGCCGTGCGCGACCGTCAGAAAGCTACCCGAGCCGCGTCGCGTCACGCTACGGCCGTCCGACGCGGTCCTGCTTGCGACACGCGGCGTCGGCGCGTAGCGTAGCAGCGTGGGCACCGTTCGCACGGCCGTGCTGGCGCTCGCACTCGCGGCCACCGCGTTGCCAGCGCAGGAGTCACCCCGGATCGTTCGGGTCCGGGGCACAGTGGTCGACAGCGCCGGCCTCCCGCTCATCGGCGCCGAGGTGCGTGCGGTCGGCACCACGTTCCTCGTGCTCACGAGCGATTCCGGAGTCTTCCGCGCTGAGCTACCCGCCGGGCCGGTCGTCTTCGCCGTCCGCCGGCTCGGCTACGAGCCCGCGACCTTCCTCGCGACCCTGCGACCGGGGCGAACCAACGGCGTCCGCCTCGTCCTCCAAGGGGTGGCGCAGGTGCTGCCCGGCGTCCTCGTCGCCGAGGAGCGCGAGCAGCCGTGGCTCCGCGTGTTCAACGAGCGCAGCGGGACGCAACAAGGCACGTTCATCACCCGCTCGGACATCGAGAACTCGCGCGCCCGTCTGACGACCGACCTCCTGCGCCGCCGCGTACCGAGCGCGCAGGTCGTCACGACGCGCAGCGGAACCCGCGTGTACATGCGAGGCAACACCGTGCGTCGCTGCCCGCCGCAACTCTTTGTTCATACGACGCCCTACGGAGGCGAAGTCGACGACTTCCCGCCCGACGTCGTGGAGGCGATCGAGGTGTACTCCGGTGCCTCGGAGGTCCCGCCCGAGCTCAACATGGGCCGCGCGATGTGCGGCGCCATCGTTATCTGGACCAGGGACCCGAGGAAAGCCTCCGGCCGCGACTGAGGCGCGGCGAGGAAGAAAGGAGGAGGGGAGGAAGGAGGGGAGGGAGAAGAGTCGCACACCAATCCTCCCTCATTCCTCTTTCCTCCGTCCTCTCTCCTCTCTCCTCCTTCCTCCCTCAGAAAACCAGCATCAGCGGGTTCTCCAACATTCGCCGGAGCGTCTGGAGGAACCGCGCACCGACCGCGCCGTCGATCACTCGGTGGTCGCAGCTCATGGTGACCCGAAGCCGCTGGCGCGTCGCCACCGCGCCGTCAACGACGACCGGCTTCTCCTCGATCGCGCCGATCGCGAGGATCCCCGCCTCGGGCGGGTTGATGATCGCGGTGAACTGGTCGATCCCGAACATTCCGAGGTTGGAGACCGAGAAGGTCGCGCCGGTATACTCGCCGGGGGCGAGCTTCCGCTCTCGAGCGCGCTTCGCCAGGTCGCGCGCCTCGCGCGACAGCTCGCGCAGCGACTTTTGATCGGCATCGAAGATCACGGGGACGATCAGGCCGTCGTCCGTCGCCACTGCCATCCCGAGGTGCACGCGGTTGAAGTAGCGGATTCGGTCGCCGAGCCAGTGAGCGTTTACCTCGCGGTGCTGGCGCAGGGCAGTGGCGACGGCCTTGAGGACGATGTCGTTGAACGACGCCTTGAACTCGTCGCCCATCGCCGCCATCGCGGCGCGTGCCTCGGCCATTCGGCCGACGTCGAACTCTGCGGTGAGGTAGAACGTCGGGATCGGCCCAATCGATTCCGACAGCCGGCGCGCGATCGTCTTTCTGATCTGGGTGAGGGCCACGTCTTCAAAGTCACCGGGGCCGCCTGTCGCGGTCGCGACGGGGCGGGGCGCGGCGGCGCTCGCCGCTGGACGTACCTCCGTGGCCGCCTCCTCGATGTCGCGCTTGATGATGCGACCACCCGGACCGCTCCCCTGAACCTGGCCGAGGTCGAGCCCCCGTTCCGACGCGAGTCGTCGTGCGAGCGGCGAGGAGCGCACGCGGCCGCCGTTGCCGCCGCTCGCCGCCGCGACGCCGCGCGCGGGCGGCGTCGCGGGCACCGAGGTCGGGGGCGCGCCTGCACCCGCGGCCTTCTCCTGCGGCGGCGCCGAGGCCTCACCCTGCGCCTGTTCCGGCTCCCTCGGAACGGGACTCGCGCCCGCCGTCTCCTGCGCCTGAGCGACGACTTGCTCGGGCGGGTTGGCGCGGCCGGTCCCCGCCGGCGGGGCGGCGGCAGGCGCGGCCTGCGACGGTGCTGCCGCGGCGGCGCCAGTGCCCGCGATCAGCGCGTCGATGTTCTCATCGGGCGCAGCGATCACGCCGACCAGGGTGCCGACCGGGCGCGACTCCCCCTCCCCTACCAGCCGCTTCCGCAGCACGCCCTCACCCCGGGCAACGAGCTCCATGATCGCCTTGTCCGTCTCCACCTCGGCGAGCGGGTCACCGCTGTTGACGGCGTCCCCCTCGTTCTTCAGCCACTTGACGAGCCGGCCCTCCTCCATCGTCGGGGAGAGCGCCTCCATGAAGACTTTGGTCGCCATTGTCAGTCGAGGTACATGACTTTACGCACCGCGGCGATCGTCTTCGCGGCGTCGGGCTTCGCGAGCTTCTCGAGGTTCTTCGCGTACGGCATCGGCGTGTCCGCCTGGTGCACGCGGAGGACAGGGGCGTCGAGATCGTCGAAGCACTCGCGCTGAATGAGGTCGACGAGTTGCGAGCCCATCCCACAGAGTTCCCACCCTTCTTCGAGGACGACGGCGCGGTTGGTCTTCGCGACCGACTGCGCGATCGCCTCGACGTCGATCGGCCGCACCGTGCGCAGGTCGACGACGTCGACGCGGATGCCGTCCTTCGCGAGCTGGTCGGCGACCTGCATCGCCACAAGGATCATCTTTCCGTACGTGATGATCGAGCAGTGGTCGCCCTCGCGCTTCAGCTCCGCCTTGCCGATCGGAACGAGGTACTCCTCGTTGGGGACCTCGCCCTTCGTGTTGTAGAGCATCTCGCCCTCGAGCACGATGACCGGATTGTCGTCGCGGATGGCGCTCTTCAGCAGTCCCTTCGCGTCGTACGGCGTTCCCGGTGCTACCACTTTCAAGCCGGGGATGTGTGCGAGCCAGGACTCCCAGGCCTGCGAATGCTGCGCCGCCAGCTGCAACGCGGCGCCGTTCGGACCGCGGAAAACGATCGGGATGGGGAACTGGCCGCCCGACATGTACAGCATCTTGGCCGCGGAGTTGACGACCTGGTCGATCGCGAGAAGCGCGAAGTTCCACGTCATGAACTCGATGATCGGCCTGAGGCCGACCATGGCCGCGCCCACGCCGACGCCGGCAAATCCGAGCTCCGTGATCGGGGTATCGACGACCCGCATCTCGCCGAACTCCTGGAGCAATCCGCGCGACACCTTGTACGCGCCCTGGTAGACGCCGACCTCCTCACCCATGAGGAACACGCGATCGTCGCGGTGCATCTCCTCGCGGTGGGCTTGGCTCAGCGCGTCGCGGTAGGTGATTACGGGCATCTATGCCAAGTTGAGGTTCTGCGACGTGAGAGGAGGCAGGACGGAGGAGGGACGAAGGAGGAGTTCCTCCTCCTCCTTCCTCACACCTCGATCAGTCCGCCGCGACGGCGGCTTCCGCGCTCACCGCGTCGCTCGTGGTGTCGACGTAGACGTCTTCCCAGAGCGCCTCCGGCGGCGGCTCGGGACTCTGATCGGCGAAGTCCCACGCGTCCTGCACGACGCCTTTTAGCTCCTCGTCCAGGGAGGCGAGCTCGTCGTCGCTGATCTCGCCGTTCTCCTGCATCTGCACGCGGAGAAGGGCGATCGGGTCCCGCTTCAGATTCTCGTCGAGCTCCTCCTTCGTCCGGTACGTGCCGCTCACGGCGTCCGACATCGAGTGGCCCATGAAGCGGTAGGTCCGCGCCTCGACGAGCGTCGGTACCTGCTCGCGCCGCGCGCGCTCGACCGCCTCGCCGACCGTCGCCCGCATCGCGAACACGTCCTGCCCGTCACAGACGGTTCTCGGCATGTTGTACGCCGCCCCGCGCTCGTAGATGTCGTGGATCGCCGACGCTCGCTCGAGTGCTGTTCCCATCCCGTAGCGGTTGTTCTCGATGATGTACACGCACGGGAGCTTCCACAGCCCGGCCATGTTGAGCGCCTCGTGGAACGCGCCCGTGTTCACGACCGATTCGCCCATGAAGCAGATGCAAACCTGGTCGCCGCCGCGGTACTTGATCGCGAACGCGATGCCCGTTCCGAGCGCGACGTGCGCGCCGACGATGCCGTGCCCGCCGAGGAAGTTGGCATTGCGGTCAAACAAGTGCATCGAGCCGCCCTTGCCGCGCGCGCAGCCGGTCACGCGGCCGAACAGCTCGGCCATGACGGCGCGCGCTGAGATCCCGCGTGCGATCGCCTGTCCGTGGTCACGATACGTTGTGATCACGTAATCGTCCGGGCGGATGACCGACAGCGTACCAGTGCTGACCGCTTCCTGCCCGATGTAGAGGTGGCAGAATCCGCCGATCTTCCCGAGCGCGTAGGCCTCCGCGCACCGCTCCTCGAAGCGCCGCTGCAGCAGCATGGAGCGCAGAAGCTGGAGATTGAGCTCCTTGTCGCTCCCTTGCTCGGACCGGCGCTGCTGCGGTTCCGTCTTCTTTTTCGTCGCCATGTGTTAGAGGGAAGCGGCAAGCGGGACGGAAGCTCCCGCCGCCTGAACTTGCTCCCACGCGTGGTAACTCGAGCGTACCAGCGGTCCGGACTCGACGTGGCGGAACCCCATCGCCATACCAACCTCGCGCAGGTGCCGGAACTCGTCTGGCGTTACGTACCTGTCGAGCGGCAGGTGATCCGCCGACGGACGCAGGTATTGTCCGAGCGTCAGGATGTCGACGTCGACCGAACGGAGGTCGCGCATCACGAGTTCGACCTCCTCAGTCGTCTCGCCGAGGCCGAGGATGATGCCGCTCTTCGTCGGCACGCGCGGCGCGATCGATTTCGCGCGCCGGAAGATGCTGAGCACGCGCTCGTAACGGCCGCCGGGCCGCGCCTTCTTATAGAGCCGGGGGACCGTCTCGGTATTGTGGTTGTAGATGTCCGGTCCCGCCTCGAGGACGGTCCGGATCGATTCCTCGCTCCCCTGAAAATCGGGAACGAGTACCTCGACCGAGCACCCTGGCGCGCTCGCTTTGATCTGTCGGATGGTCTCGGCAAAGATGTACGCGCCGAAGTCGGCAAGGTCGTCACGGTCGACGGACGTGATGACGGCATGGCGCAGGCGCAGCCGCGCCACGGCGTCGGCCACCCGGGTCGGCTCGTCGATGTCGTACTCTGGCGGCCGTCCGTGCGAGACCGCGCAATAACCGCAATTCCGCGTGCAAACGTCTCCAAGGATCATGAACGTCGCGGTGCCGTGCTCCCAGCATTCGCCGACGTTGGGGCAGTGCGCTTCCTCGCAAACAGTGTGGAGGCGCAGGTCCCGCATGAGCTGTTTCAAGCGAAGATAGTTCGGGCCGCCTGGCGCCCGAACCTTGAGCCACGACGGTTTGCGCTCGGGGAGCGGTTGGTACCGCTTCCGCCCGATGATCTGGTAGAGTGTGTCGCTCATCACCCTCGCGACCGGCGGCGGTTGATAGTTCCCGCCTTCAAGGGCCCCTGCTTCGCGGCCCGCGGCGAGGCCCAGACGCCATAACGACTTGGGCAGCCGCGCGATTCCGCAATGTACGCGACGGGTGATGGAGCGGGAAGCCGACGGACGGTCGCGTCACCGTCTAATCTCGATGAAACAGGTTAGTCGCGCGGGAGATCGGCCGAGAACCGCTGGACAGTGAATGGGGAGATGTCCCAGGCGAGAGGCTCCCCTAGGGCGATCGCGCAGGTCACCGCCGCAGTGATCGGCGCGAGAAGAATGCCGTTGCGCGAGTGACCGCACGCGTAGATGAGCTCGGGACAGTCGGGCTCGGTCCCGAGGATCGGCCGGAGATCGGGAGTCGCGGGACGAAGCCCGCTCCATGCGGCGACTACCGGTTGGGTCGAGAAGGCGGGGCACGCTGCGGCCGCGGCGTGACGTAAGCCCTCGATCGCCTCGGCGGTTGTGCCGGCGTCGTAGCCGACGTCCTCCATGGTGCTTCCAACGACCGTACGGTCGCCGCCGCGCGTGACCATGTAGAGGTCAGGCGCGAGCACGACGTGTCGAAGAGGCGCACCCCGGACGGTGCATAGCTGGCCGCGGACGGGACGAACGGGTACGGGCCGCGGAAGGCCGTCGATCAGGTTGCTCCACGCGCCCGCGGCGAGCACGATGCGGTGTCCCTGGACGCGCGTTCCCGCCGCGGCGATCACGGTGGCCGCCCGGCCGCTCGTGATGACGAGGCGGACAGCCGGTTCCTGAATCGTGCGAGCCCGTTGATGCCGGGCCACGATCGTCGCGAGCGCGTCTGTCAGTCCGACGTTGTCCACTGACCCGTCACGCGGGTACAGCAACCCTCCGGCGGTCGGCGCCAGCCCGGGCTCGAGCGAGGCGACTGCCACGGGGGTGAGAGGTTCGGCCCCGTCCGGCGCTGTGCGTTGGAGCGTCGCACACTCGGCTGGCGATCGGGCGACCTCGATCGCCCCCGAGGCGTCAAATGCTACACGGACGCCCGACCTCTCCTCGGCCCACTGGACGTACGACGGGTAAAGGTCGCGGCCGGCGCTCATGAATCGTTGGACCGAGTCGCCGGCTCCCTCGCCGCTGTAATGCGGCACCAGCAGGCCGGCGGCAGCGCGCGAGGCCGTGCCTGGTCGCTGGGTGGTCAGGACCGCGACGGAAAGCTTCCGGTCGGCCGCGGCGGCCGCGATCGCGAGGCCAACGAGGCCGCCACCGATGACGACGAGGTCAGCGACCAGATCAACCGCCGCCGCCCCGGTCATGGCGCGGGCGGCGGGGATGGCGCTTTCGGCGCGGCCGCGCGAGTATGAAGGGCCGGCTCGGCCGGCCCCGCGGCGGAATGAAACCCGTCGTCAGCGCGTCGCGTAGGGGCAGCGGACCTCGTTTGGGAGCACTCGCGCATGCTACGCACCATCTTCACGGTCGGCCTCTTCGCCCTGCTCGGGCTTTTTGCACTGAAGCTCGTGTTCAATATTCTGCCCGCGCTCTTAGGCGTGATCGCATACTTCCTCGTCCTCGCATTGAAGATCGCCATCTTCGCCGGCGTGGTGTACTTCGTCATCCGAATCGTGAGTCCGGATACCGCGCGGCGACTCAGATCTCGGTGGTCGGGCACGGCTTCCTGACGGGGTAGAGGTTCGGGCTAGCGCGGACGGCCCGCGGCGCGCGCGCCGCGGGCCGTCCGCGTCCTCACGCCCGCCCGCAGCCTCGCTCTTACCGAGGCGCCTCGTCGAGCCGTTCGGCGACCGCCCACGCGAGCAGAGGGACCATGATCTCGTGGTGGCCGGTGATCTCGTATCCCGCCCCGCCGTGGAGCGTCGGCCGTTGCACGACGTTCATTCGCGGCCGGTAATGTCGTTGCATGTCGAGGTCGCAGGAGACGAACTCGTTCGGTCGGCCTGCGTTGAGGTTGCGCGCGATCGTGAGCGCCTTCAGGAAGACCTCCGGCATGATCACCGCACTTCCCACGTTCAACACGACGCCGCCGCCGTCGAGCCGCAGGATCGCATGTGACAATCGACGGAAGTCGCGGTGGCTCGTGGCACCGATCGCGGCGCCGTCCGCCGTTGGGTGTTGGTGGATGATCTCGGCGCCGATCGCCGCGTGCACGGTGACTGTGATGCCAAGGCGGTGGGCGCCAAGTAGAACCGAGAGCTCCGGCTGGGCCAGCTCGCCGCGTGCGTCCGCAGCCTCGAGCGCGCGCGCGACGGCTTCGCCCATGCCTTCGCGGCGCTCGAAGCCCCGGGCGAACGCCTCGTTCATCTCGCGGCCCGTCTCCTCCGCCATGCCGAAGCTGCCATCCCGAAGTCCCGCCGCCACGTCCTCCGAGGTCGCGCCGAATCGGGCGATCTCGTAGTCGTGGATCGCGCCAGAGCCGTTCATCGCGACGTGAGTCACCACGCCGCGGCGCATGAGGTCGAGCAGGACGGGCGCGAGACCGGTCTTCACGACGTGACCGCCGAGCATGACGACGACCCCGCGGCGCTCGCGCGCGGCGGTCGCGATCGCGTCCACGACACGGAGAAAGTCGCGCGCGGCGAGTACGTCGGGGAGCGCGCGCAGAAAGCTCGCGAAGGACCGATCGTCGCCCGGCGGGTGCGCGAACTCGTCGGCGCGCACGCGGTTCGGCCGGCGGCCGACGGGGACTGTTCGGACCGCGGAGAGGTCGGCCTCGCCCGGTGCTACTGCGGGGGGCTGACCGGGAGGCTCTCCGGAGTCACCGGGGCGCCGTCTACCGGCCTGGCGGCCGACACCCGATTCGCGAGGCGGAACGATTTGAGGAAGAGGTTGAGGGAGAACCGCGAGAAGCGTGACTTCATCTGGAGCACGATGCGGTGCTCGTCGTCCGAGAGCCAGACTTCGGCACGGCCGTTCTCGGAGAAAATCCCCTTCGTCTTGATGATCGGCTGGACCACAATCGCGTCGAACGTCCCCGCCGGCACCGGCACCCGCTCGCGACGCAGCACCCTGATACGGACTGGGTTGCGGTCGAGGCGGAAGTACCGGTTGAAGGTGTACTCCCTGCCAACCTCGAGCGGGATAGTGCGCAGGAAATAGAGGAACGAGCCGTCGTCGAGCGGGTCCTCCGCCGTCGGCTGCTCAGCGCCCTTCGCGTCGACGAACACCTGCCGGTCCGGGTAGATCTCGAACCGGCTCTCTCGCTCGTAGCTCCCCTCGTCGATCTGCTGATGGTACCGGAGCGAGGCGAGTGACCGCGTGTCGAACCAGCTTTCGTAGCGGTCGTTGACCCGGTAGAACGCGAGGCCGCCGCGGATCCCGAAGCTCGTGTGCCACACCTCGCGCCCGCGGATCGAATCCATCTTCGAGACTTCCATGAAGCCGGCGCCGACGCGAATTCCGCCGAACTTCACCTCATACTCGAGTCGCTCCCCCACGCCGAAGGGTACGGGAGCACGCCAGCCGGGCCGCCCGTCGGCGTCAGCCTGCGCTGCCACGTGCGCTCCAGGTGTGATGAGCAACAACCCAAGGGCGACGAACCACCCGCGACCTGGCATTAGCTTGCTGCCTCGGCCGCACCGCGCACGCCATCGCTGCTCGTCCATCGCGCACGCGCGGCTCGCCCGAAGCGGAACAGGCTCATCGCGTCCGACCATAGCCGCACGCGGCTTCCACGCGGCCTGAGATCGTAGCGCGGCGCGACCGCCACCGTCTCCACCCGGCGGGCATGCTTCGCCGCGCCGATCAGCAAGTCAACGTTGGCCGCCCACCCGGCTCCGTCGACGATCGGCGCGTCACCGCGCTCCTTGATCAAGTCCCGGATAACGGACACGCGATACAGCCGGAAAGCGCCGAAGGGGTCCGTCACGCCGGGCACGGATGCGAATGGCCTTAGCACCCACGGCGCGACGCGGCGAAGCCGACGCACGGGAGCCGGCGTGGCCTGGTTGCTGGCCCGCTCGCTCACGACGAGGTCCGCGCCGCCCTCGAAGCGCTTGATCAATTCGGGGAGGTGCTCCGGGCGGTCCGTGAAGTCGCCCTGCAGCGTCACCGCCGCATCCCGCCGCGGGTAGCGCGTGCGTCGCGCCGCCGCACGCAGCAGCGCGTCTAGCGCGCGCGCGTAGCCGACACGCTCTCGTCCACCCAAGGTTGTGAGGGGCAAGACCTTGGCGTACGGGCGAAGCGTCTCCGCCGTCGCGTCGGTGCTACCGTCGTCGAACACGATGACCTCGTACTCGCGTGAGTACTCCTGAAAAACCTTCCGGAGCCTCCAGAGCAGCAGGCCGACGGTCGGCGCCTCGTTGTACACCGGGATGCAGATGAAGAACACCAATTGCCTCAATGGGTAAGACGGCCGAAGCCACCGCAGGTAAGCTAGACGGCGCGCGGCTAGGCACGCCACCCTGGCTGCTACCCCCTGCCACGGAGGCCGTTCTCGGGCTAGCCTGTCGTGCGAGTGTTCGCTCATTCCTTGCCCCCATCCGTTAAATGCGACGTCTCGCGCTCTGTGCTCTCGTACTGTCCGCCTGTGCCGCACCGGCTCCGCCTCCGGCCACCCCGAGTCCAACGGCGACGATACTTGCGAGCCCGACCGCTCCCCTGGGGGTGCGCGCCGACATCTCGGACGCGTGGCTTCGGACCGAGCTCACGGCGTTCGCGGCCGACTCTTTCCGCGGGCGCGAGACCGGGACGCCCGACGCCGATCGGGCGGCCCGCTTTCTCGCAGATCGGCTGCGCGCGGTCGGGGCCGAGCCCGCGGGGGACAGTGGGTACTTCCACCGCGTCCCGCTTGTCCGCGAATACGTAGGGACAGGCACCAGCTTCACGGTGACCGAGCGCGGTCGCACAACGCCGGTCCCCGTCGGCGGCGACGTCGTCCCACTGCTGAGTCCCGCCGAGGGGCTCTACACGAAGCATCGCGGCGAAGGTGACCTCGTGTTCGCGGGGCTGGGCATGTCGGGCCCGGGCCGCGACGATCTCGCCAGTCTCGATCTTCGCGACAAGGTCGTCGTCGTTGTGAACGGCGCGCCAGCGGGCGCCAACACGGCGACGCGCCGGCAGCTCGAGTCCCAGGAGAGCCTCGGCCTCCGCCTACAGCGCATCCTGCCGCAGCGTCCTGCTGCCGTCGTGATCCTGATGACCGGGCACGGGGAGACGTTCTACCGGCAGCTCGCGCCGACAATTCTGCGGACCGTCAGCGCGGCCGCGGGGACGTCCCCGACGGACGACCTGCAGCGCCAGCTTCCGATGCTGCTGCTCGGCGTGGCGCGTCCAGGCTCGCCGCTGCTTCCCGCGACGTGGCCGGCCGACGACAGAGCGCGGGCGCTGACCGGGCGCCGATTCACGGGCCGGATCGAGGTCACGCGGGAGCGGTTCACGGCACACAACGTCGTAGCGGTCGTCCGCGGCAGCGACCCCGCCTTGAGCCGGACCTACGTCGCGCTCGGCGCCCACTACGACCACATCGGGATTCAGCCGGCGGTCGCCGGCGACTCCATCGCCAACGGAGCGGACGACGACGCGTCGGGCTCGATCGCGCTGCTCGCCGTCGCCCGCTCGCTGACCCGCGCCTCACAGCGGCCCTTGCGCTCGACGTTGCTCGTGTGGCATGCCGCGGAGGAGAAAGGTCTTCTCGGCTCGGCGCATTTCGCCGACCGCCCGACCGTCCCGATCGATTCGATCGTCGCGCAGATCAACGCCGACATGATCGGTCGGCACGGCGCCGCGTCGGAGGACGCGCCCGCGCCGAGCGGCGCCGAGAACGCGCTGTTCATCGTCGGCCCGAGCGCGGCGGAGAACGGGCAGAGCCGCCGACTCGGGGAGATCGTCGACTCCGTAAACGCGCGGCAGGCGGCGCCGTTCGTGTTCAACCGCGAGTGGGACTCTCCGACGCACCCGGAGCGCATCTACTTCCGCAGCGACCATTACAACTACGCAAAGAAGGGCATCCCGATCGTCTTCTTTACGACCGGCCTCCACCCCGACTACCACAAGGTGACGGACGAGCCGTCGCGAATCGACTACGCGAAGCTCGCGCGCGTCGCGACCCTGATTCACGACGTCGCGGTCGCAGTGGGGAACCGGCGCGCGAGACCGCGGTAGCCGTCCGCGCAGTGACCGATCGCACACGCGGTTAGCAGTGCGCGGCGGCGAGTGCTAATCGAGTAGCCGGTCGACGTCGCCTGTCGTCTACGGTACGGGTCCTGCCCTTCGGCACTCCGGACGCGGGACCGTGTATCCCCGCTCAGGAGGTCGCGATCATGATTCTCGCGGATGTGCGGCGACAGTTGACGCGGCGCGATGCGCAGCTCGCGGCCCGACTCATCGCGTGCGAGTCCTCCGCGGAACTGCAGCACCTCGAGGCCCGCCTTGCAGACGAGGGGATCGACGCCCTGCTCGACGATCCGCGGCTCCCTGCCGCGCTGCTCGAGCAGCGCCGGGGCTCGCTCGCCTCGTTGCCGCTGTTCATGTACGTGGTCGTGCGTCACTCGCTCCGCCGCGTCGGCGAAGAGGACCGGCTGCTCGCAGACTACGTGACGTCGGTGCTGCTCCATTTCGCCCTGCGCGGCCGCGCGGAGCGCGTCGCCGAGAGCGACGATGAGGTCTACACGACGCTGTTCGAGTTATACGAGGAGGTGAACGATCCGGACGCGCGCCGCAGCTTCCTCGTGCGCACACACCTCGGGAACTACGCGTTGTGGCTGAGCGGACTTTTCCCGGACCGCATCGAGCACGTGCGCTGGCGTCGCGGCGGCCCGGACCTTCAGTACTACGAGGAGCTCGGCCGCCGCGGCTTCCAGCTCGCCGCCGACCACCGACTGGCAGAGCAGCATGGCCTCGCGACGCTGTATGCCACCGCCGCCGAGCGCTTCGGCCTTCTGCGCATCGCGTTGAATGGCGTGAGCGACGCGCTCCTCTTCCCGGCCGTGCACACGCCGGAGCGCCTGATGCGCCAGGTGCAGGACGAGGCGAGCTGGAGGCTGCTTCAGTGATCGCTACGCGCCCGCAGGGCCAGCGCCCCCGGTCCGGATAGCCGATAGCTCGTAGCTGATGGCGTTCGCCGCGAATGCGGCGAACAGCTTCTTATCCCATTCCTCGTTCGTCTCGACCAGCTCCTCCGGGTGCCACTGCACGCCGACGGCCCACCAGTCGTCGCCCTCCCACTCGGCGCCCTCGACAATGCCGTCAGGAGCGCGCGCAGTGACCCGGAGTCCGTGGGCGATGCGGCTGATCGCTTGGTGGTGAGCCGAGTTCACCGTCAGCCGGTCTGCGCGCACTGCGGAGGCGAGCCGCGTACCCGGGGCGACGCGAATCTCGTGGACGCGGGTCCCGCGACCATGCTTAGGGGCGTGGGGAAGGGCGGAGGGACACTGGCTGGGAAGGTCCTGCACGAGCGTCCCGCCCAAGGCGACGTTGAGCACCTGAACGCCGCGGCAAATCGCCAAGGTCGGGAGGCCACGCGCGCGCGCCGCGGCGATCAGCGCGAACTCCCACGCGTCGCGGGCTTCGTTGACGGCGCCGAGCGCGCGGTGGGGCGCCTCGCCATATCGACGCGGCGCGACGTCCTCGCCGCCTGTCAGAACGAGGCCCGAGACGGCGTCGAGTGCGCGGCCGGCGTGCGTCGCGCCGAGTGGCGGCAAGACAACCGGCACCAGGCCTGCTGCCTCGAGCGCGTGGACGTAAGCGGCGTTCGTCCGGACGCGCACGATGCCGTCGGCAACGCCGGTGGTCGCGGTAAGCGCGACAAGCGGAGTGACGGGCACGTGAAGGTCGAGTTCGTGGTTGCCAGCGGGCGGATCGCACCTGTATGCTACATCGCCGACGCCCACCGTGTGCTCATGTTCGAGAACTTTCGCCAGGCCCTCGACGCGCTGCTGAGCCGTGGAACGCCCCCGGAGGAGCGACGGGCGCTGCTCGGCCACATGCGCGAAACCTTGGCGCGCGCCAAGGCAGGCGTCGAAGACCTCCGGCAGGGCGTCGAGAAGGCGCGCAGCCGGCTGGCCGCGGAGCGGCGTGAGCTGGACACGGTCCGCCGGCGCAAGCGCCTCGCGACGGACGTCGGCGACGCCCAGACCGTGAGCGTGGCCGAGCGCTTCGAGGCGCACCACGCCCAACGAGTCGAGGTGCTCGAGGAGAAAGTTGCCGTTCAGGAGCGTGAGCTTGCACTCGCGGAGCAGGAGGTGGCCGAGATGACGGGAGCGTTCAAGAGCGCGGCCGCCGGCGCGGGGCCGCCCGGCACCGGTGGCCCCCCGGCCGACGAGGCCGCCGCTCGGGAGGTCGACGACGCGCTGGCCAGTCCGCAGGCGGCGGACTTCGACCAGCTCGGTCGTGCGCGCGCACGCGAGGAGCGCGACGCGGAAGCGGAACGTCGACTGGCCGAGCTCAAACGGCGGATGGGTAAGTAGGCCGGAACTCGCGCAGCAAGACCTCGAACCCGAACTGGTACGGCGAGATGTGCCACGCCGACACCGGTTCCCGCTTGAGCTCGAACATGTTGACCGGCGGACGAACCGTCCCCCCGTGGGCGGACAGGCAGCAGCGGTACCCGGCACGCCGAACGCGCTCGCGGTTCGCCGCGGTCACGTTCCACGGCCGCCCGTAGGGGTAGCTGAAGAACGGGACGTCCGTTCCCAGCTCGGCGCGCAGCCGCTCGGCGGATTGCACGATCTCTCGCTTCGCTTCGTCGCCGTCGACCTTGCCGAGGTCGACATGATTCATGGTGTGCGAGCCGATCTCGAAGCCGTTGTCGAGCAAGCGTCGAACGTCGTCCCAGCTCATCCACTCCGAGGCGATCGATCGCTCGGCATCCCACCACGGAACGTGGTTCGACTCGATGAAGTTCGTGGCGACGAAGAAGCACGCGGGTAGCGCCCACCGCTCGAGCTCCGCCGCCGCGCGCGTGTTGTCCTTATAGCCGTCGTCGAAGGTGATCACCAAGTGACCGCCGACGTGCTCGCCGCGATCAAGCTTGTCCAGGAGCTGACCGAGTGACACGACGGTGAAGTACCGGCTGAAGAAGGCGCAAAACGCCCTGAACTCGCCGGTCGTACAGGTGATCGGATTCCCGCGCAGGCGATCGTCGACGCGGTGGAACAGGGCGATGACCGCACGGTCGCGAAGGAGCCGGCGGTGCATGCCGGTGCGGTAGATCAGCGCGCCGAGGACTCGCTTCAGCTGGCGTTTCATGACGCGTTTTACCGGCGCCTAGCGACTCCGCGCGGGTACCTCGCGCATCATCCGCCGGATAGGGACGACGAGGAGGCCGAGCACGGCCGCGGAGATCACGAGCGACGCGGTCGTCGCCGTGAACAGCTGCGGCATCTGCTCGAGCTTCTCGGGGTCGACGTGCCCGCCGACGCGGCCGGCGATGAGATTGCCGAGCGACGTCGCCAGGAACCAGACACCCATCATCTGTCCGACGTAGCGGCGTGGCGAAAGCTTGGTCATCGACGACAGGCCGACCGGGCTCAATGCGAGCTCGCCAACGGTCTGGAAGAAGTAGCTCCAGACGAGCCACCACGGCGAGACCTTCAGCGTTCCGCCGCTCTCCACGACGCGGTTGGCCGCGAAGATCATGAGGAGGAACCCGACCCCCGCCAGCAGCAATCCGATCGCGAACTTTGCGGGGCTCGATAGATCGCCGCGACGCCTCGCCAGAGCCACCCATGTGGCTGCGGCGACCGGGGCGAGGAGAATGACAAACAGCGAGTTGACGGACTGGAACCACGTCGCCGGGATCAGCCGGCGGCCGAACTGGCGGTCGGTGAAATCGCGCGCGAAGAGATTGAGCGACGTCGGCGCCTGCTCGAACGCCGACCAGAAGACTGCGGCCGCGACGAAGAGCACGCCGATGACCCCCACGCGCTTCTTCTCGTCACCCGTGAGCCCACCGGCCGTGAACAGATAGCCGAAGTAGAGGACGGCTGCTCCAACGAGCACGTACGTCATGCTCTGCGCGATCGCCTGCGCGTCGAGCGTAATCGCGCCAGTGGCCGCGAGCACGACGAGGAGGCCGAGCAGCCCAAGGGCGATCCCGACGGTCAGCTTCACGCGCCGCTCCTGCCGGGCCTGGGCGACCGGGTTGGCAAGCCGGGTCGGCCGCATGCCAATGTCGCCGAGTGTCGAGGGCGCGCGCAGCATGTACACGACGAGGCCGAGCAGCATGCCGACGCCGGCGGCGCCGAAGCCGAGGTGCCAGCGCACTCCCTCGCCGAGGGCGCCGGTGATGAGTTGCCCGGCGAACGCGCCGATGTTGATCCCCATGTAGAAGATCGAGAACCCCGCGTCGCGGCGCGCGCCACCTTCCGGATACAGATCGCCGACGATCGCGGAGATGTTCGGCTTCAGCAGCCCGGTCCCGAGGACGATGAGGACGAGGCCGAGGAAAAATGGGACTTTGCTACCGACGAACGACGCGAGCCCTATCGAGATGTGCCCGGCGGAGATGAAGACGCCGCCGTAAAGGATGGCGCGCCGGAGCCCGAGCAGCCGGTCGGCGACCCAGCCGCCTGGGAGCGACGCGAGGTAGACGCTCGCGGCGTATATGCCGACGATCGCGGACGCCTGGTCCCGCGGGAAGCCGAAGCCGCCGTCCATGAGCGCTGCCGTCATGAACAGCACCAGCAGCGGGCGGATCCCGTAGTACGAGAACCGCTCCCACATCTCCGTGAAGAAGAGCGTCGAGAGCCCGCGCGGGTGGCCGAAGAAGCTCCTGTCGCCCGTGAGGCGGCTGTCGACCGGCGGGGGCTCGTCGTGCGTCAGCGTCGCGGCTTCCGGCTGCTCGAGCACGGATCTCGGCGGGTTCGCCATGTGTGGGCTCGGGTCGATGGGTGATCGCCGCGGCCGCGCGCGCTAGACGTGCGGCGCGACCACCGGCAGGTAGCGCTCCGGCTGGCGCGTCGCGCCGGAGTCGCGCTGCGCCTCCCAAGACACGCTCGTCGGGACCTGCTTGATGCATGCCGCCAGGTGTCCGGGCGCCTTCTCTTCGAGCGGCGGGACGATCCGCGTGCACGCCTCGTCCTTCGCCGGGTGATGGCAGCGAGGGTGGAAGACGCAGCCTGGAGGCGGCTTTGCCGGCGACGGCACGTCACCCGAGAGGACGATCCGCGCCTTCTTGGCGCGCGGGTCGGGCACCGGGACGGCCGAGAGCAGCGCCTGTGTATACGGCATCAGCGGCTCGCGGTAGAGATCACGGGCCGCAGCTAGCTCGACGACCTTTCCGAGGTACATCACCGCGACCCGGTCGGCGATGTGCTCGACCACCGACAGGTCATGGGCGATGAACAGGTAGGCCAGCCCGCGCTCGCGCTGGAGGTCCTGGAGCAGGTTCACGACCTGCGCCTGAACCGATACGTCGAGCGCCGACACAGGCTCGTCGCAGACGATGAACCGCGGCTCGACCGAGAGCGCGCGCGCGATGCCGACACGCTGCCGCTGACCGCCGGAGAACTCGTGCGGGTATCGCGAGGCGTACTCCGGGCGCAGCCCGACTTCCGCCAGCAGCTGTCGCACGCGGCCCTCCGCGGCCGCGCCGTCGGCGATCCGGTGTATCGTCAAGCCCTCGCGGACGATCGCGCCGATCGTCATCCGAGGGTTCAGGCTCGAGAACGGGTCCTGGAAAATGATCTGCATCTGGCGGCGGAGCCGCCGCAGCTCGGCGCCCTTGAGCGCGAGCACATCCGTCCCGTCGAACGTCACGGTGCCGGTCGTCGGCTCGATGAGGCGCAGGATCGAGCGCCCTAGCGTCGTCTTGCCGCACCCGGACTCGCCGACGACGCCCAGCGTCTCGCCGGGCATGACATCGAACGACACGCCGTCGACCGCTCGCACGGTCCCCGCCTGGCCGCCGAAGAAACCGCGCCGGATGGGGTAGTGTTTGGTGAGATCCCGGACAGAAAGCAGAGCGGGCTGGGGACGCCGGGCGGCGGCTGCCGACGTTGCGCTCACTGGCCGGCCTTCCGGCTAGCGACGTGCACTTCCGCCGGCCTCCGCCCCCCGCCCCCTGCCCGCGCCAGCCCACCCTCGCCGGCTACTTCCTCGACCAGCGGCTCATGCGGCCGCGCGCGGTATTCCGGCTCGTCGGCGAGGTGGCAGCGCGACACGTGACCGGCGCCGACCTGATAGAGCGGCGGATGCTCGACTGCGCACCGGTCCCACGAGTAGCGGCACCGGTCGCGGAAGCGGCAGCCCGAAGGCCAGGCTGTGGGAGGCGGGACGGTGCCGGGGATGGTCGCGAGCCGCTCCTTCTCCTGCCCGACGCGAGGCATCGCGCCGAGCAGCCCCTCGGTATATGGGTGGTGCGCCGCGCTAAAGAGCTCGTTGACCGCGGCTTCCTCCACGACTTCGCCGCCGTACATCACGATCACACGCGAGCACGTCTCGGCGACGACACCGAGGTCGTGTGTGATCAGCAGGATCGACATGCCCACCCGTTGCTGCAGCCCGGCGAGCAGCTCGAGGATCTGCGCCTGGATCGTTACGTCCAACGCGGTCGTCGGCTCGTCGGCGATGACGAGTGCCGGGCTCATGACGAGTGCCATCGCGATGACGACGCGTTGCCGCATCCCGCCGGAGAGCTGATGTGGGTACTCCTTCACCCGTTGCTCGGGGGACGGAATGCCGACGAGCTCCAACATCTCGACCGCGCGCGCGTGCGCGGCGCGGCGCGAGGCCCCCTCGTGAATGCGGGCCACCTCGGCGATCTGGTCGCCGACCGTGAAGACCGGGTTGAGCGCGGTCATCGGCTCCTGGAAGATCATCGCGATCCGGTTGCCGCGGACCTTTCGCATTTCCCCCTCGGGGAGCTCGATCAGGTCGCGCCCCTCGAAGCGGATCCGGCTCCCCGGTTCGATCCGTCCCGGCGGGCGCACGAGTCGCATGATCGAGAGCGCGGTGACGGACTTGCCGCATCCCGATTCGCCGACGAGGCCGACCGTCTCGCCCCGGCCGATGGTGAACGAGACCCCGTCCACCGATCGCGCGACACCCGCGTCCGAGTAAAAGAAGGTGCGGAGGCCCGCCACCTCGAGCAGCGGCTCAGTCATTCGGGGGAAGCTGACGCGGGTCCAACGCGTCGCGCAAGGCGTCACCGAGCATGTTGCAGGCGAGAACGGTGCCTACGATGGCCAGCCCGGGGAAGAGTGACATCCACCAGAGACCGGCCGGATCACCGCTGCTGTCGCGGATGATGTTGCCCCAGCTCGCATGCGGGGGCTGCACGCCAACGCCGAGGTACGACAGGCCCGCCTCGAGCGCGATGACGTTTCCGACCCCGAGCGCCGCCGCCACTATGACCGGCGACATGACGTTCGGCAGCACGTGCGTGCGAAGAAGTCTCGCGTCGGGCGCTCCCAGGGCGCGCGCCGCCACGATGTAGTCCCGCGTCACGACGGAGATCACTTCCGCGCGCACGAGGCGGCTGACGCCGAACCAGCCGGTCGCGCCGAGAACAACCACGAGCTCCGGCGGGTCGAGCCGCTTCCAGACCGCGGCCGCGGCGATGATCAGCAGGACGCGGGGAATGGAGAGCAGCGCGTCGAGCACACGCATCATGAGCACGTCGACCCAGCCGCCGTAGAAGCCGGCGACCGCTCCGTAAGCGGTCGCCATGGTGGCCGACAAGGCAACCGCGAGCAGTGCGATGGCGAGCGACAATCGGCCGCCATACAGCACGCGACTCAGAACGTCGCGACTGAACGGGTCCGTGCCGAACGGGTAGGCAGCCGAGGGCGGCCGTCGCTGCAGCGTCTCGATGCCCTGCAGCTCGTTGGGCTCGTACGGCGAGATGACGGGGGCGAGCGCCGCGAGGGCGCCGAGCACGGCCAGAAGGGCAATCGCCGCGCGCGTAGATCGGCGGGCGATCAGCCGCCGCCAGTAGATGCGCGTGATCGTCACGCGGCCGTCGACGTCACCGGATGCGGACGCGCGGGTCCGCGACGGCGTACAGAAGATCGGCGACCAAGCTGCCGACGGCTACCATGATACCGCCGACCGCAACCGTCGCCGTGACGAGCGCGTAGTCGCGCGCTCCGATCGCTTCAGCGGCGAGAAGCCCCATGCCCGGCCACGAGAAAACTGCTTCGACGAACACGGCGCCCCCGACGAGGGTCGGGAGCGCGAGTCCCAGCAGCGTGATCACGGGGAGCAGCGCGTTGCGCAGTGCGTGCCGCGCGACGACGCCGCGTTCAGGAACGCCCTTCGCGCGCGCCGTCCGCACGAAATCCAACTCGATCACGTCGAGCATCGCCGCACGCTGGTAGCGGGCAACCGCGGCCGTCGTGAGAAGCGCGAGCGTGAGCGCCGGCAAGGTCAGATGTCGAACGCGGTCCCCGAAGCGCCCCCAGAAGCCGAGGTAGTCGTGTACCGACGGGTCGACGATCCCGCCGGCGGGGAACACCGGGATCCAGTAGGCGAACGTCAACAAGCCCATCAACGCCAGCCAAAAATCGGGAAGCGAGTAGAAGAAGAGCGAGGCACCGCCGAGGATACGCTCGACCGGGCGGCCGCGGCGCGCCGCTTGGTATGCGCCGAGTGTCACGCCCGCCGCGATGCTCAGCGCGAGCGCGATCCCCATGAGGAGGAGAGTTCGCGGGATCGCCGCCGCCAGCACGTCACCGACCGGGGCGCGGCGCAGGAAGGAGTGGCCGAGCTTCCCCTGGGCGAGCCCGACGACGTAGCGCGCGTACTGCTCGGGAAGTGGGCGATCCAGACCGAAATGCGCGCGCCACTGCCGCCTCACCCCTTCGGAGATGCGCGCATCATCGACGCCGAACGGATCTCCCTCTGGGAGGTGCGCAAGAAAGAAACTGGCCGTCGTCACGAGGATGACGACGACCAGCGCTTGCAGAAGTCGGCCGGCGAGGTACCGGCGCACCGCCTATGGAGTCGCGGCGGCGAGCCCGACGCGGTCGCGCGCGATCCGCTCCGATGCCGGGATGTGCCAATCGGCCAACCCCGCCCAGTAGCCGTCGGCGCGCATGCCCGGCGTCCGAACACGGCGGTGGACGCCCGCCAGGGTGAGCACGTCGTAGAGCCAGATCGCCGGCGCGTCGTCGATCAGGACCTGGTACGCCCGTCGCGCGTAGGCTTTCATCGCGGCCGGGTCGAACGAGGCGATGGCGCTATCGAGGAGCGCGTCGAATCGCGGGTTGACGTACGACACGTAGTTCAGACCGTCCGCCGTCACGCTGGCGCTGTGCCAATACTGGCGGGCGCCGCTGGGGCTGGGATCCGTCGCCATCGCCAGGATCGCGGCGTCGAAGTCGCGGCCATTCTGGCGGGCGATAAAGGTCGGGAAGTCGAGCGGTTCGAGGTTGACCTTCGCGCCAACTCCGCGGAGCTGCTGCTGGATCAGAACCCCGTACGCCATCCGCGCCTTGCTAGACTGCGGGATCGTGAGCCCAAACTCGAGCGGCCGACCAGCCTTCTCGCGGACTCCGTTGGCGCCGGGCCGCCAGCCGGCCGAATCGAGAAGGGCCTTCGCCTGAGCAACGTCGTACGGCGGGAGCGCGAGCGTGGTGTCCGCGACGCCAAGTGAGCGCGGGAAGGGCCCGTACGACATCCGGCCGACGGTGTCGAACACGTTACGCAGCATCGCGCGCCGGTCGACAGCCATCGACAGGGCGCGCCGCACGGCGAGCTCACCGAACACGGGGTGGGGCCGCGGCGTACCCTTCCGTTGCCGTAGGTTCATGCCCATGGCGGCGTGCTGGAGGCCGGGATACGGCTGCACGCGGACATCCGAGTCGCTCGCGAAACGGGGCAGGTGCTCGGGAAGCAAGTTCTCGAAAAAGTCGGCCTGGCCGGCGAGGACCTTCGCGACCGCGGCGCTCGGATCCGCCGAGAAGGACCAGATGACGCGATCGAGCTTCGCGCGACCGCGATAGTTGGCCGTGTCGGCCGCGATCTCGATGCGGACGCCCGGATCCCAGCGAACGAAGCGGAACCGCCCACTGCCGACCGGCCTACGGAGCAGCTCGGAAGTCCGGAGCTGGGCTCGGGGCGCGGCACCGTAGACGTGCTCCGGTACAACCCAGACTTGGTACGTCATGTCGTAGAACTGCTCGGGCGTGCGGCGGCGATACCACGCGACCGCGGTGACGGAGTCGCGGACCGAGACGGAGTCGATGTTGCGAATGAACGGGGCCGCCGCTGCGCCGACCGCCGGATCGCGGGCGAGATCGAAGCTGAACTTGACGTCCGACGCGCGGACGCGTCGGCCGTCGTGCCAGCGCGCGTCGGGGTCGAGATGGAACGCGATCGAGAGCGAGTCAGCGGCCCACGTCCACCGTTGAGCGAGCCGTGGCGTGAATCCGCGGTCGCCGACCGTGCCCATCTCCGGGCCGATCTCCGCCAGGCGGTCGAACACGTTGTCGGTAACCGCCCGCCCGGTCGCGGTGACGGTCAGCAAAGGGAACAGGACGTCCGCGTCACCAGCCGACGAGATGACGAGCGTGCCGCCCGCGTCAGCGCGCTCCGACCGGGAACCGGAAGTCCGCTCGGCGCCGCAGCCGACGAAGAGCGCCGCGATGCCGAGGAGGGTGATGCAGTTGCGCATAAGCGAATACCAGGAAGGATGAGTCATGCGGTGCTAGCGCCGCCACGTCCACGCGTCGTCTTCGTACCGTCGCCGGAGTTGGGCAGTCGCCTCGCGCAGCGGCCCGTCCACGGACAACTCGGTTGCGGCATGATCCTCACGCCGGCGCACGCTCTCGAACATCGCCGCGGCAACGTCGGCCACTGCCGGCTCCCATCCGAGCAGCGCGCGAAGGGTCGCGGGCGGTGCCGGAGGCGCTGTCGCACGGCGGAGGAGAGACGACACGGGCGCTTGATCACCGTCAACGAGAATTGAACCGTGTTGCAGGAGTGCGCCGTTGTCGCGCCATTGGGCGCTCCCGGCGAGTTTGCGCCCGCCGGCCACGAGCTCGCCCGGCGCGGGTCGCTCGAAGCAAGGGCTGAGGTCGAGGCCCGGCATTCGCGTCGACGTCGGCGCGATCTCCACGTCGGCGCCGAGCGCACGCAGTCCGTCGATCAGTAGACGATTGATGCGCTGATACGATTCCCCGAGCGCGCCGGCCCCGGCGGCGGGAGCAGTGACACTGTACGTCACCTCGCGCTCGTGGAGGATGGCGCGTCCGCCGGTCGGTCGCCGCACCACCGCGACGCCAGCGCGGGCGAGCGCCGCACGGTCGTACGCGGCGGACGCGTTCTGATGTCGGCCGACGGAAAGCGTAGGCCCTACCCACGAGTAGACGCGGAAGACCCATTCGCCAGTCGATCGAGCCCGGGCCATGAGTGCCTCGTCGAGGGCCATGTTCTCCGGGCCACTCGCGGGGTCGGTGAGAAGGAGACGCCAGCGCGGCATGTCTGCTTGACGCTTAAGCTAGCTTTCGACGGGCGATTGCGCGGGCCCCGGGCGCCCGCCGACTGCTCCCAAACGCTGTTCAGAGGGTCTAGATGACGAGCACAACCACGCCGGCGCTGGGCGCCGACGCTGCCAGCTTCATTCCGCGCCACATCGGCCCGAGCGACGCCGAAGTCGCGGAAATGCTCGCGGTCCTCGGATACGACTCCCTCGATGACCTCATCGACGCCGCCGTCCCGGAGTCGATCCGGCTCCGGCGGCCGTTGGCGATCCACGAGCCGCGGACGGAGCACGAGGCGCTCGGCAGGCTGCGCGGAATCGCGTCCGCCAACCGCGTCCTTCGCTCCTATATCGGCCTCGGCTACCACGACTGCGTGACGCCGCCCGTGATCCAGCGAAATGTCCTCGAGAACCCGGGCTGGTACACGGCGTACACGCCGTACCAGGCCGAGATCGCGCAAGGTCGGCTCGAGGCGCTGCTGAATTTCCAGACGATGGTGATGGATCTCACCGGGATGGAGATCGCCAACGCGTCGCTCCTCGACGAGGGGACCTCCGCCGCCGAGGGGATGGCGATGGCGTACGCGGCGCGGGCGAGGTCCGGCAAGGAAACCTTCTTCGTCTCGAGCGAGTGCCATCCGCAAACGGTCGACGTCGTGCGCACGCGCGCGCGGGCGCGCGGCATCAACGTCGTCGTGGGCGATCACCGCACGTACCACTTCGGCGGCGAGGTCTTTGGCGCCCTCGTCGCGTATCCAGCGACGGACGGCGGCGTCTACGACTACCGCAAGCTGGTCGAGACGCTGCACGGGGCGGGCGCTCTCGTCGTGGTCGTCGCCGACCTGCTCGGCCTCGCACTCCTCACGCCCCCAGGTGAATGGGGCGCGGACGTCGTCGTGGGCAACTCGCAGCGGTTCGGCGTGCCCCTGGGCTACGGCGGGCCGCACGCGGCCTTTTTCGCGACGCGCGACGAGTTCAAGCGGCAGCTGCCCGGCCGCATTATCGGCGTTTCGCGAGACGTCGACGGCCGCCCGGCGTTGCGCATGGCCCTTCAAACGCGCGAGCAGCACATCAGGCGTGAGAAGGCGACGAGCAACGTCTGCACGGCGCAGGTCCTGCTCGCGGTCATCGCGAGCATGTACGCGGTGTGGCACGGGCCGGAGGGCATCCGCCGGATCGCGCGCCAGGTGCACCGGCACGCGGAGACGCTCGCGGCAGCCGTTCAGGGGCTGGGCCACGCGGTCGCCGAAGACGTCTTCTTCGATACCGTGCGCGTCGAGCTTGCCGGCGGCCGAACCGCCGCGCAGGTGCTCGCGGCCGCGCGCGCGCGAGGCGTCAACCTGCGGGCGGCCGGCCATCACAGCGTCGTCGTCGCGCTCGATGAAACCGTGACGCACAGCGACCTGACGGACATCGTGGCCGCCTTCACGGGCGACGGCCGTCCGGCTCCGCCGATCGCCGTCGTAGCCGAAGTCGTGGACGACCGCTACGACGAGCGCTTCGCCCGCACGAGCGCGTACCTGACACATCCCGTTTTCAACACGCACCACTCCGAGACCGAGATGCTGCGCTACATCCGCATGCTCGAGTCGCGCGACCTGTCCCTTACGCACTCGATGATACCCCTCGGCTCGTGCACGATGAAGCTCAATGCGACGGCCGAGATGTTCCCGATCTCGTGGCCGGAGTTCAGCAAGCTGCACCCCTTCGTCCCCACGGACCAGGCCCGGGGGTACGGCGAGCTCTTCGACGACCTGGAAGGCGCGCTCGCGGAGATCACCGGCTTCGCCGCCGTCTCACTCCAGCCGAACGCGGGATCGCAGGGCGAGTACGCCGGGCTCCTCGTCATCCGGAAGTACCACCAATCGCGCGGGGACGGCCACCGGAACGTCTGCCTGATCCCGCAGTCCGCCCACGGGACGAACCCGGCGAGCGCCGTGATGGCGGGCATGAAGGTCGTCGTCGTGAAGACCGACGCCGACGGCAACATCGACGTCGCGGACCTCCGCTCGAAGGCGGGGCAACACGCGGGTGAACTCGCCGCGCTGATGGTGACGTACCCGTCAACCCACGGCGTCTTCGAAGAAGGGATCGTCGAGGTCTGTCGGATCGTCCACGAGCACGGCGGCCAGGTCTACCTCGACGGCGCGAACATGAACGCGATGGTCGGGCTCGCGCGCCCCGGCGACTTCGGCGCGGACGTCTGCCATCTCAACCTGCACAAGACGTTCTGCATCCCGCACGGCGGCGGAGGGCCCGGGATGGGCCCGATCGGCGTCGCTAAGCACCTCGTGTCGTTCCTCCCGAGCAACCCGATCGTGAGCACCGGTGCGGCGGACCCCGTGGGGTCGGTGTCGGCGGCGCCGTGGGGGAGTGCGAGCATCCTGCCGATCTCGTGGATGTACATCGAGATGATGGGTGGCGAGGGACTGACGCTGGCGACCAAGGTCGCGATCCTGAACGCGAACTACGTCGCGAAGCGTCTCGAGGAGCACTATCCCGTGCTCTACCGCGGCCGCAACGGCACGGTCGCGCACGAGTGCATCGTCGATCCACGCTCACTCAAGCAGTCAGCGGCCGTCGACGTCGAGGACATCGCGAAGCGGCTGATGGACTACGGCTTCCACGCGCCGACCGTGTCGTTCCCGGTCGCCGGCACACTGATGATCGAGCCGACGGAGAGTGAGTCCAAGGTCGAGCTCGACCGCTTCTGTGACGCGATGATCGCCATCCGCGAGGAGATCCGCGAGATCGAGCTCGGGATCGCTGACCGCGAGGACAACCCGTTGAAGCACGCGCCGCACCCGCTGACGCGGGTCGTCAGCGACGGATGGTCGCACGCCTACTCGCGCGAGCGCGCCGCCTTTCCCGCGCCGTGGACGCGGACGTGGAAGTTTTGGCCGGCCGTGGCGCGAGTAGAGAGCGCGTACGGCGATCGGCACCTAGTGTGCTCGTGTTTGCCAACGGACGCGTACGCGGACGCGGTGGCGGAGGGCTAACGGGCAGACCGACGGCAGACCAACAGCTGGTAGCGCCGCGCGCGACGCGCCCGACGTCACTGCCCGACGTGCTGGCGATACTGGTCAGCCGTCAGGAGTCCGGACCGGTCCCCGGGATTCGCGAGCCGTACCTTTACCATCCACCCGTCGCCGTAGGGTGAGGTGTTGACGAGTGCCGGTTCCTGATCGAGGCGCCCGTTGACCTCGACGACCTCACCGGCGGCGGGGGAGAATAGCTCGGAGACCGCCTTCACCGCCTCGATCGTTCCGAACACGTCGTGCTTGCCGAATCTCGAGCCGACCGACGGCAGCTCGACGTAGACGATGTCGCCGAGCTCTCCCTGCGCGTAATCGGTGATCCCGACGACGACCACCGTCGGGTCGTCGGTGGGCTTGATGTACTCGTGGTCCTCAGTGTAGAGCAAGTCGCCGGGGATCTCGGACACCGATGGCTCCGCGTGGGTGGGACAGTTGGGCGCAGTCTACCCGAAGTCCGTCGCGGGTGTCAAGCAAACGGCGCGGGCGGGAGGCGAGCAGCTACGCGACGCCGGCAGTCTCGCGCTCCGCTTGCAGCAACGTCGCCCACGCGGAGGCGACCTGCTGCTCCAGCTGCCCGAGGGTGCCGTCGTTGTCGATGACAATGTCCGCGCGCGCCCGCTTGAGCTCTGCCGGCATCTGGGCGGTGATCATCTCCATGGCCTCCGTCTCGCGCAGGCCGCGTTCTCCGACCAACCGCTCCAACCGGAGTGGGCGCGGCGCGTCGACGAGGATGATGCGATCGAAGTTCTCGCCGAGCCGGCGCTCGAAGAGCAGCGGTATGTCGCAGACGACGATGCGGTCCCCGCGCTCCACGGCCTCGCGCACGAGGCGGTCGCGCATGCGCTCCACCTCGGGGTGCACAATCGCGTTGAGGTGCTCGAGCTCCTCCGGGTTGGCGAAGACGATGGTGCGGAGCGCGCCGCGGTCGAGGTGCCCGTCCGGGGCGAGCACGGCGTCGCCCCAGCGCTCGACGATCCGCCGATAGCCCTCCGTTCCGAGCTCCACGGCCCGTCGCGACAGGACGTCGGCGTCGATGATCGTTGCGCCGCGCTCGGAGAGCATGCGCGCGACGGTCGATTTGCCGCTTGCGATATTGCCGGTAAGGCCGACGAGAAGCATAGGGGCGAAGGTAGGAGCCGCCGCCGGGGGCGTCAACGACGCCACGCGCCCGACGAATGTTTCGCCGCGCGGCCGTGCGGCGTCACGCTACATTACCGCGAACCCACGACCAGAACCAACGTGACGAAGCGCAACCAGGAAACGAGAGGCACGAGGGCCGAAACCGCGGCGGCAGCGCAGGTGCCTGGCCAGGGCGGCGAGCGGCATCGCGAGTTCCAGGCGATTGTTCGTCGACAGCTCGAGTTGCTTGGCGAGGATCCGGACCGCCCGGGCATCGCGAAGACGCCGCTGCGCGTGGCGAACGCGCTGACCTGGCTGACGCGCGGCTACGGCCAGCGCGTCGAGGACGTCGTCGGGGACGCGCTGTTCGAGGAAACGCACCAGAACATGGTGATGGTGCGAGACATCGAATTGTACAGTCTCTGCGAGCACCATCTCCTTCCGTTCTTCGGGCGGGCGCACGTCGCCTACATCCCGGACGGGCGGATTGTCGGCCTGTCGAAGCTGCCGCGGATCGTCGAGGTCTACGCGCGTCGTCTTCAGGTCCAAGAGCGCCTGACGGAGGAGATCGCGGCGGCGATCGACCACGTCCTCCGGCCGGCCGGCGTCGGCGTCGTCGTCGAGGCTGTGCACCTGTGTACGCGGATGCGCGGCGTCGAGAAACAGAACTCGAAGATGATAACCAGCGCCCTGCGAGGCCTCTTCCGCGACGACGCGCGGACGCGGGCCGAGTTCCTGGACCTGGCCCATGCGCACGCGGGCGGTCTCGATTAGGACGGAGGAGTGAGGAAGGAGGAGGGAGGGGGAGGGGGCGGACTCCGCCCTCGCTCCTCCTTCCTCTCCTCCTCCCTAGAACAGTTTCGCCTGGTCCTCGTCCTTCCGCGGGACTTGGTGGCATCCGCGGCAGCGCGCCTCGTACGACTCCTCGCCGCCGACCATGATGATGGGCGAGTCGTAGCGCGCCGGACGTCCCTCGATCAGGCGCTGGTTGCGGCTCGCCGGGTTGCCGCAAACCACGCAGATCGCGTGCAGCTTGTCCACGACTTCCGCGACGGCGAGGAGCTGCGGCATCGGGCCGAACGGTTCGCCGCGGAAGTCCGTCTCGGTCCCCGCGACGATGACGCGCACGCGGCGCTCGGCGAGCGTCGTCGCGAGGGGAATGATGCCGTCGTCCAGAAACTGCGCTTCGTCGACGGCGATCACCTGGCTCCCGGGCTCCACGCGCTGGGCGATCTGAGCCGCGGAATCGACCGGGATCGCCTCGACGCGACGGCCGTCGTGGCTGGAGATGTGATAGATCCCGGCGTAGCGCTCGTCGAGGTGCGATTTGAAGACCTGGACCGTGCGTTTCGCGATGATCGCCCGGCGCACGCGCCGGATCAGCTCCTCGCTCTTCCCACTGAACATCACGCCGCAGATTACTTCGATCCAGCCGCCGGTGCCGGCGGCGTACGTCTCACCAATCACACGTCGCCGCCGCGCGGCCGCGCGGCGCGCGGGGGTCGGTCCGTCCCGGCGCCGCGCGCCTGGCGAGGACCGCCACGGTCGCCGCGATCACCCCGGTCGGGACCGCGGCCGGGCCCCCGGCTGCCGCCGCCCGGCCGCCCCGGCCCGCGATCGCGCCCCCGCGGCGCCCCGTCGTGCTCCCGCCGCGGCGGTCGATCGGACTCCAGGCGGGCCTGAACACGTCGACCGCGGATCATGGTCCCCGTCAGCTTCGCGGCGACTTCGCTCGCCACCTTAGCGTCGACGTCGACCAGCGAGTAGGTCTCGCGCAGGTCCACGCGCCCGATCTGAGTCCGCGTGATGCCGCCCTCGTTGGCGATCGCGCCGACGAGGTCAGCGGGCCGCGCGCTATCCTTTGCGCCGACGTTGACGAAGAGCCGTGTCATCGCCGGGCCGCTCGCCTGCTCGGCCGCGGCGGCGACGGCCGCGGCCCGCTCGACGCGTGCACGCTCGAGCAGGCGGAGCGTCGCGGCGGCGACCTCGATGCCGTCGTACTCGTCGAGCAGCGGCTCGACCGCCAGCAGTTCACGGCCGTAAGCCCCTGCCTGCAGCTCGCGCCGGATCTCCTCGCGGACGGCATCGTCGCGACTGCGCGCCCGCGCCGCGGCGTCAGGGAACGCGAGCGGTGTGAGCTTCCCCCCGGCCGCGAGTGCGCGAAGCGTCGGCAGTTGCCGCGGCTGCAGCAGGGCAACGATTGTTCCCGGCTGCGCGCCGGCGAGCTCGCGGAGCTCCTGGTGCGTCGCCGGAAGGTCGAAGAGCACCAGGAGCTCGGTTCCGTCACCCGCGGCCGTGCGAGTGACGCGCACGGGCGCGTCGTCGCCGCCGAAACCCAGCGCGGCGAGCGCCTCGGTCGCAATGCGCTCTGACTCGTCGGAGCGAACGAAGACCGCGGCGGTTCCAGGATCGAGCTGATCGAGGAGCCGGCGGAGTGCACCGACTTTCGCGCCCGGAGACGTCGACAGGTAGCTGATAGGAAGCGCCGTCGCGTCCTCCGGGGTCGGCGGCGCAACGCGCCGCGCGCGGCGGGCGTAACGCTCGATCAGCGCCTCGACATCAGGCGTCAGCTCGGAGCCGACGAGGACGCGCGCCGCGCCTTTCGGAATCTCGGCGAGCACGGTCTCGAGTGTGTCCGCCGCGCCCGCGGCGAGGATCTCGTCCGCCCAGGCAAGTACCACGACACGCACCGTGTCCAGCTTCAGGGCGGCACCCTGCACGAGCGCCAGCAGCTCGGCGGGCGGGCCCGCGACGACGTGCGCGGGTCGCGCGCGCAGGAGCCGCGCCGCGCGGCGCGCCGTCGTCGCCGGGACGATACGGATCCCACGTGTGTCGGCCAACCGCGACGCGGCGCCGGTAACGGCGGCGGCGACGTCGGCGTCGGCCGTGACGACCACCATCTGGAGCTCGGCGGCGGCCGGGTCGAGCCGCTCCAGCGCCGGGCCCAGGAAGTGCGCGATGGACGTCCAGTCGTGCGGCAGGACGTAGACGACATTCTGTCCGCGCGTAACCCCGACCGTCTCCGTGACGTCCTGTTCCACCGTTGCCTCGGCTGCACTCGAGTTGATGGCGAGCGGACGCCCGTCGGCGTACGTTGGCCGTGGACGCTAAGTATAGCCGACCCATGCGGTGCCCTCCAAGCCGCGCGGTTGGACCCAGGAGCGAGATGACGTACACGTTCGCACCTTCCGCAAACGTCGCGACGCTGCGAGAGTCGGCGACCATCGCGGTGTCGGCGCGTGCGAAGGAATTGCGCGCGAGCGGGCGCCCGGTGATCGACCTCGGGGCGGGCGAGCCGGACGCCCCGACGCCCCCGTTCGTGTGCGCCGCCGCGGCGGCAGCTATAGACGCGGGCGCCACCAAATACACGCAAGTCGAAGGCATCGCGCCGCTCCGCGCGGCCATTGCCGCCGATGCCAACGCGCGCTATGCGGGCCCCGACCGGGTGACGCCCGCCGAGGTCGTGGTCGGCGCGGGGACCAAGCAGGCGCTGTTCAACGCGTGCTACACGCTATTCGGCGCCGGCGACGAGGTCCTCATCCCGACGCCCGCCTGGACGAGCTACCCTGCAATGATCTCGCTCGCGCGCGCGACACCGGTCGTCGTACCGGGGGCGCGAGAGCGCGACCTCAAGGTCGACCCCAGGCGTCTGCGTGACGCGGCGACTGACCGAACGCGCGGGCTGATCCTCAACTCGCCCTGCAATCCCACCGGCGTCGTCTATGGGGCCGAGGAGCTGCGCGCCATCATCGAGCTCGCCACGGATCGCGGCTGGTGGGTGCTGAGCGACGAGATCTACCAGCGCGTCGCCTACGACGGCCCCGCACCGTCGGCGCTCGAAGTCGTCGCCGCCCGCGACCGGCTCGTGATCTTCAACGGCGTCGCGAAGGCGTACGCAATGACGGGCTGGCGAATCGGCTGGGCGATTGCGCCCGTCCCGTTGGCACGCGCGATGGCGGCGCTTCAGTCGCACACGACCTCGAACGCCGCCGCGGTCTCGCAGCACGCCGCCCTCGTCGCGCTCACTTGCCGCGACGAAGCTGACCGCGCCGTCGCCGCGATGGTCGCCGACCTTCGCGCGCGTCGCGACGCGGTGTGCGCGCTGTTCCGCTCCGCTGGTGTCGACTTCATCATGCCCGGCGGCGCGCTTTACGTGTTCATTCGCGTCCCGTCACACGTCTCGACCGGCGGCGACCGCGGGTCCGACTTCGCGAGTCGGCTTCTCGAGGAGCGCGACGTCGCCGTCGTGCCGGGAGCGGCATTTGGCGCGGCGGAGTGGATACGCCTCTCGTTCGCGGCGCCTTTCGAGGACGTCCTGGAAGGGGCGCGGCGGATCGTCCGGGCGCTGAGCTGAGGCGTGCCCGAGCACGCGGGATAGCGGTCGCGACGGCGCCATTTCGCCCTCGCGCCGAGCCCCTTCGTGGCGCACATTCGGAAACCCAAGGAGGCACCCGTGAACATTGCCGTGCAGGTGGAGCCGAACTCGGGGAAGGTGCCCGACGTCGACTACCGCTGGGATCCGGATACCGATATACTGAGCGCTCATCTTCGCCCTCGCGCGGTCGGGGAGGGCATGTCAGGCGCTGTGGAGCTCGAGGGCAGGGATGGCTCGTGGCTCATCCTCGACATCGCGAGTGGCCGAATCAACGGCGTCGAGGTTGCCGTCTGGCCGGACGTCCGAAAGCGGCCGGCGCTCGCGCCGCCCGCCGCCGTGGAGGACGCGCGCGTTGTCGTCCCGGTGCGTCGCTCGGAGGGCAACGGAGTGGCGTCGGTCGAGGTGAACACGCTTCTCGTCGCGGAAGCCGACAACAGCGAGCGCGTGATCCACTTCCGGCTGGGCTCCCAGCGAGAGACGCGCACCGTGCGACTCGGGCGCGACCTGCTGCTTGACCTCGACGCGCAGAGTCGCATCGCGGGGTTGTGGCTCCTGAACGTGCCGCCGTTCCCCGGGAACCTAGACGCGTGATCACGACGATCGTCCTCATTCGCGCCGAGCCCAGCCAAGTGCCCCAAGTCGCCACGACGCTCGCCGGCGTCGAGGGGGTCACCGAGGTGTACTCGGTGTCGGGGGAATGGGATCTCGTCGCGATCGTCCGCGTCCCCGAGTACGAGAAGATCGCGGAAGTGGTGACGGAGATCTTTCCGACTGTACGGGGCATTCAGCGCACGCAAACACTCACCGCGTTCCGGGCCTACTCGAAGAACGACCTGCGTCAGGCCTGGGACATCGGCGTCGAGTAACAGGCGGCTCGGCGCGTGCACGACGGTACGAGCGACTACCTCGCCGCGCTCTTCGCGCCGGAAGACGCGACGCTCGTCGCGCTCCGCGAGGAGGCCGACCGGAGCGGCCTTCCGCCGATCTCGATCTCACCAGACGAGGGCCGACTTCTGCAGGTCCTCCTGCAAGCCGTCGGCGCGCGGCGCGTGCTCGAGGTGGGCACGCTCGGCGGCTACTCCGCCATCTGGATGGCGCGCGCGCTGCCGCCGGAGGGAAGGCTTCTCACGCTCGAGATCGAGCCCGCTCACGCGGAGTTCGCGAGACGTCACCTCGCGCGGGCAGGCGTGGCCGACCGCGTCGAGATTCGCGTCGGCCGGGCGCTCGACTTACTGCCGGCGCTCGATGGCGAGCGGTTCGACGCTGTGTTCCTCGACGCCGACAAAGAGCCACTCCCGACTTACTTCGACTGGTCGCTGCGCTTGCTCCGTCCAGGTGGCCTTCTGATCGCCGACAACGCTCTGTGGGGCGGTCGCGTGCTCGACGAGCGCGTCGACGACGACGCGACACGTGCCGTCCGCGAGTTCAACCGGCGCCTAGCTACCGATCCGCGGGTCACCGGGATCGTCGTACCGACGCACGACGGCGTCGGCATCGGCGTGGTTGTCGGCGGGGGTCCGCCGGGCGCGTAATCAGTTGTCTTGTCCTCGGGGGCCCCGAGCGTTAGCATGCTCGCGATGACCGCCGTCCAGCCCCCGGATCGCGAAAGCGCGGCGGGCTTCCGCAGCCTCCAACGCCGCCTCGCGGCACTCCTCCCGGGAGGCCGGACGCCTTGCGGGCAGGACACCCCCCTCGAGCTGCTGTCCGGACCTGGGGAGCCACCACGGTTGATACGGGCGTCGCCGCTCGAGGGCGGCCCTATCCGCGCGCATCGCGTCTTCGGCGAGCCGGAGGTCGGATTCGACGCCTTCCTCGACGGTACCCAGACGAGCCAGGTCCTCGACTTTGTCGCCGGTATCGCGGTCATCCATGGTACCGTAGCGGCGGTCGTTCGCGTTCGGCGAAACCGGCGTCTCGCTACCTGGGGTCAGCCCGCGGTCGGCCGCGCGATTTACGCCCCGCGCCGCGAGATACCCTCGGAGTACTGGACAGTGCTCGCTCAACTGGGGGTCCGCCTCGTTGACACGAGCCACGATTTGACTTCCGCTGACCCCTCGTCCGCGCACCACCCACAGCACCCGTTCGCGCTCCGTGATGCCGCCGTTCACCGCGTGCAGAAAGATCGCGAGCAACTCGAGCAGCGTCTCGCGGAACGCTGGTGCGCGCTGGAGAAGGGCATGCTGTTCATCGACGGGGGGATCAGCGGCAGCGAGCGCGTCGCCGTGTCCTCGTGCACCGTTGGCGTTGTGAAGAGTCATCGGACGCTGTACGCCGAAGGCGAGGAGCTACAGCGCATCTTCGAGCTCCGGCGAGGCGAGCGGTCGAGCGTGTTCCGCATCACATCGCCGAAGCGAATGCCGGTGGCGAGCTGGTACCTCCGCCTCCGCGAGTACGCCGGGCACGATCCGCTCTGGGGCCTCGTCCGCGTCGAGATCGCGCAGCCGAATCCAGGCGACCGGCCGGTTGGCGAGCGGGCGGACGAGGTCTCGCGGTGGGTCTTCGCCGAGACGGCGCCGCTTGCGCTTCCGGATGGCCGCTGGGACAAGATGGTCTACGGCGTGCGGGACTGCGAGGAGTTCCTTCGCGCCATCGTGTGACGAGTCCCACCTGACCCCCAACCGCCGGCGGTGCCCACGATGACTGATTCGCGTCGCACCCCTCCGGCCGCGGTCGTGGCTAATGGGAAGCAACCGGCCCTCGGGCGTATCGTCGCCACGGAGCGCCGGCCGAACACGCCGAACGAGTTCCATTTCTGGACGGCGCTGGATTCGCCCGTCGGCATCGGTACGATCATGCGGGTCGACGGAACCCAGGCGGTCAACGGCCACGTGCCGCACGTCTACGGCGTCGTCGTCGAGGGCTTCAGCTACACTGACGTTCAGTCGCCGCTACACGACGTCCTCGGTTTCGACGGAACGCCCGGCGCCGCCTCGATGGCCGCGACCGAGCGCGCCGAGATCCGTCTTTACACTGCCCACGTACTCCGGCAGGTCCCCGAAGAGCCGCTGCAGCCCGTGCCCATGGGCGAGGTCTTCCTTGCCGAGGAGCGTGACATCGAGGTCGCACTACGCATGGATGGATACCTCAAGGAGGGCGCGCGGACCGGGATCCCAATCGGCGTCTACCGGGCCGGCGGAACCGAGTCCCCGATCTACCTCGACGCCGACTTCCTCCTCGGACCCGAAGCCGCGCATCTCAACATCACCGGCGTTTCGGGACTCGCGACCAAGACCAGCGCCGTGGAGTGGATGCTCCAGTCGATCTTCGCCCATTTCCCGTCGCCTAAAGGCTCGGTGGCGGCGGTCTGCTTCAACGTGAAGGGGCCCGACCTGTGCTTCCTGGACCAGCCTGGTGAGCTCGACGAGGCCGACCGCGCGCTCTACGAACGCTGCGGCGTCCCGGACGAGCCTTTCCAGGCGGTGCGCTACTTCGCCCCGTTCAAGTCCGACGGGTTCACCCTCAACACGCTGCGCTCGAACGAGGCGCTCCTCGGCAATGTCATGCCGCTCACGTGGGGCCTTCGCGAGGTGCTCCAGTTCGCCGAGGTCCTTCTCAACAAGGACGACGTCGACGCGAAGGCCGACGCGCTCATCGACTTCATCAAGGAGCGAGTGCTCGACAGGGAATTCAGCGACCCGCAGCTGCTCAGCAACAAGCGCTACCTCGTCCGCTCGTTCGCCGATCTCGACCAGTGGTTCAAGGACGTCCTGATGGCGTTGGAGGGGAAGAACGGCGAGAGCTGGCGCACCCACCACGTCGCCACGATCCGCAAGGTCCGCAACCGCCTGTCGAATATCTCCACCCGGTGCGCCGGGCTCGTCACCGACGACGGCGCGGTGAGCGACTTGCCCTACGGGAGCTTCGAGGATCGCGCGGTGTACGTAGTGGACGTCGCCTCGCTCGAGGAGGACGCGCAGGACCTGATCTTCGCGCGCGTGGTCTCGAAGCTGCGGGAGCACCTCGAGCGTCGGGACCTTGGCGTCAGTCACGTTGTGGTCTTCGTCGATGAGCTCAACAAGTACGCGTCAAGCGACGGGCCGGACACCTACGTCCGGAAAATGCTGTTGGACATCGCCGAACGTGGGCGTTACCTCGGGCTGGTGCTCTTTGGAGCCCAGCAATTCCGCTCGCAGGTCCACCGACGGGTCGTGGGGAACTCGGGGACCGCGCTCTACGGGCGTATGGACGCCGACGAGCTGTCAACGCCCGGATACGCCATTCTGAGCCCCGCGACGCGAACGAAGCTCGCCACGCTGGACAAAGGTCAGCTCATGGTGCGACACCCTCACTTCACGCAGCCGATCTTCGTGCGGTTTCCGCGTCCTGCGGTCATGCGCGGGCGGGATGGCGTCGAGCGGTTCCCGCAGGCCGCCGGGTTGGCGCTCGAGGAGGCGGTCCTCCGCTCGCTCCGCTCGCTCGATCCGAAGGTGACGCTCCAGTGGGTCCAGGAGACGATCGGGATTCACGAAGACACCGACGTGATCCGCGCTCGAAACGCGACGCTTCGCGAACGCCCGGCCGACGTTCGGACGTTCTTCAAGAGCCAGTTCCGCGGCATGGTGCCGCCCCAACCGGTCGTGCGGCGAGAGCCGACGCCGATCAAGTCAGCCCCCGCCGAGGACCCCTACGGCTTTTGACTCGTATCGCGCGTGACCCTACCGGGCGCTCCAGAGGGCGCCCCCGCCACCCTACCACTGTCGCCGCGCTCGCGGCGGTTGCGGTCCTCGCCGGGTTCGGCGCCGCCCTGCCGGCACCGGCCAGCGCGCAACGCTATCTGCTCCAATTCAAACCTCAGGTGGGCGACACCCTCCGGATGGAGCTCGAGGAGCAACGCGAGCACACGGGCACGGCCAAGTTCGGGGGCGCCGACTCCAGCCGCACGACGTCGACGAGGCTCAGAATGCTCTCGCGGGCGATCGTCCAGGGCAAGCTGCGGTCCGCCGTGACGGTGCTCGCGATCATCGACTCGGTGTCGTTGGTCACGACCGACCAGCACGCACCGGCGACGACTGGCGGCCAGCGCATGCTCTTCCGCCTCTCGGAAGACGGCACGATGCGCGTCCTCGACGACGAGGGCGGCGCAAACCGCGGGGCGTCGGAGCTGGTTGCACTCATGCCGGCGCCGCTGCCCACGTCGCCGGTCGCCGTGGGCGAGACGTGGACCCGGTCGATCCCAATGGTGGTGGCGCGCGCATCGACCGACGGAGGCGTCGTGCGGGCGTCTTTCCGTCTCGACTCGGTCTCGCGCGACGAGAACCTCGCGTACATCTCGATGCGCGGCGAGTTGCGCCGGGACTCCGTACCCGCCGGGCCGCCGCGGGGCACGCGAATGCAGGTCGCCGGCACGGTGACCGGCGCGCTCCTCCTCAACCGCCGCCGCGGCTGGCTCACCGAGTCGCGGTTCGCCGTTTCCCTGCGGACGACGATGATCCCCGCCGCCTCCGCCGGCACTCCGCCCGTGCGCTTTCTCACCCGCATCACGCAGCGCATGCGGACGCTGGACAGCAGGTGACGCAGGTTAGAGGTTAGAGGTCAGAGGTTCGGGGACTGTTCGGCCCGGGCCAGCCACTCGAACCTCAGGCCTCCAACCTCATCCCTCGGTTAGTGCGTCTCGTCCACCTCTCGGACCTGCATCTCGGCTACCGGCAGTACCAGCGGCTCACGCCCGGCGGCATCAATCAGCGTGAGGCCGACGTCGCGGCGTCCTTTCGCCGCGCGTTGGACAAGGTGGTCGAGCTGCGGCCGGACGTCGTCGTCATCGCGGGAGACTTGTTCCACAGCGTCCGGCCGACGAACCCCGCGATCCTCCACGCGTTCGGCCAGTTCTCGCGACTGACGCGCGAGCTGCCGAACGCGATCGTCGTCCTCATCGCCGGGAACCACGACACGCCGCGGTCGAGCGAGACAGGCTGCATTCTTCGGCTCTTTGCTCCCCTCGGCGTGCAGGTCGTTGATGACGCACCGCGCCGACTCGCCTTTCCGGAGCGAGACCTGTCGATCCTCGCTGTGCCCGATGTCCCGGGCACCCGGCCGGCACTCGTCCCTGAGCCGGGCGTCCGCTACAACGTGCTCCTCCTGCACGGGGAGGTCGAGGGCATGCTCCCGGCCTCCGTCACGGCAACCGACCGCGCGTCGCTCGAGATCTCGAAGGAGGAGCTCGGAGTCGAGCGGTGGAGCTACGTGGCGCTCGGACACTACCACGTGTACCGCCAGATCGCGCCCAACGCGCACTACTCCGGCTCGCTCGACTACGCGAGCGCGAACGTTTGGGGAGAGCTCCTCGAGGAGCGGGCGGCGGGGCTCGCTGGCAAGGGCTTTGTCGAGCACGATCTCGCGACAGGGAAGCACACGTTTCATGCACTGCCGCCGAGCCGCGAGCTGGTCGATCTCCCGCCGGTGGCGGCGCGCGGACTGCCGGTCGCGGAGGTCGACGCCGCCATCCGCGCGGCTGTTGACGGGTGCCCGGGCGGCATCGACGACAAGATCGTGCGGCTCGTCATTCGCGACGTGCCGCGGCACGTTACGCGGGAGCTGAATCACAAGGCGATCCGCGAGTACCGCCGGCGTGCGCTCCACTTCCTGCTCGACCCGCGAAAGCCCGAGATCGTCCGTACGCACGGCCACGGCGCGCCCGGTCGCCGCCCGTCGCTCGCTGACGTCGTGCGCGACAAGCTCACCGCGCGGGCGCTCCAGTCGGACATCGACCGCGAGAAGCTGGTGTCGCTCGCCCTGCACTACCTGAGCCTCGCCGAGAGCGACCACGCCGGGGCGGACGGCGCGGGCCTCGAAGGCGTCGGCGCACAGCAGCCGGGGGAGACGTCGTGAGACTCAACCGGCTGCAGATGACGCACTTCCGCCAGCATCTGGCGACGCCCCCGATCGAGTTCGACTCGGGCCTCACGGGAATCATCGGGCCCAACGGGTCGGGGAAGTCGACGATCCTCGAGGCGATCGCCTGGGCGTTGTACGGTATGCCGGCCGCGCGCGGTACACGCGAGTCCATCCGCTCGATCCGCGCGCCGGCGCGCTCGGGCGTTCGCGTCGAGCTCGACTTCGACCTCGGCGGTCACCGTTACCGCGTCGTGCGCGGGCTGACCAACGCGGAGCTATACCTCGACGGGGCGGAGACGCCGATCGCGAACACGATCACCGGCGTCACGGAGCTCCTACGTCGCCGGCTCGGCATGAGCCTCGAGGAGTTCTTCAACACCTACTTCACCGGGCAAAAGGAGCTGAGCGTGATGGCGGCGATGGGGCCGTCGGAGCGTGCCCAGTTCCTCTCGCGAGTCCTCGGCTACGAAAAGCTTCGTGCCGCCCAGGCGCTCGTCCGCGATCGCCGGAAAGTGATCGCGGCGGAGATTGTTGGCGTGCGCGCGGTCATGCCCGATGCGGAGAAGGTGGCCGAGATGCTGCGCGACGCCGAGTCGCGGCTCGCTAGAGCGGAGGAGCGACTCGCGGATGCCTCGAAGCGACGGAGCCACGCCACGCGCGCGCTCGAGCGGAGCACGCCCCGCTGGGAGGCCGCCCAACGCGAGCGCGATCAGCTCCACGCCGTGCTCTCCGAGCTCCGCGTCGCCGAGAGCGAGGAAGCGGGCGTGGCGCGTGAGCTGGAGCGGATCGAGCGCGAGCTGAGCGCCGTCGCCTCCGCGCGCGAGGAGCTCCAGCGCTTGGCCGAGGCTTTGAAGCCGCTCGCCACCATCGTCAGCGAGCTGCAGCGGATGGACAACCTCTGCCGCGAGGAAGGACGCCGGCAGACACTGCTCGAGAGCGAGCGCGTCGTCGCCGAGGAGCTCGCGCGCCTGCGCGAGCGCCGGGCGAAGATCGAGACCGCGCCAGAGCTCGAGGCGGCGGCCACCGCGGAGCTGGAACAGAAGCGAGAGGAGCTCCGCCGCGTCGAGGCGGACGTCGAGCAGCGCCGCACCGAGTGGGTGCGCGATCACCAGGAAGCCGAGACCAAGCTCAAGGCGTTCCGTGACCAGTACGCCGAGCTGAAAGAGCAGCGCGAACGCCTGGTCCGTCTCGGCGAGGACGGCGCGTGCCCGACCTGCACGCGCCCACTCGGCGCGCACTACCGCGCGGTGCTGGACGACCTCGACGCGAAGCTCGACACGCTGCGTGTCGACGGCGGGTACTACAAGAACCGGCTCGAGCAGCTCGACGAAGCAGCCGAGGAGCTCAAGCGCCGCGAGGAGCGCCGCCGCCAGCTCACCGAGGAGATGGCGAAGCTCGAGCGGCGCTTCACGAAGATTCAGCTCGCGGTGCAGGAGCTCGGTCAGGTGAGTACGGACGTCGAAGCGAAGGCGCAGCGGCACGAGCAACTGCGCCGCGACCTCGCCGCAATCCCGGCCGGCTACGACAAGGCGCGGCACGAACAGCTCCAGGGCGAGCTCGCGCGCCTCAAGCCGCTCGACGCGAAGGCGGCGCGGCTCAGCGCGCAGATCGAGCGCGAGGAGCAGCTGAAGACGGAGCAGTTCCGCGCCGCGCGGCGGGCAGCGGAGATCCACGAGCGTGCCGCCAGCCTTCGCGCGCGGCGCGACGCGTCGGCGTTCTCCGAGGCGCGCTTCGTCGAGCTCCGGGCCGACTACGAACGCTGCCTCGCAGAGCTCCGCTCCGCCGAGGTCGCAGCCGCACAGGCGGAAGGGGAGGTAGCGAGCGGCCGCCTCGCGCGCGAAACGGCGCTCCGCGAGCAAAAGAAGCTCGCGAAGGCGCAGGAGCAGCTCGACGCGTTGACCGCCGACCGACGCCTGCACGACGAGCTGGATCGTGCCTACAGTGAGCTGCGCACGGACCTGAACGTTCAGCTCCGGCCCGAGATCTCGGAGGTCGCGAGCTCGTTCCTGACGGAGCTGACGGACGGACGATACACGGAGCTGGAGCTCGACGACCAGTACAACGTGATCGTCCTCGAGGATGGCGTACCGAAGCCGGTGATCTCCGGCGGTGAGGAGGATCTGGCGAACCTCGTCCTGCGTCTGGCGATCTCGCAGATGATCGCCGAGCGGGCGGGGCAGAGCTTCTCGCTGCTCATCCTCGACGAGGTCTTCGGCTCGCTCGACGACGCGCGTCGGCACAACGTCCTCGACCTGCTCCGCCGCCTGAACGACCGCTTCGATCAAGTCATCCTCATCACGCACATCGAATCCGTGCGCGAAGGCCTCGACCACGTCATCAGCGTCCGGTACCACGAGGAGAGCGGCGCCTCGGTCGTCGAGCAGGATGCGCCGGCGAGTGCGGTCGCCTTACCGACGGACGGCGGCGCGCTCGGCGCCGACCTGTTCGAGGACGCCCCGGAGCCGGCGTCGGCGGAGCCCGCGTGATGGTCTCTGCGCGCTCGTGGCGACCGGCGCAGCAGGTGCAAGGGCCTTTCCTCGCCCGGCTCGATGATATCGGCGCGCTCAACCAGGTCTTCAGCGACGCCTTCACGGAGCGCTACCGGCGCGACGGGATGGTCGGCGTGCGCGTGCCGTACCTGAACCCCGCCGTCTGGCGCTACGCGATCGAGGACGCGGCCGAAGGCGCCATGCTCTGGCGCGACGAGCGGGGGCAGGTCGCGGCCTTCAACATGGTGCATCGCTCGGGCGTCGAAGGGTGGATGGGTCCCCTCGCCGTACGATCGGAGCTCCAAGGCTCCGGCATCGGCAAGGAGGTCGTGACGCGCGGCATCGATTGGCTGAAGGAGCACGGGGCCGCCGTGATCGGGCTGGAAACGATGCCGCGCACGATGGACAACATTGGGTTCTACTCGCGGCTGGGCTTCCTCCCCGGCCGGCTGACGCTGACGGTCACGGTCGACGCCGCGACCGGCGACCGTCCGGCATCGCTGCTCGGCCGCCTCGCCGCCCGCGAGAAGGAGAGCACACTCGAGGAATGCGGGACGCTACTCGGCCGCCTCGCCCCCGGCTACGACTACGCGCGTGAGATCGTGCTGACCGACGAGCGCTCGCTCGGCGACACACTGCTTCTGCGCGACGGCGACGCGATCGTCGGGTTCGCGTTGTGTCACACGACCCCGCTGGTGGAAGGCCGGGCCCGCGAAGAGCTGCGCGTACTGAAGCTCGTGCTCGCGGATGACACGCTCTTCGAAAGCGCGACGCGTGCGCTGTGCGATTTCGCGCGCCGCAGCGGGACGCGCCGCGTCGCCTTCCGCTTGCAGGGGGAGTACACGCGGATCTACCAGCGACTGGTGTCGCTCGGCGGGCGCGTGCGCTGGACGGACCTGCGGATGGTGCTCGACGGGTACCCGGAGGTCCGGCCGGAGCAGGGGATCGTGCTGTCGAACTGGGAGATCTAGCGGCGCAGCAGGTGAGTGGTGGCTGCCGGCGCAAGGCCGCGTCGGACCGAGGATCGACCCTACGGCGACTCGCCGTCGATGACGATCAGCCGCGCCGCGGCCTGTACCGGGTACGACTCCATGACGGGTCCGGTCACCCACACGCGGACCCGCTGGCCCTCCCGAAGGTTGTCCGCGCGCACCGTTCCTCCCGCGGCACGTCGCACTTGGGTCCGGTCACCTACACGGAACACACCTTTCGCGGAGCCCGAGACGTCTTGCGGACGCTCTTCGACGCGAACGGTCCAGCCCTCGGGCACGCGGCCGATGGACGTCACGGTCCCGGTGACGAAGGGTGGGTCGCTTGGGATTAGGCCGCCGTTCGGCGCGCACGCGAGCGTCGCCAAGAGCGCGGAGCGAGCGAAGAATCGTCGCGACATCGGCATTGGGGTGTATTGGAACGGGCGCCGGGTGCCCAGGTGCGAACCGGCGTTCCATGGCCCAACCCGGCGCGGCGGCGCCTAGTCACCCGTCGGGCCTCTCTCGATCTCGGCCGTTCGCCGTCTGCGTCCCTCGCACGACGACCCGATAGATGAGCAGCGTCACGCCGAATGTGAGCAATAGGTGGATCCATCCCGGACCGTCGAACGCAAGCGCCCACACCCCCCACACGAGCAGCATCGCGACAGCCGTGATTATGCCGACATCCATTTTGTGCGCTATGTCAAGTGATTGACGGAGGGGGTCAATCGTCTAGATTACGCCCCCGCAAGGGTCGGACGAAGAGCTCCGTTTTTGAGCCAACAAGTCCTTCGGGTGGGTCCGATAATCTATACTGACGTCACGCCCCCAGTGCGGGGGAAGGCGGAAGGTTGTAGTGAGGGCCTCAT
>JBHELH010000152.1:0-6435 GCA_046263215.1 Gemmatimonadaceae bacterium | reverse complement strand
GACAGCCGGTACAACATCCCGCTCGCGCGCCCCCGGCTGCCGCTCGTCGGCGCTCCGGTGGTCACCATCCGCCACGTTCTCGGCTCGGCCGGCGTCGGGACGCTGCCCGACCTCGAACAGAACATCGCCTTGCGGGTCACGTTGGCCATTGTTCGCCTCGAAATCGTCGTCGACCCCGCACGGGACGAGGTGACAGCCGGCGTGGCGCTAGCTTTCTCACGTTGAGGCGTTGACCCGCACGTAGCCGTTTGCGTTCACCCGCGCCGCTGGGTAGGTTAGGTGGCGTGGATTTTGCAGCCGGCCGCGCGCCGCGGCGCCCCGAATGAGGACGCTGGCCGTCATCCCAGCCCGCCTGGGCGCCACGCGCCTCCCTCGCAAACCACTGCGCCTCCTCGCCGGACTTCCCCTCGTCGTCCGAGTCTGGCAACGCGTCCAGCAGCTCGGCGTTGCCGACCGCTGCGTCATCGCCACCGAGAGCGAGGAGGTCGTCCGCGCCGCCCACCGCGCCGGCGCCGAGGCCGACCTCACCGACCCCCAGCACCCGTCCGGCACGGATCGCGTCGCCGAGGTCGCGGCGCGTCGCGAGTATCGCGGATACGACGCGATCCTGAACGTGCAGGGGGATGAGCCGTTCGTCTCCGAGGCGGCCCTGCGCGGCGCGGCAGACCTCGTCGGCAGCGGGGAGTTCGAACTCGGCACAGCCGCCACGCGCGCCCCGCTCGAGGCTCTCGGCGCGCCGCACGTGGTCAAGGTGATCGCGACCGATGACGGACGAGCGATGTACTTCTCCCGCGCCCCCATTCCGTTTCTGCGTGACCCGGCCGAGCGTCCGCTCCTCGAGGGGCATGTCTGGCAGCACGTGGGTGTGTACGCCTACACGCGCGAAGCCCTCGCGCGGTGGGTCGCGCTGCCGCCACATCCACTGGAGCAGATCGAGCGGCTCGAGCAGCTGCGGCCGCTCGCGAGCGGGATGGCGATAGGAGTCGCGATGATCGCTGAAACGTTACGCGGCGGCGTAGACACGGAAGAGGATCTCGCGCGCGCGAATGCCGAGTGGGACAGCCTCGCACGCGCGGACTAGACTCAAGGACGGAGCCGATGCAACTGAGTACGCGACAGCAGACTACGAAGTTCATCTTCGTCACTGGCGGGGTGGTGTCCTCGCTCGGGAAGGGAATCGCCGCAGCCTCCATCGGCCGACTCCTCGTCGAGCGCGGGCTGCGCGTGTCGATGCTCAAGTTCGACCCGTACCTTAACGTCGACCCCGGGACCATGTCGCCGTTCCAGCACGGCGAGGTCTTCGTTACCGATGACGGCGCCGAGACCGACCTCGACCTCGGGCATTACGAGCGCTTCATCGATCGCTCGCTCTCGCAGGCGAACAACGTCACCACGGGCCGGATCTACCTCAACGTCATCACGAAGGAACGGCGCGGCGAGTTCCTTGGATCGACGGTCCAGGTGATCCCGCACGTCACCGACGAGATCAAGGCTGCGATCCGCCGCATCGCGCCCGAGAACGACGTCGTCATCGTCGAGGTCGGCGGGACGGTCGGCGACATCGAATCGCAGCCGTTCCTCGAGGCGATCCGCCAGTTCCGCCACGACGTCGGGCGCGAGAACGCGATCTTCGTCCACCTCACGCTCGTGCCCTACATCGCCGCAGCACGCGAGCTGAAGACGAAGCCGACACAGCACTCGGTGCGCGACCTCATGGAGCTCGGTATCCAACCGGACATCCTGATCGTGCGGACGGAGCGGCCACTGTCGGACGAGATCAAGCGTAAGATCGCGCTGTTTTGCAACGTCGAGTTCGGCGCCGTCATCGAGAGCCCCGATGCGCCCACGATTTACGAGATCCCCTTGGCGTTCCATGCTCAGGGGCTCGATGAGAAAGTCGTTCAGAAGCTCAATCTCCCGACCCAGGCGCCGAACCTCGCCGCGTGGCGGGAACTCGTGCAACGGATCGTCGCGCCGCACGAGCGTGTGCGGATCGCCGTCGTCGGCAAATACACGGAGTACGTCGACAGCTACAAGAGTGTACTCGAGGCGCTTATTCATGGTGGGATCGCCAACGACGTCGGTGTCGACGTGACCTGGGTTTCCAGCGAGTCATTCACGGGGGCGAAGCGCGCGGCTGAGATTCTGGCGGGGTACGACGGCCTCCTCGTTCCCGGCGGCTTCGGCGTCCGGGGTATCGAGGGGATGGTGGAGGCAATCCGGCACGCGAGGGAGGCCGGGCTTCCGTTTTTCGGCATCTGCCTCGGCATGCAGACGGCGATCATCGAGTTCGCGCGCAACGTCTGCGGCTTGGACGACAGCCATTCGTCGGAATTCAATCCGGAGTGCGACAACCCGGTCATCTCGCTCATGGAGTCGCAGCAGCACGTCACCGACATGGGCGGCACTATGCGCCTCGGCGCGTACCCATGCCGCCTCGCCCGGGGCTCCCGCGCGGCCGAGATCTACGGCGTGCCCGAGGTGAGCGAGCGTCACCGCCACCGCTACGAGGTCTCCAATAGCTATCGGGACCTCTTCGTCCAGCACGGACTCCGGCTCAGTGGCCTCTCGCCCGACGGACAGCTGGTCGAGATCGTGGAGCTGCCCGCGCACCCGTGGTTCATCGGCTGCCAATTCCACCCCGAGCTGCAGTCACGGCCCACGCGGCCGCATCCATTGTTCGCCGGCTTCGTCGCGGCGGCCGTGAAGGCGAAGCACGGCCGCACCAGCCGTACTGGTCGCGCGCTCGTCGAGACGGCAGACTGACGTGGAGGTCGGGTTCCGCACCGACGCACTGTTCCTGATCGCGGGACCGTGCGTCCTCGAGGACGACGCGTTAAACATGCGCGTCGCGGAACACCTTGCGCGCCTCGCCGACCGCGTCCCGGGCGGCGTCATCTTCAAGGCGAGCTTCGACAAGGCGAATCGCGCGACGCCTGGCGCGCATCGCGGGCCGGGCCTCGACGAAGGTCTGGATGCGCTCGCACGCGTGCGGTCGGCGAGCGGTTTGCCCGTGCTCACCGACGTACACCTGCCAGACCAGTGTGCGCCGACGGCCGAGATTGTGGACGTGCTTCAGATCCCGGCCTTTCTCTGCCGTCAGACCGACCTCCTGCTAGCGGCCGGGGCTACGGGGCGGCCGGTCAACGTGAAGAAAGGGCAGTGGATGCACCCCGAGGGGATGCGCGGCGCCGTCGACAAGGTTCGATCCGCGCGCGCGAGTTCCGGTCCATCGGGCAACGGCGATGACATCGCCGTCACCGAGCGCGGAACCTTCTTCGGTTACGGCGATCTGGTCGTCGACATGCGCGACTTCGCGCGCATGCGGGCGGCCTGTCGGGCCCCGATCGTCTTCGACGGAACGCATAGCGTTCAGCGCCCGGGTCAGGGACACGGAGGCACCAGCGGCGGCGCGCGCGAGTTCATCCCCCCGCTCACGCTCGCCGCTGTCGCCGCGGGCGCCGATGGGCTTTTTCTCGAAACGCACCCGGACCCGGACCGGGCGCCGAGCGATGGCCCGAACATGGTGCCGCTCGGCTCTCTCGACGAGCTCGTTCTGCGCGCCGTCGACGTTTGGGAGCGTGTCCGCCGATGATCGACGCGGCGCTCGCGCGGTCCATCCGCATCGTCGGCATCGACGTAGACGGTGTCCTCACCGACGGCGGGATATACCTCGGCGCAGTCGATGGTCGGGCGCTCGAGTTCAAGCGCTACGACATCCACGACGGGCTCGGGATCTACTTCTTGCGCCAGGCCGGTCTCAAGATCGCCGTGGTCACTGGGCGTGTCTCCGAGAGTGTCACACTGAGATGCGCAGAGCTCGGGGTGGACGAGCTCGTTCAGGACGCGAGCGTCCTCAAACTGGCCGCGTTCGACGGCATCCTTCGGCGGCTCCGCCTACGGGCGACCGAAGCCGCCTTCATCGGCGACGACTTTCCTGACCTCGCAGTACTGCGCACAGTTGGCCTGTCCGTCGCCGTCGCGAACGCCGTTCCCGAGGTGCGCGACATCTGCCGTGTGCGTTTGGCACGTGCCGGCGGGCGGGGCGCGGTGCGCGAGTTCGCGGAGCTACTGCTCCGCGCGCGCGGCGAGTGGGAAGCGGTCAGCGAACGCTACGTCGCCGAGCGCAGCCGTGTGCCGGAGCCCGCCGAGCCGTGACCAAGTCGGACGTCATCGAGCGCGGCCGTCGTGTCGTGCGGATGGAGCGCGATGCGCTCGCCGCGGCTGCAGATCGGCTTGGTGCGGAGTTCGCCCGCGCCGTCGAGCTGATCGCCGGCGCGGGCGGACGCGTGATCGTGACCGGGGTGGGGAAGTCAGGCCTCATCGGCCGCAAGATCGCGGCGACACTCACGTCAACCGGCACTCCCGCGACCTTTCTGCACCCGGTCGAGAGCGTCCACGGCGACCTCGGGATCGTCGGCGGCGGGGACGTTGCGCTCTTGATCTCCAAGAGCGGGGAGTCCGACGAGCTGCTTGCACTGCTCGAACACCTCAAGCGCTTCGGTGTACGAACTGTCGCGCTCACCGGCGCGCCGGAGTCCGCGCTCGCGCGCCATTGTGACGTGACGCTCGACGCGGGCGTGAAGGAGGAGGCGTGTCCACACGACCTCGCGCCGACGACGAGCACCACCGTGGCGCTCGCGCTCGGCGATGCGCTCGCCGTCGCTCTCCTCGAGCAAAAGGGCTTTCGGCGCGAAGACTTTGCCCGGTTGCATCCTGGGGGCACGATCGGACGGCGGCTGCTCACGAAGGTCGAGGATCTGATGGTGACCGACCCGCTCCCGGTCCTGCCGCTGGACGCGACGGTTCGCGACGCAATCGTGTGCATCGCCGAGCTGCGTGGGATCGCGGTCGTCGTCGACGACCAACGTCGCGTGGCGGGCGTGATGACGGGCGGCGACCTGACCAGGCTGATGGAGCGTGTGGAAGCCATCATGTCCGTCCCAGTCGCCGAGGTGATGAACCGTGCGCCGAAGGTGGCTCGGCGGGACGAGCTGGCGACTGCGGTCGTCTATCGGATGGAGACTCACGGGATCATGTCAATGCCGGTGGTTGGTGACAGCGAGAAGTTCGTCGGCGTCGTGCACCTGCATGATCTCATGCGGGCCCGCGTGCTATGACGCAATCCGTATTCTTCGCGGCCATCGCGGCCACACTCACCGTGGGGGCCTGCCGAGGCTCCGACCAGCCGCCCGTCACCCCTATCCCGCCGTCGGCGGCCGATAGCGCTGACCAGGTCATGCTTAAGGTGCGCACGCTGCTGACCGAGCGGGGCGTGCAGCAGGGCGAGCTCTTCGCCGACACGGCGTACGTGTACGACGACAACTCGCGCTTCGAGTTCCGGAAGGTTCGGACTACCTTCAACACGCCAACCGGCGCGCCGAACGGGACGCTGACCGCGCAACGCGGCCGCTACGACATGCGACAGCGAGTGCTCGAAGGGTTCGGAGACGTGGTCGTCACCACGACCGACGGAAAGCGGCTACTGACCCCACACCTCCGGTTCGACCAGGCCCGCAATCTCGTGCGCAGCGATAGCGCCTTCACCCTGATCGACGGAACACGCCGGAGTCAGGGCCACGGCTTCGAGTCCGATCCCAACGTCACGCGATTCGTCTGCAAGCGCGATTGCCGCGTCAGCGACGCTAACGTTCCGATTCCAACCCAGTGAGACACTGCCTCGTTGCCGTCGCTGCGTTGGCGGTGCTGTCGCTGGAAGGGGCGGCCGCCCAACAGCCCGCGCGCGCGACCCAGGGCACGGCGTGCAACTTCGTCGGCCCGGCCGACCGGCCCGCTCTCGCCATTCGTCTTCCTAGCGGTGAGCACAATGTGTTCACTGGCGGCGGAGTCGTAGTTCGCTGTCCCGCGCGGCGCATCACGCTTCGCGCCGACAGTCTTGAGCTCTACGGCGATGAGCGCCGCATCTACCTTGTCGGCAACGTCGACTACGACGAGCCTCGTCTTGCCCTCACGTCCGATTATCTGACCTACTACGTCCCCGATGAGCGGGTAGTGGCTACGGGTCGCGTGAACGCGCGGCTGCCGAGCGGCTCCCGGCTCGTCGGTCCCCAGGCCGAATACCGGCGTGCTTCGCCGAACGTGCGGACCGTCTCGGAGATGACCGCGACCGGACGGCCGTCTGTAACGCTGGTCGAGGGTCCGGCGCGTCGCGACACCGCCGCGGCGGCCAGGCGCGACACTGCAGCATCGCCACGTGATAGCGCGGCCGCGCGGCGCGATACCACTGCGGCGCGACGCGATACGACCCCCACCGTCGTCACGGCCAACACGCTCTTCGTTCGCGGCGACAGCCTCATCTACGGCTCGGGCCAGGTCGATATCAGGCGGCCGGATCTCACCGCGAACGGTGACTCCGTCTTCCTCGACACCGGGCGGGAGTTCATGCGCCTCCTGCGGTCGCCGCGCATCGAAGGC
>JBHELH010000151.1:0-11261 GCA_046263215.1 Gemmatimonadaceae bacterium | reverse complement strand
CTCCAGGACCAGCGAGCCGCCATTGGTGTCGCCGCCCGCCGCCCGCCGCCCGCCGCCCCAGGTCACCGACCTCGCCTGCTATTCCTGATGCGCGTATCCCAGTACGTCATCCACGCGTCGAGGCTGTCGGCGATCATGCGCTGGTCGCCCGGCATCGGCCGGATCTTCGCCAGCGCCTCGCGGATCCACGCCGGGAGCGAGTCCGCCGGGATGTCGGAACGCACGGGGATGCGGCGGAACTGACGCGCCGCCGCGAGCAGCGCCTCGCGCGTCGTCACGAACTCATAGTACTGCCGCGCCGCCTCCGGCCGCTTCGTCCCCTTCACGATCGCGATCGCGTCGACGAGGAGTGGCGTGCCGCTCGCCGGGATGACGTACGTTACGGGGATGTTGAACCGCTCCCGCAGCGTCGCGATGTCGGGCATGTTGTAGAGCGAGATCAACCCCTCCTGCCGGCCGAGCTTCTGGTAGAGGAGTGTCGGGTTGAGCGCGTACTCCTTGGTGTTGCCGTCGAGGCGCCGCAGCCACTCGTAACCGGCCTCCGGCGATCCCGTCTCGGCCACGGCCCGCGCGATGATACCGCCGAAGATGGCGCGCATCGAGCCCGACGCCACGGGGTCGCGGATGATGACCTTGCCGCGCCACTTCGGGTCGAGCACGTCCTCCCAGTCCTTGGGCGCGTCGGCGGCACTGACCGCCTGCGTGTTGTAGGCGATCACCTCGGGCGTGAAGTAGGTCCCGTACCAGAGGTCGCGTGCGTCGCGCGCCTCCGTCGGAACTACGGCGGCCCACGTCGGGCGGTAGGGTGCGAGCAGTCCCTCCTTCGCCGCCTTGGTGAACGTTTCGGCCGGCGCACCGAACCAGACGTCGGCCTGAGGATTCGCCGCCTCGGCGCGCAACCGCTCCAGCACCTCTTGCGAGCCCATGTCGACCCACTGGACGTCGATGCCGGTGTGCGCCTGCTCGAAGGCCTCCTCGTAGTGCTCGAGCATGTCCTTCCCGTGCGGCGAATACACGATGAGCACAGCCCGACCGTCCCCGCCGCAGCCGGCAAGAATGACCGCGGCAGCCGCGACGAGACGCGCGCGCATCCGTGCGAGCTATCGCGCCGCGGGCCGCTGACCGGCCGCGAGGAGATTCACGAAGAGTCGCGCGGCGCCGGGGTGCCCGGCGGGAAGCTGGCGGAAGAACGCGAGGGTCGTGTAGACGTACGTGCCGCGGCCGACCGGCACGACGAGGATCGCGCCCTGGTTCGGCGGCTCGCCGGGGTCGTTCATCGAGAGCGGTGCGTGGTAGCGGGCGTCGAACGTGCGCGGCATGTAAAGAGCCCGCTCCTGTACCCAGCCCGCGAAATCCCGGTCGCTGATGCGGTTCGGATAGGTCAGGACGCGCGACGCGGAGTCGAGCACGCGCACGGGCGCGTCTTCCTCGGTCACGCGGTCGGCGCGCCGTTCGATGGTCACCGGGTACGGCATGATGCCAGGCTGTGTCATCTCGTGCTGGCCGTACTGCACGACGACTGTTCCGCCACGGCGGGCGAAGGCGAGGACGGCGGCGGCGTTGGTGACGAGCGTGTCGTTCGCCTCGTACGCGCGCGGGCCGATGACGAGGACCGGCGTGCGCGCGGGGTCGAGCTGTGGGAGTGCAGCGGCGTCGACGAGCGTCACAGGGATGCCGAGCTGCTCGATCGCCGGCGCGACGTTGTCGCTGACGCCGGGCAGGTACGCCACCGTCAGACCGGCGGGCACCGCGACGTCCGCGGCCACGAGCTCGGTGATCGCGGGCCGGAACATTCGCCGCGGCCGAATGTGCTCGTAGTCGATCGTCGTGTAGCCGACCGTGTAGCGATGCCCCGCGGCGTCGGCCGCCGCGGCGAGGCGGTGCTGGCCTGGCCTGAGCCGCCCCCGCAGCCGGAACGTGACCGTCGCGGTGCCGCCGGGCGGCAGCGAGAGGGTGCGCGTCGCCGAATCGACCGTGAGGCCGGCCGCAGCGCGGAGCTGAACCGACACGTCGCGAGGCGCGGTCGCCGCGGACCGCAGATGCACACGGACCATGCGGTCGAGTGGCACGTTCGCCCGCGCCAGCTCGACGCTCCGGTCGAGCAGCACCGAGATCTCCGGGACGATCGCGACCGGGCGGCGGACCTCGCCGCGGACTGGGTCGGCGAAGCGTCGGACGATGCGAGGCTCGTACTGAAAGAGCGGCCAGCCGGCCCCTTCACCGCGGGTGAGCGCGAAGTCGACGAGGAGCGTCCGCTCCTCCTCGACCTCCCCCTCCGAGACGAGCGCCGGCCCCACCTCGAACATGTCGCCGATCCGCGGCTCCTGCAGCCACCGCGGGCTTCCTCCTGCGGCGCCGCAGAGCCACGCCCGCCAGACGCGCACGCTGTCGGGGAGAATCGTGCCTCCGCTGTCGAAGATCGCCGGCGGCCGCCGCTCGGCGCGCGGCGTGCGCCGCGGGTTGATCTCCTCCTCGCCGCGCGGACAACCGAAGAACTCCGCCGGCCCGGCACGCAGCGGCACGCCGCCACGGTTATACACCGCGAGCGTCAGGCGTGTGCTGTCTCCCTCCGCCACCAGCTCCCGCTCCACCTCCGCGTCGACGGCAACGCCCGTCGCGAGCCGGAGGGCCCTCTGAGCGCGGCGCCCGATCTGATCGTACGCCGCGCGCACCGCCGGGCTGGGGTCGAACTGCGTGTTCGTGGCCGAGTCGATCATCCCGGACGTCATGTTGGCCATCCCCCCGGCGAACGTCCAGGTCATCACCTCCGCGAGCAGCGGCACCGCGGCCGCCGGGTCGCGCCAGTACGTCGCACGCTGCACCCCCCTGACGGCGCTGTCGAGCGCCTCGATGGCGGCTCGGAACCGTGGGTCTCGCTCCTCGCGCTTCAGCCCTGCGATCGTCGTATCGATCCCTTCGAACAGCGACCGCTCGGACCTCGCCTCCTGCTGCGCGTTGACGCGCGTCGCCTCCCGCCGCAGGTAGTCCCACACGACGCCGCGACGCTGCAGCGCCCCGAAGCCCTGTGACTTGTGCTGTGACCGGCTCTCGGCAGCGATCTCGGCGTACGACCGGCCGATCAGCGGGTCGTACTCCCCGACGTTGAAGCGCAGCGTCGCCGAATCGGGCGCGAAGCGGGACGAGCGGTAGAACTTGAGCGGCGTCCACGGGGGAAGGTGCCACGCGTTGATGCTCGTCGGCATCCGCACGGTATCCCCAGCCACGTCGTACGCCTCCCGCGCCAGCAGCCCCGACACCTGATGATGCCCGTGCCCGTCGCGCGGCGTGCCGGTGAACACCGCGATGATGACGTGAGGCTTGAACGCCCGCACGACCGTCACCACGTCGCGCAGGATCGAGTCCTTCGGCCAGTGCCGGTACGTCTCCTCGGCCGACTTCGAGAACCCGAAGTCGTACGCGCGCGTGAAGTACTGCCGCCCCCCGTCGATGCGCCGCGCCGCGAGCAGCTCCTCCGTCCGGATGACGCCGAGCGCCTCGCCGAGCTCGTTGCCGATCAGGTTCTGCCCGCCGTCGCCGCGGGTGAGCGACAGGTACGCCGTCTCCACGCCGCGGCCGCGCGCGAGCCAGGTGATGAGGTTCGTGTCCTCGTCGTCCGGGTGCGCGCCGATCATCAGCACGCGCGCCGTCACGCCGAGGCCGCGAATCAGCTCGCCCAACGCGGCGGCGCCGCGCTCCCGGTCCGCCTGAGCGGTCACGAGGCGCGGCGCCGCGACGAGCACCGCGACGGCGAGAATCGCCGCCCGCTTCACGGATGCGCGCGTCACACCGCCGAGGGCCGCTTCGCGTCGCCCGTCGTCGCCGGCGCCAGCACTTCCTGGATGATCCGCGCCTGCTCGACGTCGTGCGTGTTCTTGTAGCCCTCCGCCGGGCTCGCGCGCTCCGGTCGCCCGATGTACCGCACGCCGAGCGCGTTCCCGGTCGACACGCGCAGCCGCAGCGCGACGTGCGTCCACGCGCCCATGTTCTTCGGCTCCTCCTGCGCCCAGACGACCTCGTCGACCGCCGGGTACCGATCGAGTACGGCCGCGACGTGGTCGTGGGGCCAGGGGTAGAGCTGCTCGACCCGCACGATCGCGACGCCGGTGTTCGCGGCGGCCTTGCCGGACCGACTGCCGGCGGTCCCCCCGCCGTCCGACCTCCGCCCTCCGCGCTCGCTCGTCTCTGTCCGCGCGCCGGCGAGATCGTAATAGATCTTGCCGGTGCAGAAGACGAGGCGGCGTACCGCCTCGCGGCCGATCGAGCCGGCCGCCGAGTCGTCGAGCACCGGTTGGAACGTGCCGTCCGACAGGTCCTCGAGCCGCGAGGCCGCCTGCGGCAGACGCAGGAGACTCTTCGGCTGCATCAGGATCAACGGCCGCCGCTCGGGGCACTTCATGTGACGGCGGATGATGTGGAAGTACTGCGCCGGCGTCGACGGGTAGGCGACGGTCATGTTCCCTTCGGCACATAGCTGCAGGAACCGCTCGAGTCGCGCGCTGGAGTGCTCCGGCCCCTGTCCCTCATAGCCGTGCGGGAGGAGCAGCACGAGCCCCGAGTCCTGCCCCCACTTCGCGCGGTCGGCGGCGATGAACTGGTCGATGATCGGCTGCGCGACGTTGGCGAAGTCGCCGAACTGCGCTTCCCAGAGGACGAGGTCGCCCGGGGCGGCGACGCTGAAGCCGTACTCGAATCCCATCGCCGCCGTCTCGGACAATGGGCTGTTGTAGATCTCGAACTCGCCGGTGGCCTGCGGCAGCGCGGCGAGCGGCGTGTAGGTCGCGCCGGTCGCGACCTCGTGCAGCACCGCCTGCCGGTGCGAGAATGTTCCGCGCTCCGCGTCCTGTCCGGTGAGCCGCACGTTGATGCCCTCGACGAGCAGCGACGCGAACGCCAGCGCCTCCGCGTGACCCCAGTCGATGCCACCCGAGCTGAGGGCCTCGCGTCGGCGCGGCAGCGTGCGCTGCAGCGTCGGGTGAAGCTTGAAGCTCTGCGGCCACGCGAGCATCTGCTCGTTGAGCGCCGCGAGCTGTTCCGCGCGGACCGCCGTCTCGGCCGGCGGCGTCGGCGCGGCTTCGCCGCCCCCCTCGTCGCGCTCGTCGGCGCCGTCCTTCAGCGACTGCTCGTGGATCTTCGTCAGCCGCTCGGTGACCGCCTTGTCGAGCGCCGCCACCTCGTCCTCGGTGACGACACGCTCGCGCACCAGGCGCGCCGCCCAGACCTCGCGCGGCGTCGGGTGCGTTTTGATCACGTCGTACAGCTTCGGCTGCGTGAAGCTCGGCTGGTCCGTCTCGTTGTGTCCGTGCCGCCGGTAGCCCACGAGGTCGATCACGAAGTCCCTCTTGAAGCGCAACCGGTACGCGATGCCGAGCCGCACGGCGCGAATGCACCCCTCGAGGTCGTCGGCGTTCACGTGGACGACGGGAATCTCGAAGCCCTTCGCAAGATCGCTCGCGTAGTGCGTCGAGCGTCCGTCGACCGGGTCGGTCGTGAACCCGACCTGGTTGTTCGCGATGACGTGTAGTGTCCCGCCCACGCGATAGCCCCGGAGTTGCGCGAGGTTGAGCGTCTCGGCGACGACTCCCTCGCCCGGGAACGCCGCGTCCCCGTGTACGCAAATCGCCAGCACGGCGTTCTCGTCGCGACTCACCCGCGCGCCTTCGGCGGCGCGTGGACCCGCGCCATTCCCGCCGACGCGCTGTAGCGCGCGCGCGACGCCCATCAGCACCGGGTTCACGAACTCGAGGTGGCTCGGGTTCGGGACGAGCTGCACGTCGACCACTGCGCCGCCCGCCAGCTCGCGCCGCGTGCGGTAACCGAGGTGATACTTCACGTCGCCCGTCTCGCTCTCGGCGTTGGTCTCGTGGTGCAGCCCCGCGAACTCCTGAAAGAGTGCCGCGTAGGGCTTGCCGAGGATGTGCGTGAGTACGTTGAGCCGTCCGCGGTGCGCCATGGCGATGACGATGTGACGCGTCCCGGCAGCGCCGGCGCGCGCGATTGCTTCGTCCATCATCGGCACCAGCGCGTCGACCCCCTCGATCGAGAAGCGCTTCGCGTTCACGAAGGCGAGGCCGAGGAACCGCTCGAGGCCGTCGACCTCGGTCAGCCGCTCCAGGATCGCGCGCGCCTCCTCCGGGGTCAGTCGCTCCGAGGCTGCACCGGACTCGATCGTCCGCCGGAACCACTCGCGCTCGGCTTCGTCGCCCAGGTGCTCGAACTCGTAGCCGATCGTGCCGCAGTACAGCTCCCGCAGCCGCGCGACGACATCCGCCGCTGTCCCGGCGGCCTCGCCGCCGTGGCTTGCCTCCGCGCGCACGCCCGCGGCGGCGAGTGCCGAGGCAGGCACGTCCTGGAGATCCGCTTCGCTGATCCCGTGGAACGCGGGCGTCAGCTCCGCCGCGCCGGGCGGCGGCGAGCCGAGGGGATCGAGCTGCGCAGCGAAGTGGCCGTACTCGCGGATCGCCGCGAGCAACGTCGCCGCCCCGGCCACCTTCCTGAGAAACGCGCCGTCACGCGGCGCCGCGGCCCCACCACCCAGACTCTCAGCAAACCTGAAGAACTGCCGCCACGACTCGTCGACCGAGGTCGGATCGCGCCGGAATTGCTCGTACTGCTGCGCGACGTAGCCGTCGTTGAAGACACCAGTGATGGGGAGACCCGTCATGGGTCGAAATCTATAACGACGACTGCGGACGAGTGCGGAGCCGCGTCAGTTTCCTTCCGAAAGGGGCAGCACCAGCGTAAACGTCGAGCCCCGCCCGAGCTCCGACTCGACTTCGACCCGCCCACCGAGGAGCGCGGCGAGACACTTCCCGATGTAGAGACCGAGGCCGGTGCCGCCGTGACGGCGCGTCAGGCCACCGTCGAGCTGGATGAACGGGCGGAAGAGTCGACCGATGTCCTCCCGCGCGATGCCGATGCCGGTGTCGGCGACCGAGAAGTACACCTCGCGCCCCCGCTCCTCGACCGAGAGCGCCACTTCGCCTCCGTCGGTGAACTTGATCGCATTGCTGACGAGGTGCGTCAGTATCTGCTGCGTCTTGTCGATGTCGCTCGTGACGCGGATCGGCGTTGGCGGCGGCGACCAGCGGAGCGTGAGCCCCTTCTGGTGCGCGAGCGGCTCCAACCCGGTGGCGATCGAGCCTACCAGATCGGCGGCCAGGAACTCGCTCGCGCGCACCGTCTCGTGCCCTGCCTCGAGGCTCGCGTAGGCGAGCAGCTCCTCGATCATCGTCGCCAGTTGCTGCGTGACGGAGCACATCCGGTCGAGGACGTCCAGCTGCTGTTCGGACAGCGGCCCGATCACCTGGTCAGCAAGCAGCTCACTGTAGCCACTCAGCGCGGTCAGCGGCGTGCGGAACTCATGCGAGATCGTCGCGAGGAAACGCATCTTCGCACGGTCCGCGGCCTGTGACTGCTCGAGCAGTCGCGCCTTCCACACCGCTACCGACGCGTAGTTCGCCACAACCTGGAGCCGCCGGGTCTCGCGGTCGCCGAACCGGGGCGCCGCACGCGCGCGCGCGACAAGGATGACGCCGAGGACGCGGTCGTGGGCGACGAGGGGCGCGAGCAGGAGCGGCCCGAGCTTCAGCTCGCGGAGGACCTGCGCCAATGGGAACGCCGCGTCATCGTAATCCGAGGCGATGACCGGGCCGCGACGCTCGATCGCCCGCTGCGCGAGCGACCCGGCGAGTGGAAATGCGTGACCCTGTAAGTGCTCGAGGGCCCCCACGGCACCCTCGATCACGGCGGTCTCCCCCGTGACCTGAATGACCGCCGCGCCGGCCGCCTGGCACTGCGATGACGCGGACGCCGCGAGGATGCGCAGCACCTCACGCGTGTCGGCGACGTCGGCCATCTGACGCGCGAGCGCGCGGAGTGCGGCGTTCTCCTCGACCTGCGCGTCGGTTCCCGGCGGCGTTCGCCGCGCCGAGCGGTCGCCGCCCGACTCGAGCTCGACGACGAGCCGCCCCTCGGCGTCGCCGTTCACTCGGACGACGAGCGGCGCGCCGAGCGCGGGCGCGTCCGCTCCCGGTGTGCCGGCCGCGGCGGCGACAATGTGGCTCCGCGTGGTGCCGCCCGCCGCGACTTCGGCGTCGCCGCTCCGAGTCGGGCCGCTCGGGAGTACGACGTCAGCGAGCCACGCCAGCGCGGCGCGCAGATCCGCGCCAACGAGGTTTGCCCTCGAGACGTGGAGCAGCTCCTCGGCGGCGGCGTTGAGGAAGTCGACGCGGCCATCTGGGGCGACGACGAGGATCGGAGTCTTCACCGCGTCGAGCGCGGCGAGGGCGTCGAATCCGGCGGCCCGCCCGGGTCGGCGGGGCGGCGTCATGCCGACCGCGCCCTCGAGGGACTGCTGATGACGCACCATCTAAGGCCGATGCTCCGCTCCGACGATCTGCCTCACGACGGTGCTCCACATGGCGCGGTGAGATTTGCGCGAAGCGGCCCGCTCGCGCAAGCGGCACCAACGTGCGCTGGCGGCGCGAGCGTGCTCAGCACGCCGGAATCGATTTCGGAGCGTCGCGTCGCGGCGGGTGCTCCGACGAGCTCGCACCCTGCCGGCCGAGCGCGGCCAGCAGTCGCGCGCCATCCTCGCGCTCAAGCGACGGCAGGTAGATGAACCCCGCCACGTTGTTGACGTCGAGTACATGCACCTCCTCCGGCCGGCGTGTGAGGCTGACCGCGACGATCGGCACACGCGAGAGCAGCGGATCGCTCTCCCACGCCGTCATGGAGACGGTGGCCAGGAGGTCATAGTCACAGACGACGGCCTGCGGCGCGAACGACCGGGCGAGGTCGGCGGCCGCGGCGAGCCCGACCGCGGCGCGGGTCTCCGCACCAAATTCGCGGAACAGTGACGCGAGATGATCGCTCAGCACGTCGTGGCGGCCGATGCAGAGAAGGCGCATTTCACGTAGTACAATCGGTGCCGGTCGATGTTCACACAATTCCGGATCACGGCGCGAGCGAGCGCGGCGAGAAAAAACGCGAGCCGCCCGGTCCCGGGCGGCTCGCGTTGTAACGCACGTCACGTTCTGCCGCCGAAGCGGCACGCGCGACTACTGCACGACGACCCTGCCGTTCATCCCTTGGTGCAGCGTGCACGTGTACGGATAGTTCCCCACGTTCGGGAACGTCCGCGTCGCGTTTCCGCTACCCTGATCGGGCACGTTGCCGCCGGGCGGCGCGTTCGCGGTGGTGAACGTCACGTTGTGGGTGGTCGTGAAGTTCCACGTCACCGTACCGCCCGCCGTGATCGTCACGCAGGTCGGTGTGAATGCGGTCTCCGTGGTTCCGACAGCCGCGCTGCCCGATGCGCCGCCAGCCGTGACAGTCACTGCGACCCCGGGGTTGGACGTTACGGTGCCGGAGCGTGCGGTGATCGTGGACGAGCCCACCCCGATGCCGGTGGCCGTCGTCTGCGCGCCGGACCCGATCGACAGAACGACCTTGGAAGCGTCGGACGACTCCCAGTCGATCGGGCGACCGGAGAGCACGTTGTTCTGAGCGTCCCGCGCCTGTGCCGTGAAGCTCACCGTCCCGCAGGCATTTATTGATTGCGCGGACGACGGTGACAGGGTGACGCTCGCGACCGGGACCGGAGGCTGTGTGCCGCCGCCGCCGCCGCCGCCGCTACTTCCCCCGCCGCAGCCGGCGATCGCGGCGGCGACGTATGCAAGAGGTAGTACACGTGGTACGCGCATCTCGTGCTCCTCCTGGAAGACTCAAGCTCGTAGTAAAGATATCCGACGAATTACCCCCGCGGCGGGTTCCGCCACTCCGCCGCCGGACGCCCTTTCACCAAGCCGCCGACGAACGGAAGAGTTCCGGAGGCTGCCATCTCAATCGCCCGCCGAGGTCCCCGCCTCGCGCTCAGCGTCGTTCCACGGCTCCTGCGCGTTCTCGGGCCGCGCACCATTGCCCTCGTCGCCGACCCGCTCGACACCCTCGCGCTCGACCCCAGGCTCGACGACCTGCTCGATCGCGCGCGACACTCGCGCGTCGATCGTCGGCGGCAGCGTGAGGCGGAACGTGCTGCCCTTGCCAACCTCCGAGTACACGTCGAGCGTTCCGCGGAGCATCTCGGCAAGCCGGCGCGAGATCGGCAGCCCGAGCCCGGTGCCGTCCTGGAGCTGCGTCTTGCCGAGCTGTACGAACTCCTGGAAGATCCGCTCCGTGTCGGCCGGCGCGATCCCCGTCCCGTGATCGACCACCTCGATGATCGCGCCGCCGTCCTCCGCGCGCCGCACGCCGATCTTCACCGGCTTCCCGCCGCCGAACTTGATCGCGTTCGACAGGAGGTTGAGCAGGATCTGTCGCACGCGCCGCGGGTCGGAGACGATGCGCAGCGGCTCGCCGTCGTGCTCCACTGACAGCCGCGACCCGTACTGGTCGGCGAGCGGCTGCACGGTCACGAAGAGGTCCTCGACGAGCGACGGGAAGGTGACCGGCTGCGGCCGCAGGTCCACTTTCCCCGCCTCGATCTTCGAGAGATCGAGCACGTCGTTCACCAGCTCGAGCAAGTGCTTCGCCGCCTTGTGCGTGCGCTGGATGCCCTCCGCCTGCTTCTCGTTCAGCGAGCCGTAGATGTTCTCCAGCAACAGCGTGCTGTAGCCGAGGATGGCGTTGATCGGCGTGCGGAGCTCGTGTGACATCGAGGCGTAGAAGCGGCTGCGCGCGGTCATCGCGCGCTCGAGCTCCGACTGGCGGCGGCTGAGCTCCTCGTTGAGCGCCTTGAGCTCGGCCGCCGAGCGCTCGAGCGACTCCGCCTGCTCGCGCAGCGCTTCCTCGGCAGCCACGCGTTCCGAGATGTCGCGCACGATGAGGGTGTACGTCCGGCCGCCGCCCTGCTCGAGCCCCGAGACCGAGGCCTCGATCGGGAACTGCTCGCCGCTCTTCCGCAGCCCGGTCAGCGTGAGCGGGCGCGCCCCGCCCGGCGCCGGCCTCGCGGCAGGCTGCGCGTCACCCTGCGGCTGGCGATTGCGGTCGGCCATCTCCTTCAGCCGGTCCAGCGCCTCGGCGTCGAGCGGCGGCGGGAAGAGCCGGTTGACCGGCGAGGCGACGGCGTCGCGCGTCGGGATGCCGAACATTCGCTCGGCCGCGGCGTTGAAGGTCGTGACGGTCCCGTGCTGGTCGAAGATGATGATCGCGTCCATCGCCGAGCGCACAACGTCCGCGTAGCGCGCCTCCGACTCCCAGAGCTCGCGCATGTGCCGCAGCTCGAGCTCCTGCCGCTGGCTCTCGCGCAGCTGCGCCTCCTG
>JBHELH010000150.1:0-4530 GCA_046263215.1 Gemmatimonadaceae bacterium | reverse complement strand
CGCGAGTAGAGCATCGTGTCGCGCTTGACGCGGTAGCCCGTCGTCAGCTTGCCCTGGTCGGGGTCGAGGCGGAGCTCGGCCAGCGACATCGACGGGATCGGGCGCACGTGCTGCGGGTAGACGATGCTCAGCAGCGACTCGCTGACCTCGGGGAAGTCGTCGTCGAGCTTGAGGTGGACGCGCGCGGCGAGGAACGCGAACGCCTCCAGCATGCGCTCGACGTGCGGGTCCTCGCACTTGTGCGGCTCGAGCAGCAGGCGGCCCGCCACCTTCGGGTACCGCTGGGCGAACTCGGCGCCCATGCGGCGCAGGTACGTTAGCTCGCGCTCGTAATAGTGCAGCAGCTCCTCACGCATCGCGCACCCCCGCGATGTCGTACTCGCCGCTGGCGAAGTTGAGGACCGTGTCGAACACGACCTGCTCGGGCGTCGGGTCCATGCGGAGGGTCGCCTCGATGTGGAAGCGGAGCTCCCTCCGGAACTGCTCCCCCTCCGCCTCGACGACGGAGATCCGCACGTCGGTGAGTCGCGGCTCGAACGTGGCGATCGCGGTCTCGACCTCGCGCAGCAGGGTCATCCGCGAGTCGCGCGCATCGCGGCTCAGCGACGTGATGTCGGCGATGCCGAAGTAGTAGACCGACTTCGGGAGGTATTCGAACCACTCCTCGGGCACCGGCTCGGGGATCCGCCGCGTGTTGAGGAGCCACTCGAGGTCGCGCTGGAGCGACGCCTTGAACCGCCGGACGGACTCCGCGAAGGTGATGCGAGGGTCTGCCGAGCTCCGCGGGTCGGCGTCGGTTAGTCGGTCGAGGAGCGACGGCTGGACTGTTCGCTCGATCTCACTCTTCGCCATGGCTCGCCGCCGTCGCTACTGCGGCTGCGCAGCCTGCTGTCCGTTCGCGAAGCTGATCGCCTGAAGCGGATCGAGCCGACAGATGCGGAGGTAGAGGCTCTGCTTGGTGTCGGAATCGCCGTCCAGCTTCTCCAGACACCGGTAGAGGAGCGCGAGCGGCTCAGCGACCAGGTCACCGGACTCCCATTCCTCGAGCTTGTGCGTCTCGATCGACGCGATGAGCTCCTCGAGGAGCGGCTTCGCGACCGCCTCGTGACCCGCGTCGACCATGATCTTGGCGAGCTGCGTCTGGTAGAGGAAGCGGCCGCGCCGCGTCTTCTCCCGCTCCACCTCACGCGTCAGGATCGCGATTCCGCGCTCGGCGCGGCCGGCCCGCGCCTCCGCCTGCGCGAGCGCTCGCGCGTCACGCGGCCGCGGCTCCGACTCCGGCTCGATCGCGGCACCGCCGTTGGGGTGCCCGACGGCTGCGGCAATCGCAGCGCCCTCCGACAGCACGACGGTCCGCAGCCACGCGCGCGTCTCGGCGTTCGCCGTCGGCGTATCGTCCATCAACGTCATGTCGACGAGCTGCGGCAGTTCCGTCAGCAGCGTGCGCAGCTCGGCGCGGATCGCGCGCGCGACGAAGTGATACCCCGCCTCGAGGCCCTCGCACGCGGTGAGCGCGTACCGCTGGAGGTCGAGCCAGCCGCGCCCCTGCGGAGACCCCATGACCGTCTCGCAGGCCTCCAGCAGCTCCTTCCACTTGCCATCGAGCAGCAGCGTCTTGAGCTGCGTCCGCACCTGCGTCGTCGGCGCCTCGAGGAGCCTCGGGTCGACGTTCTGGCCGGCGGCGCGCAGCTCGCCCCAGCGGAAGCCGCGCAGCAACAGGTACGAGGCCGGGTTGTACGGGTCCGACTGGCGGAGGAAGCGCGCCGCGCCGACGATGCGCGCCGCCGCGTCCTCGCGCGACGCCGCGTCGGCGGCGAGCGGTCGCGCGGCGGAGGTTGACGGGGCGAGTGACGACGCGGCCGCCGGCGTGGGGGCGAAGTAAGGCTCCGGAGGCGGCCCGATGTCCGCGGAGGCGGGCACGCCGGCCGGGTTGAACTCCGGCGGGTCCGGCTCGACCTCGAGCTTTCGCTTGAGGAGCTGCGCCGTCGCGCGCTGCACCTCCTCCAACGCCGCGCGAAGCTTGCCGAAGCTTGGCGCGTCCGAGCCGAAGCGCTCCTGCGAGCGCTCATCCAGTTGCTGGAGCGTCTCAATGCAGCTCGCGACGTCTGCCGCCAGGGCCTTGTACCACGCCTTCGGGGTCGCGGCGAAGCCTGTGTCGAACTCCTCGGGCGTCAGCTTGCCGTCGGCGATTGCCGCCGCGCGCGTCTCGCTCTTGCCGTCGTCCGACGCCGCCTCGGCTTCCGTGGGGATGAGGTGCGACGCGGCGTATTGGAGGAACGTGTGTCCGAGGCGGTTGGCCGAAGCCTGGCGCACGGCAATGTCCAACCGCGAGCCGGCCCAGTCGAGCGGAGCGGCCCGCATCTCGGCGTCGCCGTCCTCGATGGTCGGGTAGAGGGTGTCCCAATACTGCTCGACCAGCCCGTCGAGCAGGTCGAGACCGGCACGGAGCCCCGCGATGCCTTCGCGCTTGAGCATCGCCTCGGTCAACCAGACCCCGAGCTGGAGGTCCTTCGACTTCTTGCTGAGCGCGTCCTTGGTGAGCTTGATGACGAGGGGCCAGTCGGCAACCTTGCGCTCGGTCTGCCACTCACCTTGAGGCGCATCGTCGTCCTCACGGCGCGCCTCCTTGATCTTGTCGTAGACGGGGTCGTAGCGCAGCTCGGTGCCCGCCGGGTTCGCACCCGGGATCGGGACAAGCAGCTCTTCGCGCAGCGCCATGCTGATGATCGCCCTCGTCTCTCAGGCCCGCCGCGCGCGGGTCACGCCGCGTCGGTCGGGGTGGTCGTGATCTCGAGCTCGCGGATCTCGAGAATCGGGAACTCCTCGTCGTCAACGAGCAGCAGCTTCTGTCCGATCGGGGCCTGCCCTCCGTCCGGCAGCTCCTCCCACGCCGTGACTCGGCCGAGCCTGACCTCACGGTCCGCGTGCTGCGCGCTCAGCGGCGCCAGCACGGGGATCAGAACTTCCCCGAGGTCGTAGTTGCGGAACCCCGGGCCGGGCCGAACGATCGCCGGCGCCCAGAGCAGGTCGCGCAGCCGCTTCGGCGCCTCCATGCGGATGGACGCCAGGTGCCCGAACGGGATCCAGGTGTACTGTCCCGCGGCGTACACCTCCAGGCGCGCGCCGATGCGCGGGTCGGCGTCGGTGAGCGTCGTGAACGCCCGGCCGTTCAGCGTGCCGGAGACGGGTCGCGGCGCCGGCCCACGCGGGTAGCTCCCGGTGCGGAACATCTCCTGCCGGGTGCGCTCCGCGTGGAGCGCGGCGCGGTAGACGAGCGTGCCGAGCTCCGCGGTCTTGCCGCCCTGCGCCAACACTTCGAGCTGCTTCTCGGCGCGGTCGTACTCACCGGCGAAGCAGAGAAGCTCGAAGAGGAACGTCCGGCGCCGGCTGTCGGTCGGGGCGTCGCGGAGCGACGCCCCGAGCGCCTGGATCGCCTCGTCGAGCTTCCCCGCTCGGTACAGGTCGTTGGCGTCCGTTACCGACTGCGTCGCCACTTAGACCTTCGTGTTCTCGGCGATGTTCCAGCCCATCTTCGGCTTGGCGCCGCCGCTACCCTTCGCCGTCTGCTCCGTGTACTCGACGTTCACCTTGGCGAAGTTGAGCGTGACGTTCTCCGTCAAGCGGTCCTCGCCGCCGCTGCCGCCTGTCGAGACGCTCGTCACCATGACGTCGCTCATCGTGATGATCAGGTACTCGAGCGGGTTCTCGCCGGCCTTGCGGATCGTGAGCTTCGCCTCCGGGATGTGCTTGCCGTTGCAGCACGCCAGCATGAGCTCAGTCGAGGACTTGTCGATGTACTTCGTGAATGACAGGTCCTGCACGTTGACCTTACCGGCGCCGCCCCCGCCGCCGATGTGGGTGCTGCCCGACTGGCTCATTCCCCAGCTCCACGCCAGGACGTCGATAGAGCCGCCGTGGGCCTTGTCTCGCGCCTCACCGTCGATGCCCTTGACCTTCATGAACATGTCGACAGCCATCGTTGTGCCCTCGCTTGTAGTGGGACCGAGTCAATCCGCGCGGCCTACACGCGGCGGTAGGGTGCGTATCCGATACTGCGAACTGCGAGCTGCGAACCGCGAACTACTGCGGGCTGCGGGCTCAGCCCCTCGGCAGTCCGCAGCCGACTTATTTCGCCGGCGCCGGGAGCTCGGCGACCAGACGCAGCGACATCGTGAGCTCGTCGAGCTGGAAGTGCGGGCGCAGGAACGCGACCGCGCGGTAGCAGCCCGGCTTGCCCGGGATCTCGCTCACGTCCACGCGAGCCTCGCGCAGCGGGTGCTGCGCCTTCAGCGCGAAGCCGGCACTGTCGTTCGACACCACGTAGTTGCTGATCCAGCGGTTCAGGAACTGCTCGACCTCGCCGCGCGAGGCGAAGCCGCCGATCTTGTCGCGCATGATGGCCTTGAGGTAGTGCGCGAACCGCGACACCGCGAAGATGTACGGGAGCTGCGCCGAGATGCGCGCGTTTGCCGTCGCCGCCGGGGTGTCGTAAACCTTGGGCTTCTGGGCCGACTGCACGCTGAAGAAGCA
>JBHELH010000149.1:0-4498 GCA_046263215.1 Gemmatimonadaceae bacterium | reverse complement strand
GGTCCAGGTCATCGACGTCCCCGACCCGCAGATCCTCAACGCGCGCGACGCGATCGTGAAGATCACGTCGACGGCGATCTGCGGCTCCGACCTGCACCTCTACAACGGCTTCGTGCCGACGATGAAGAAGGGCGACGTCCTCGGCCACGAGTTCATGGGTGAGGTCGTGGAGGTCGGCCGCGGCGTCAAGAATCTGAAGGCGGGCGACCGCGTCGTCGTGCCGTTCCCGATCGCGTGCGGCACCTGCTGGCACTGCGAGCACCAGCTCTTCTCGCTCTGCGAGAACTCCAACCCGAACGCGGCGCTCGCCGAGAAGATGCTCGGCCACGCGGCGGCGGGGATCTTCGGCTACTCGCACCTGACCGGCGGGTTCGCCGGCGGGCAGGCCGAGTACGCGCGGGTGCCGTTCGCCGACGTCGGCCCGCTCAAGATCGAGAACGGGTTCACCGACGAGCAGGTCCTCTTCCTGTCGGACATCCTCCCCACCGGCTACATGGGAGCGGAGATGTGCGACATCCGGCCGGGCGACGTCGTCGCCGTCTGGGGGTGCGGCCCGGTCGGGCAGTTCGCGATCGTGAGCGCTTACCTGCTCGGCGCGGAGCGGGTGATCGCGATCGACCGCTTCGGCTACCGGCTCGACATGGCGCGCGAGAAGGCCCGTGCGGAGACGATCAACTACGAGGAGGTGGACAGCGTCATCGAGGCGCTCAAGGAGATGACCGGCGGGCGCGGTCCCGACGCGTGCATCGACGCGGTCGGCATGGAGGCGCACACGCACCACGCGGCGCTGTACGCGTACGACCGGACGAAGCAGGCGGTCGGGCTCGAGACGGACCGGCCGATCGCGCTGCGCGAGGCGATCATGGCGTGCCGCAACGGGGGCACGGTGTCGGTGATCGGGGCCTACGGCGGCTTCATCGACAAGTTCCCGGTCGGCTCGTTCATGCAGCGGTCGCTCACGCTGAAGACCGGGCAGTGCCACGTGCAGCGTTACATGCGCCCGCTCCTGAAGCTGATCGAGGACGGCAAGATCGATCCCACCTTCGTCATCACCCACCGCATGCCCCTCGCGGACGCGCCGAAGGGATACGACATCTTCGTGAACAAGGAGGACAACTGCGAGAAGGTGGTGCTGACGGCGTGATGTCGGGCGGGGGAAGGCACAAGCGGGCCGGCGTAATTCGCCGGCCCGCTTTTCTTTAAACAGGCGCGCCGGTCTACGGTCAGCGCTTCAGGCTCATCACCCAGACGTCCGCTTCGTCCGTCGTCACGACGAAGAAGAGACGCCGACCGTCGGTCGCAAAATCCGGCCGACGCGCGACGTGGCGTCGCTCATCGAAACGGGCGATGAGTCGCGGCTTCCCGCCCGTTGCCGGCACGGACCAGAACGCGTGACGACCGCCGGTCGCCGCCGTGTGAAAGAACACCGTCGACCCATCCGGTCCCCAGTCGCTCGCGCGTATCTCGTCGGGCCCATTCGACCAATCGACGAGCGTGCGCGAACTGCTACCGTCGGGAGTGACGAGCATCAACCGGCCCGCGTACACGTACGCTATGTGTTTGCCGTCCGGCGACCAGCGCGAAGCCTGGCGTCGCAGGCCGCGCTCGTTCGTGAGCCGGCGGAGATCCGACCATTTGCCGGCCGCGTCGCGGGTTACCGTGTAGACCTCGTACGCGCCGTTGAGGTCCGACGAGAAACACAACCGCCGCCCATCCGGAGACCAGTCGGGGATGTAATCCTGGCTTGCCGCCGCAGTCACGCGCTGGGCGTTCCGTCCCTCACTATCCATGACGTACAGATCCCGACTGCCGTGCCGCAGGGTGTGAAACGCGATCTCCCGGTCGTTCGGCGACCAGCGAGGTAAGAAGTCATCCGCCCTATCCGTCGTGAGCTGCACCGGCTCGCCGCCGTCGAGGGCCAGCTTGTAGATGTCCTGGTTGCCAGCCTGGTCCGAATCGTACGCGATCCACTTGCCGTCGTGCGACAGATGCACCGCCTCGATGGCGCTGTTCGAAGCGGTGACCGGCCGGGCGGCGGCCACCGTCGTGGTGGGATCCCCGGTGATCGGTGCCGTCCAGACGTTGCCCCGAATGAGCAACACCGAATAGCCCATCTGGGTCCCGTCGGCCGATAGCGAGATGGAGTACGGCTGCAGACCCACTGTGATCCGGCGAGGCTTACTCGAGGCGTGCCGGGAGGAAGCCAAATCAAGCTGGTACACGTCGCGCGTTCCCCCCGCGTTCGAGACGAAGAGCACGCTCCGGCCGTCGGCGGTGAAGACCGGCGACATCTGTAAGTGCGCGCTGTCGGTAAGCGCTCGGGCGTCGCTGCCGTCGGTCCCGATGATCCATACGGCGCTCGGCGCGAGGTTGGCAAACGTCGATACCGAGCTCGCGATGTAAAACTGATTGCCGCTGACGTACGCGAGACGCTTTCCATCCGGGGACCAAGACGGGGAGTGCAGCGCATTGCCGGCGCGCAGCTTGACGGCAGTCCCCCCGGTCAGTGCGCGCACCCACAAGCCGCGTTCGTCAGCGTAGGCCAAGCGCGAGCCATCCGGCGACCAGGCTGGCGTCATCAGTGCGCTGCCTTCCCCCTGCGCGACGAGCTGCAGTCGCCCGCCGAGCGCGGGCACTACGTAGAGCCCGCCTTTTGCTTGGAAGACGATGCTGCTTCCGTCGGGCGACCATCGCGGATAGCGGTGATCGCCGTCGAGCCCTCCGGACAGGAGGACGGTGCGACCGCCGCCGATGTGCCGCACGTAGATGCGCGCCTCCCCCACGGGACCGCCGGCAAATGCGACCAGCTTGCCGTCGGGCGAAATCGCGGCGTCGAGCTCGATGTCCGGGGTGGACGTGATGCGGCTGGCATTCCCCGCGACGACGAGCGGCGGCTGCCGCGCCATTGCATAGCCGCCGATCGCGGCCGCGGCGGCCACGATGACTGCACCATACAGGAGTGCCCTGCGCCGCCGGTGCACCGCGCTCCACCTCGCATCGGTCGGGGCTGTGCCGCCGCTCGGCGTCGCGATTGCGTCCAGAGCGTGCAGGATCTCTTCCGCCGATTGCGGGCGGTCGGACGCGCGCTTTTGGAGACACTTTCCGACCAGATCCGCCAGCGCGAGAGGTACGTTCGGACGGCGCTTACGCAGCGGCTCCGGCGCTTCACTCACGTGCGCGGCGAGCATCTGCTGCGGCGGCCGGTTGGCGAACGGCGACGTACCGGTCAACAATTCGTACGCCAAACACCCGAACGAGTAGATGTCAGCCCGATGGTCGACGTGCACGTCCGCACTCGCCTGCTCGGGCGACATGTACGCCGGAGTGCCGAGCGCAACGCCCAACGACGTGAGTCCGGACGTGCGCTCGTTCTCGGTGCGCGATGTGTCGAGAGCCTTTGCGACGCCGAAGTCGGTGACCACGGCCACGCCGCCGGAGACGATGACGTTATCGGGTTTAATGTCGCGGTGGACGACGCCTTCGGTGTGCGCGTGCGCCAGCGCGGCCGCGACGTCGTGCAACACGTGGATGGCTTCCGTCACGGACAGCTCACCATCGCGGGCGAGGCGGCGCCGGAGTGTCTCGCCCCTTACGAACGGCATCGTGTAATACGGCGTACCGTTGATCTCGCCAGCGCTCAGTAGGGGTACGATGTGCGGATGTTGCAGCCGAGCCGCCAGAGAGATCTCGCGCTTGAACCGTTCGGCAGAGACCTCCGCCGCCATATCGGGCGGAAGGACCTTGATTACACAGCGCCGGCCGAGGGCCCGCTCCACCGCCACAAAGACGCGAGCCATGCCCCCACCGGAGAGCTCCCGCTCGATGGTGTAGGTGTCGGAGAGCGCACTCTCCAGCTGTTGACCCAGGTCCATCGCAACACGCCGTCAAGGGAGGTGCGCGGCTAAGATAGGGTCGCGTTCCCCCGCCGCGCCATGTTCCGCTCACCGCCGCAGTCGCGACAGCGCGAACTGCACCGCCAGATCGGTCGTGCTCCACAGCTGCACGTCCGAGCTGATCCCGTACCGCACCGGCACCAGCCGGTCGTCCCGGATCTCGTAGCTCCACAGCTCGCTCCGGAACCCTGAGGCGTCGGCCGCGGCCTGCACGCGCTCGAGCGCCGCGCGGAGCTCGGGCACGTGCGGCTCGAGCGGCGTCCCGCCCGCGGCGATCCGGTTCGCCACACCAGCCAGGAAGAGATTGACCTCGCGCCCCCACACGACGCGGCGACGGGGTACGAGATGTTCGTGAAGAAGGAGGATGGCTGCGAGAAAGGTGGTGTTGACGGCCTAAGGGTGGCGGGTGGCGGGTAGGGGGTAGCAGATAGGGGTAGCGAACGACGACGGGCCGGCGAATCGCCGCCAGCCCGTCATCCCTGGCGCTACTCGCTACGCGCCACCGCCACCCGCCCCTCAGTGCAGGCGTTGACGCGATCGGGGGTCGTGACATAGACTATCTATGTCATGGCCACCCAGCGCGAGCCGATCCCGCCCGGCACACT
>JBHELH010000148.1:0-3163 GCA_046263215.1 Gemmatimonadaceae bacterium | reverse complement strand
AAGCAGGGCGGCGAAGCGCTGGCGGCGATCTCGGTTGACGACCCGGTGACGGAGGAGGTCCGCCGCGCGCTGCTCGGGCTACCGGACGTGCTGTCGGCGACGATCGTGACGTTTCGGGATGGTGGGCGGGGGGTGTGAGGGCGTTATTGGTTGTCCGGCGCACACGCGGATGAGCGCCGATGCGATGAACGGCGATCGGCGCGGATGACTCCGACAGCATCCGGGTCTCTTCTCGCCGGCCCGTGAAAGGGCTTTGCTACACCCTCGGGACGCTACCGAGCGCGGAGTCTGGTCTCCTCGGCTGGTAGCCTCCCGGGGGTGTGGCCAAGGCGTCGTCCGGGCTCGTGGCGATTGGGAATCGCGGGCTGCCGCGGAGCAATCCGCGGTTATCGCCGTTCACCGATCCGCCCGAATCCGCGTGCGCGACGTCAAGCGAACAACGCCTTTCAACGCGAGCCTCCGCCCCGTCTCAACGCCAATGAGCACCTCCGTCGACTGCGACGAATCAATCCGCCGGTCCTTCGCCGCCGACGTGTCAGGGCTGGTGCTCGTTCCGGAGGGCGTCGCCCGACCGGAGTCGGTCGAGGAGGTCGCCGACGTCATGCGTCGGGCCGCCGCCGAGCGGACGCCGGTGACGGCCGCCGGCGGGCAGACGAGCACCACCGGCGCGTCGATTACCGATCGCGGTGTGATTCTCTCGCTGCGCGGCCTCGACCGCATCCTGGACATCGACGCCGCGACGCGCACGGCGCGCGTCGAAGCGGGCGTGAGCCTCGGCGAGTTCAAGCGCGCGGCCGCGGCCGAAGGGCTTCTCTTCGCCCCCGACCCGACGAGCGAGGACGACGTGACCATTGGCGGCGCGATCGCGTGTAATGCGTCGGGCGCGAGGAGCCTCCGCTACGGCGCGACGCGCGAGCACGTCCTTGGTCTCAAGGTCGTGCTCGCCAACGGCGACGTCCTCGACGTCCGACGTCCGGGGCTGGAGAAGAACACCGCCGGTTACGCCCTCGCGCAGGATCCCGTCGATTGGTTCGTCGGCAGCGAAGGCACCCTCGGCGTGATCGTCGAGGCGGAGCTGGCGCTCCTTCCGCGACCGGAGCGCGTGACAGGGCTCGCGATCCCATTCCGGTCCGAGGATGACGCGCTCCGCTTCGTCGTCGCGGCGCGCGAATCGTCGCGTCTCACGCCCCGCTGCCTCGAGTACTTCGACGGCGCCGCGCTGGCCATCGCGCGCCACTCGCAGGGCCACGAGAGCTGGCTCGCCGGCGCGATGGCGATGGTCTACGCCGAGGAAGCGGCGGACGACGAAGTCGACCCGCCGCTCGATGACTGGCTCGCGCTCGCCGAGCGGCACGGCGCGCCGACGGACGACGTACTGGCGCTCGCGAGCGAGGCCGAACTTCGAGACGCGCGCCGGTTTCGCCACGCGGTCCCGGCGCACATGAACGAGCGGGGCGCGTCGTACCGTGGCGCTGGCGGGCGGAAACTCTCGACCGACTGGGCGGTGCCGTACCGCCGCTTGCCCGAGGCGATCGCCGAGGCGCGCGCGCTCGCGGACCGCGGGGGCGTGGGGCAGGCGGTGATCTACGGACATGCCGGGAGCGGCCACCCTCACCAGAACTTCATCGCGCGCGACGCCGCCGAGCGCGAGGCGGTGGAGCGGGTGATCGAGGCGACGCTCCGCCACGTTCTCTCCCTCGGCGGCACGGTGAGCGCCGAGCACGGGATCGGAAAGCTCAAGCGCCGGTGGCTGCCGCTTCAGACGTCGCCTGTACAGCTTGCACTCATGCGGGCCGTCAAGCGTGAGCTAGATCCACTCGGAATCCTGGCACCCGGCAACATCTTCGAGTAGCCGTTCCTCACAAGCTCGCAAGCTCCCCCGCCGTGACCTGCCTCATGACTATCCCTCGATTCCGTGCCGTGCTCATCGACGTCGACTCGACGCTTTGCGGGATCGAAGGCATCGACTGGCTCGCGGCGCGGCGCGGCCCCGAGGTGGCCGCCGAGATCGCAGGCCTCACCGAGCGCGCCATGAGCGGCGAGATTCCGCTCGACAGCGTGTACGGGGACCGCCTCGCGCTCGTGCGGCCGACGGCGACGGAGGTCGCGCAGCTCGGCCGCGCGTACATCGACGCGCTGGCGCCCGGCGCGCGCGAGGCGATCTTCCGCATGCGCGGGGAGGGCATCGCGCTCGCGCTGGTAAGCGGCGGCGTCCGACAGGCGATCCGCCCTCTCGCCCGCGAGCTCGGCTTCAGCGACGGCAGCCTGCACGCGGTCTCGCTGTCGTTCGACGAGTCGGGCGCGTACGTCGGACATGATGCGACGTCGCCGCTCGCGACGCAGCACGGCAAGAGGGACGTCTGCGCCGCGCTCGGACTCCCACGCCCGCTGCTCGCCGTCGGCGACGGCGCGACCGACGCCGCGATGCGCGAGGCGGCCGACGCATTCGCGGTCTACACCGGCTTCGTGAGACGGGAACCGGTCGTGCGCTCGGCGGACTATGTGGTATCGTCCTTCCGCCAGCTCACCGACCTCGTCCTCCCATGACCGTGGCGCACGTCTTCGGCACTTTCTTTCTCCCCGGCCCGACTGACGTCCGACCGGAGGTGCTGGCTGCCATGACGAAGCCGATGATCGGGCACCGCGGCGCGGCGTTCGAGGAGATGTTCGCGCGCATTCAGGCAGGGCTGCGCCACGTCTTCCGCACCAAGCGGCCGGTCTACGTCAGCTCGTCGTCGGCGACCGGGTTGATGGAAGCGTCCATCCGCTGCGCGCCACCGGGCGCGATCCTCTCGCTCGTTAACGGCGCCTTCTCCGAGCGCTACGCGAGGATCGCCGCCGCGTGCGCTCGCGAAACCGACGTCGTCGAAGTGCCGCTCGGCCAGACGTTCCGGCTCGGCGAGGTCGAGGCGCGTCTCGCCGAGAAGCGGTACGCCGCGGTGACGGTCGTGCATTCCGAGACCTCGACCGGCGTGCTGACCGACGTGCGCGCGGTGAGCGACCTTGCGCACCGCTACGGCGCGAGGTGTCTCGTCGACAGCGTGACCGGCGTCGCGGGCGTGCCGCTCGAGTTCGACGGCTGGGGGATGGACTTCGTTCTCACCGGCTCGCAGAAGGCGCTGGCACTGCCGCCCGGCCTCGCGTTCGCCGCGGCGTCGGCGGA
>JBHELH010000147.1:0-4440 GCA_046263215.1 Gemmatimonadaceae bacterium | reverse complement strand
GTCCCGCCGGAGGTCGCGCGCCGGGCGCGTACGGCGATCGAGCGGATGATCGCGATCGGCGGGCGGGGTGGCGTCGGAGTGTCGCCGGCGCCGGTAGGTGTGGATCCTGGCGAATAGCTAGCGACTATCAGCTATCCGCTATCCGAAGTGCGACCGCGGGCCTTGGCCCGCTTTCTTGATCAAGGGGCAAGGTATGGAGAGGCAAATGCCGGAGCGGCTCCCAGAGAGACTTCCTGAGCGGCGGAGAACGCCAAGGACGATTACCCCGCTCTCCGAGCCGGCGGTCGACGGGTCGGGGATGCTGCGGTTCCCGTTGAGTCACGACGCCTTGAACTCACTCGTCCAATCCGCGCTGCACGAGGACGGGGCGATGAACGACCTCACGACGATCGCGACGGTCGTCTCGGAGCGGCGCGCGCGGGCGACGCTGGTCGCACGTGACAGCGGCGTCGTCTGCGGCGTGCCGCTCGCGTTGGAAGCGTTCCGGATCCTGGACCCGAAAGTCGCCATCCGCGTCGACGTCGAGGACGGAACGCGGGTCGAGCGCGGGACGCCGGTGCTCTTTCTCAGCGGGCACGCGCGCGGGTTGCTCTCGGCGGAGCGTGTCGCGCTCAATTTCATGCTACGGCTGTCGGGAATCGCGACGCTCACGGCGCGGTACGTCGACGCCGTGAAGGGGACGAAGGCGAAGATCCTCGACACGCGGAAGACGCTCCCGGGCTGGCGGGCGCTCGAGAAGTACGCCGTGTGCGCCGGCGGCGGGAAGAATCACCGTCTTGACCTGTCGACGGGGATCCTGATCAAGGACAACCACCTCGCGGCGCTCGACGGGAACATCGAGCTCGCCGTGCGGCGATCGCGTGAGATCGCGCCCGAGGGCATGAAGGTCGAGGTCGAGTGCGAGACGATGCAGCAGGTCGCCGACGCGCTCGCCGCCGGCGCGGACATCATCATGCTCGACAACATGTCGACGGAGATGATGGCCGAGTGCGTGCGCATGATCAACGGCCGTGCCGTCGTCGAGGCGTCCGGGGGTGTGAACCTCTCGAACGTGCGAGCGATGGCGGAGACGGGAGTCGATTGGATCAGCGTGGGGTCGCTGACGCATTCGGCGCCGGCGATGAACCTGGCTCTGGACTTCGACTGAACGCGGGCGCGCCGCGCGCCCATCGGCTCTCCGAACGCCGGGCGGCCCGGCCGCGTGCGCGGCCGGGCCGCCGTGCTATTTGAGCCGGTTCTCGACGCCCCATTGCGCGCGGGAGGCCGTGGAACACATTGGACACCTGCGGCTCGGCGCGGGCTACGCCGGTCGAAGCGAGGAGGCACAGGAATGTCCGTGGGCTATCGGGAGCAGCTTCAGCGCATCCTGGGCCGTGCCTACTCCCTTCGGGGGGAGCTCGGCGGCGGCGGGATGTCGCACGTCTTTGAGGCGCACGAAGCCGCACTGGACCGGGACGTCGTCATCAAGGTTCTTCTTCCCGAGCTCGCCGTAGGCGTCAACGCCGATCGCTTCCATCGCGAGGTGGCGCTGGCCGCCAGGCTCCAGCACCCTCACATCGTCGGTGTGCTCGCGGCCGGAGAAGGCGAGGGTCTGCTCTATTACGTGATGCCGCGAGTCGAGGGCGAGTCCTTGCGCTCGCGGCTGAACCGCGTGGGTCGCCTCGGCGTTGCCGAGGCCGTCGTGATCCTGCGCGATGTCGCGCGCGCGCTCGCCTACGCGCATGAGCACGGGGTGGTGCACCGCGACATCAAGCCGGAGAACATTTTGCTGTCCGGCCGCGCGGCCGCCGTCGCCGACTTCGGCATCGCGAAGGCGCTGAGTGCTTCGCGCGATAACGAGGCCCCGCCTGCCGCCGGTGACCGGGCGCTGACTCAGACCGGCACCACCGTCGGCACGCTCGCGTACATGTCGCCCGAGCAAGCCGCCGGCGATCCCGCGACGGACCACCGCACGGACATCTACTCGTTCGGCGTCGTCGCGTACGAGATCCTGTGCGGCGCCCCGCCCTTCACGGGGCGGTCGCCGCGGGCGATCCTCGCCGCGCACTTACGCGACGCGCCTCAACCTCTGCGCGATCGGCGGCCGGACGTCCCGGACGCGCTCGAAGAACTGATAGCGCGCTGCCTGGCCAAGGACCCGGCGGACCGGCCGTCGTCCGCTTCTGAACTCGTCGACGCGCTGGAGGCTCTCGGGCCGTCGAGCGGGAGCACCGCCACCTACACGGGGCCTGGCCGGGCGAGGCGACACACCCGCCGCACGGCCGTCGTGGCGGGGGCCGGGCTGCTGGCGGCCGGCGCGCTCTTTCTCGCCTTCGCCAGGAGTGGCGCCTCGGCGGGCGACGAGATCCCGAAGTCGCTCGCCGTCCTCCCGTTCCGAAACCTCAGCGGCGACCCCGGCAACGACTTCCTCAGCGACGGCATGAGCGAGGAGCTCATCACGGCACTGTCGAAGATCAGCGAGCTTCGCGTAGCGGCGCCGGCCTCGTCGTTCACTTTCAAGGGCACCGAGGCGAACGTCGGTGAGGTCGCCCGTACGCTCGGTGTCGGCGCGGTGCTGACCGGGAGCGTACGGCGCTCCGGCGCCCACCTCCGGGTGTCGGCGCAACTCACCAAGGCGGACGACGGCTTCACCCTCTGGTCGGACAGCTACGACCGTCAGATGGATGACGTGCTGGCGGTCCAGGCGGAGATCGCGCGCGCGATCGTGCAGGCGCTTCGCGTCAGACTCCTCCGCCACGAGCGCGCGGCGCTGGCTCATCATGCGACGACCGATGTCACCGCATACGAGCTCTACTTGCGCGGTCGCCACGAGTGGAACAGGCGGGGGCTGGAATCGCTCCGCCGCGCTCTCGCGTACTACGACTCAGCCGCGGCGAAGGACGCCCGTTATGCGCTCGCGTACGCGGGCATGGCCGACGTCTATGTGGTCCTCGGCACGTGGGGCTATCTCACCACGCGGGAGGCGGGCGAGCGCGCACTCGACGCGGCACGCCGTGCCGTCGCGCTCGACAGCGCGTCGGCGGAAGCGCACGCCTCGTTGGCATCCGTCCTCTGTATTTACGTTTGGGATTGGCCGAGGGCCGAGGCGGCCTTCCGAAAGGCGATCGCCCTCAACCCCGGGCTCGCGACGACGCGCTACTTCTATTCGCGATGCCTCGCCGGCCGTGGCCGCGTCACGGACGCTCTGGCGCAGGCGCTCGCGGCAATCAGTCTCGACCCGCTCAACGTGCAGATCGCAACGGGACTCGCCGGCGCGTACCTCGCGGCGGGCCGATACGACAGTGCGGCGGCTGTCGCCGCCGAGGCCCTCGCCCGGGATTCCAACCACGTGGCGGGGCTCTACTGGCTCGCCTGGAGCCGCGCGGGTCAGCGCCGGTACACGGAGGCGCGGGCCGCGGCCGAGCGGGCGCGCACGGCCAGTGGGTCATCGCCACTCCTGCTGGGCAGCGTCGGAAGCCTCGCCGCGATGAGCGGCGACACTGCAGAGGCGCGGCGTACGCTCCGGACGCTCGCGGAGCGCCCCGCGGGCAACGCGTTCTACCTCGCCCAGGTGTACGCGGCACTCGGCGATCGTGAGACGGCGCTCCGCTGGCTCGAGACGGCCTATGAGGAGCGGGCCGACGGTATCGTCCTCTACGCGTCGCTGCTCCCGTGTTTCGAGTCGATCCGGGGGGACCGTCGCTTCACCGAGATTCTTCGCAAGGCAACCTCGTGGCAGGTCTCCGGCGCCCCGCTCACGAAACCGCTTCGCCTCGCCGACGCGCGAGCAAAAAGGCCCCAACTCCGACGACCAGGACTGCGAACGACGCACCGAACAGCACCCATTTGACGGACGTAACCACACTCGTCACTCGAGCCAGGGTGTCGAGGCGCTCCGGGTAGCGGGCAAGCATGACAACGATCCCGACATTCTCGAAGTAATCGGCCACGAGCGCACCGACCGGGAGCATCGCGGCACGGCGGCCGAAAGCCGATTCCGGGCGTGCCCGGTGGAAGAGGTAGGCTACTGACAACGACAGGAGCAATGCGTACGCGAGGGGGTACACCACGTCCGCGGTGAGCTCGATCCACATGTACGCGCGGCGCCCTTGAGCGCCGTACGCACCCATGGCCGCGTACGCGGTGTCGGGAGAGTACCCGAAGCGAAGGTCGAGTGGCCGAGCACCCCGTGAGTGGGCACCGATGCGAGCGGCCGCGAGCGGGAAAACACCGACGTTGAAGCCCAGAAACACGACGAGCGCCAGAAGGATGAGCCTACCGCGGCGCCGCGCAGGTCGCGCGACCCTGCTCACCACAACCTGACCTGATCGATCAGCAACCGGTACGGGCCGGCGGCCGGCCCGCCGACGATCGCGATCCCGGTCACGGCTGACCCGTCGCTGCCCCGGAAGTCCGACCACGCAAAGCTGAATTCCTCCCACTCGGGGCCTGCGGTGAAGC
>JBHELH010000146.1:0-4512 GCA_046263215.1 Gemmatimonadaceae bacterium | reverse complement strand
CGTGATGATCTTCCGGGACGTCGGCGTCTTCGAGCCACACGTGATCGCCCACGAGTTCAGCCACCGGAAGGGGTATTGGAAGGAGCTCGAGGCGCAGGCGCTGGCGTACCTCGCGCTCACCGCGTCGCGCGAGCCGGTGCTCGTGCAGTCGGCGCTGTGCGAGCGCCTGCACCGCGATCTGCGGGCGCTGGTCGGCGACGACCGCGCGGCGTTCCGCGGCCGCGTGACGCAGTCGAGTCTCCGCCCCGAACTGCGGACGCAGTTTCTCGAGCTGGAGCGCGGCTCGTTGTCGACGGGCCCGGTCGACCGTCAGGTCGAGGTCGTGATGCGACGGCTGTACGACGAGCGGATGCGCCTGACGGGCCAGAACGGTCTCTCGGACTATGACGTCGGGTTCACCAACTTTCTCTACACGTTCGAGCTGAGCTCCACGGCGCGACACGAGCCGCCGGCGGCGGGCGCGGTGCGCCTCAGAGCTCGCACCTAGGGCGCGAGGTCTGAGCGGCACCATCGCATGAGCAAAGAGGTCCGAGCCATCGAGGAGCTCTTCCGCCGACGTTACGGGCGGCATGCTCTCTACCTCCCGTCGGGCCGGCTCGCCCTCTACCTCGCGTTTCGCGAATGGCTCCGGCCAGGTGACCGCGTCTTGATGTCTCCGGTCAACGACGATGTGGTCTTCTTCACGGTGCTGGCGGCGGGCCTCGTGCCGGTGCTCGGCCCCATCGATCCGAGCACCGGCAACCTCGATCCCGCTGCTATCGACGACTCGGACTGGACCAAGGTGCGCGCGGTCCTGACAACGAACCTCTACGGTGTCCCGGACCGAATGGATCTGCTGGAGGAGCGGTGTCTTCGACACGATCTCGTGCTCCTGGAAGACGCTGCGCACGCGATCGACAGCCGCCTCCGCGAGCGGCGGATTGGCGAGTTCGGGACCGCGGCCGCCTACAGCTTCAGCAAGCACCTCGGCGTGTTCGGGGGTGCGCTGACCTTTGTGGATGCGGGTCGGCGTGATTCGCTGGCGCGGCGAGCCGCGGAGGTGACGCGACGTCGGCCGCTCCCCGTCGCGATCGCGCATCGAGCGCGCTCGCTGCTCAGTACCGTAGGCGCTTCGACTCGGCTACGAAGGTGGCTTGCCAGGCGCCGTGACCGATTCGTCTCTCGCCCGCGCGAGCGGTCCGGCTACCGGATTGTCTATGACGCCGGTGCAGTACAGCAGGCGCAGAGGGACGGTGGAGGGCTCGACCGCTTCGAGCGGTGGGTCCGCGTCGACAACTATATGTATCGGACGTGGCCTCTTCGTTCCGCCGTACGAGACACGCTCCGCTGCTTGGAGAGTTTCGAGGAGAGCCGCCGTGCGCGGCTGGCTGGCGCCCGCAAGCTCCTCGAGCTGGGACTCACGCCTCTTGGGCTCGCGGTGTCCCCCGATACGGCGCTCTTGCGTGTGCCGTTGTTGATTCGGGACCGCGACAAGGCGCGCGCGCACCTCGCCGCGCACGGATTGAAGACCTACTACATCTACGACCCGCCACTCGATCTGTACGCGCCCGGGTTCGTGGAGCCGCTTGCGTCACCATCCGTCGCAGCGGCGTGGAGTCGGGACGTCCTGCCGGTGGACCCTCTGGTTGCCGATCGCTTTCTTGCGCTGCTCGAGGAGTCGCCAGGACTCTGCGAGCCCTCGATGGGCGCGGCCAACTACGGCGGATGAGCGCGCAAAGACGGCGGTGTGCCTGCCGCCGACTCGTCACGGACGACGCCGTTCGTCCGCATCCACTACACGGCGGCCCGTCCGTCGTACGCCCGCTCAATCTCAGCGATGTCGATCTTCTTCATTCGTAGCATCGCTTCCATAACCCGTTCCGCGCCCGGCGACCCCTCATCGTCGAAGAGGTCCTCCATGACGTTGGGGACGACTTGCCATGAGAGGCCGTAGCGGTCCTTCAACCAGCCGCACTGCTGCGCCTTCGGATCCCCGCCCGCGGACAGCTTCTCCCAGTAATGGTCGATCTCGGCCTGCGTCTCGCAGTTCACTTGCAACGAGACCGCCTCGTTGAACTTGAAGATCGGTCCGCCGTTCAGCGCGGTGAACGTCTGTCCGTCGAGCTCGAATGCGACAACCATTACTGACCCAGCTGGTCGGCCATGCACTTCGTAGCCCGCCGATCCGTAGCGAGTGATCTTCGTGATACGCGAGTTCTTGAAAACCCCGGTATAGAACCTCGCGGCTTCCTCGGCCTCGTCCGCGAACCAGAGGCAGGGCGTGATTCGCTGTCTCGTTATCGTCATCGTCACTGTCCTCGGGTCCTTGTGTCAGCCGTTGACGGCGTTGGGATCCATCCAGAACACTTCCCAGTGGTGCCCATCGAGGTCGTAGAAGCTCCAGGCGTACATGAATCCGTGATCCTGCGGATCGGTGGCGTGTGAGCCGCCCGCGGCCACGGCCTTCTTGACCAGCGCGTCAACTTCGTCCCTGCTGTTCACGCTTATGGCGAAGAGCGCGCTCGTCTCGGCCCTGTCAAGCTGAAATAATGTCGAGCCTCGCAATCCTACGCTCCCGCCAGCTCGATCTTCGCTCGCGTCCCGGGGGCCGAGGCGAGCCGCTCGTCGCGGGTGAGCAGAGTCGCGCCCAAGGCCTCCGCCAGGGCGACGTACGCCGCGTCGTAGGCCGTCATGTTTGCGCGGAGGGCCCACACGCGGGGGAGCAGCGGCTCGTGCGCGTACCGCGCGATCGGGAGGCGCGCCAGCAGACCGAGGGTAAGGCGACCGCGGGCGGCGGAGATCTCTCCGCGCGCGGCATAGCGGCGCAGCACCTGCGCGACCTCCACGTCGAGAAGGTGCGGGGCGTGCAGCGTCTCGCCCGCGTCTAGCACCCGCGCCTCGATCGCCTCGGCCGCCGACGTCCGCAGCAATAGCTCGAGGATCACCGACGCGTCCGTGACGATCACGCGCGCTCGCGCTCGCGCCTGACCGCGCGGGCAGGAGACTCGCGCACCTCGGCCGGCTCCAAGGTCGCGAGTCGCTCGCGCAACTCGTCGGCGGTCAGCTGCTCGGCCGCCCGCGACAGCTCGGCGCGGAGATAGTCCGAGAGTGTCATGCCGGCCCGCGCGGCCCGCGCGCGCAGGGTCCGATGGAGCGCATCCGGCACGTGCCGGATCTGGATCATCTTGGCCATGTGGCCAACATGCAGTGCATGTGCGACACATGTCAAGTGCGCCGGACGCTGATCGCGGGCGCCGTCGAGCCGCGTGACTTCCCGAAGGAGCGTTCGGGAGCTCATGTCCCGCCGCGCACCCCCTGCTCGAGCCTGCCGTGCAGGCGTTGAGGCACGATTAGATTGGTCGGAGCTATGACCGCCACAGCCCTGGCCGACGCCTACCTTCGCTCAATTCTGCGGACGTACCGCATGTACAAGGACCTCGGCGAGCGCGCGATCGCTCAAGTCTCGACCGACGCCGACCTCCACCGCCAGATCGATCCGGAGTCGAACAGCATCGCGGTCATCGTGAAGCATGTCGCCGGCAACCTGCGGTCGCGGTTCCGCGACTTCCTGACGACCGACGGCGAGAAGCCGGATCGCAATCGCGACGCCGAGTTCGAGATGACGGACAACGTGTCGCGCGCGGAGGTCCTACGCTGGTGGAACGACGGCTGGGGCGCCGTGCTCGAGGCTATCGAAGCCTTGCGGCCCGAGGATCTCGAGCGCACGGTCACGATCCGCCGCGAGGAGTTCCTCGTCGTCGAAGCGCTGAACCGGTCGGTGACGCACACCGCCTATCACGTGGGGCAGATCGTGTACGTCGCGCGTCACCTGGCGGGGGCGAGCTGGACGTCGCTCAGCATTCCGAAGGGGCGGTCGGCGGAGGCGGGGGTCGGCACGTACAAGAGCGGAGCGTCCTCGCGCTAACGCGTCGGTGCGCGCCCGCTGGGGAGCCGGGTCCTCCCGCGCAGTGCTAATGCCAGAACTGGCATGTCCGGCCGCGCGCGCGTCATGCCAGAACTGGCATTACGGCTCGCGCGCCTTACCCCATCACCTCAGGCGCGCGTGCATCCGCTCCTCTCCGCGCACCCAAGGTGGAGGCGCCAAGCCGCATGGACGCGATATTCGTGGACGTGCAAGGCGGCCACGACCCCGTCCCCGCCCTCAAGCGGCAGCTCGCCGACGCCATCCTCGATCGACTTCGGCGGTCAGGGCAGCTCAACATCGCCCACCGGCTCGGCATCGATCAGCCGCGCGCATCCGACCTCCAGCGCGGTCGCCTCGAGCGCTTCTCGCTTCAGCAGCTCGTGCGCTTCGCCGCCCGCGTCGACGGTGAGGTAACCATAAGCGTCGCATGGACCAGCCGCAGGGTCTGGATCATCCCTCGCCGAACCCGAGACTGAGTAGCGACTGAGCCTACGGTCTCGTGGCCGGCGCCCTCGACCCGGCGCCACTCTCGAACGCGGCCGTCGACAGGACGAAGAGGTTCCGCCCGCGCTCGGCCTGCTCGTTTCGGAAGACGAAGAAGACGTCGT
>JBHELH010000145.1:0-4803 GCA_046263215.1 Gemmatimonadaceae bacterium | reverse complement strand
CCACCACACGAAGCACCACCAGACGTACGTCAACAACCTGAACGCGGCGATCGAGAAGGCGCCCGAGCTGGGCGGTCGCTCGCTGGACGAGCTCATGGTCGGGATCGCGAGCGTGCCGGAGACGGTGCGCACCGCCGTGCGCAACAACGGCGGCGGCCACTGGAACCACTCATTCTTCTGGCAGGTGATGGCGCCCGCAACGGGCGAGCATGCCCGATGGCCGCATGCCGAGGGGGCCGAGCACGCGCCGAACGTCGGCAGCGCCGCGGCTCGTGCCCTCGACGAGGCGATCCGCGAGAGCTTCGGCACCTACGTCACGCTGCGCGAGCAGTTCTCCGCCGCCGCGGTGGGACACTTCGGCTCGGGCTGGGCATGGCTCGTGCGCGACGGCGACCGCCTGGCGATCACCACCACGCCGAACCAGGACAACCCGCTCATGGTCGGCACACGCGCCGAGGACGTCCTGCTCGGGCTCGACGTGTGGGAGCACGCGTACTACCTGAAGTACCAGAACCGCCGCGCCGACTACGTCAAAGCGTGGTGGAACCTGGTCAACTGGCCGGAGGTGGCACGGCGGTTTGAGCACGCGCTGGCTGCGGGCTAGGCTGCCATCCGCTGGCGCACCATTCTCTCTGAGCACATGGACGATTCCCATAGGCAGCAGCACGGCCACCACTCCTCTCGAGTGCCCGAGCCGGCTGAGCATTCTCACCACGACATGAGCCGTGGTGGGCGCGCCGACGCGCACTACCACGGACATCACGCGGACCACGACAGACCGGCGGCACCCGCGGAGCCCGGCTACCCGCAGCACCCGGAGCTCGCCGGTCGCGGGGAGGCGACAGAGCACGCGGCGCACGCGGAGGGCCATGTTGCCACCGCCCACGCCGCGCACGCGGAGCACGCCGCCCACGACAAGCACGCTGGGCACAGCGTGGCGATGTTCCGCGACAAGTTCTGGATCTCGCTGCTACTGACGCTGCCGACGCTCATCTGGGGGCACATGCTCCAGAGCGCGCTCGGCTACACGGCGCCGCGCTTCCCCGGCTCGCACTGGATCCCGGCGGTGTTCGGCACCGCGGTGTTCACGTACGGCGGGTGGGTCTTCATCCAGGGGGCGATCCGCGAGCTGAGGGACCGGCTCCCGGGGATGATGACACTCATCGCGCTCGCCATCTCGGTGGCGTTCGTCTTCAGCGCGGTCGTTACGCTCGGCTACCCCGGGATGCCGCTCTGGGAGGAGCTGGCGACGCTCGTGACGATCATGGTCCTCGGCCACTGGATCGAGATGCGCTCGATCACGCAGGCCCAAGGGGCGTTGAAGGAGCTCGCGAAGCTCCTGCCTAACACGGCAGTCCGCATCGTTGGCGAGCGCACCGAGGAGGTGCCGATCAGCGAGCTGCGGGAGGGCGACGTGGTGCTCGTGCGTCCCGGCGCGAGCATTCCCGCCGACGGTGTCGTACGCCAGGGCGCGAGCGCAGTCAATGAGTCGATGATCACTGGCGAGTCACGTCCGGTGGAGAAGCGCGAAGGGGACAACGTCATCGCTGGTACGGTGAACGAGTCCGGCTCGCTACGCGTGGAGGTGACGGGGACGGGCGAGCGGACGGCGCTCGCCGGGATCATGCGCCTCGTCGAGCAGGCGCAGACGTCCCGCTCGCGCGCGCAGGCCCTCGCCGACCGCGCGGCGTTCATCCTCACGTTAGTGGCTATCGGCGCCGGCGTGCTCACGCTCGGCGCGTGGCTCGCGCTCCGTGCCGCCGACCCGGCGTTCGCCATCGAGCGGACGGTCACAGTGCTCGTCATCGCCTGCCCGCACGCGCTGGGGCTCGCCATCCCGCTCGTGATCGCGATCTCGACGACGCTCGGCGCGCGTAGCGGACTCCTCGTCCGCGACCGGCGTGGGCTCGAAGAGGCGCGGCATCTGGACGCGGTCATCTTCGACAAGACGGGCACGCTGACCCTCGGCGAGCTCCGCGTCGCCGATGTCGCCACCGCGGAGGGCCTGGCGCCTGATGACGCGCTGAGACTCGCGGCGGCCGTGGAGCGCGACTCGGAGCATCCGGTGGCGCGGGCAGTCGTGGCGAGCGCCGAGGAGCGAGGCCTGCGCGTCCCGCCGTCGACCGAGTTCGAATACATGCCTGGCCGCGGCGTGCGTGCGGCGGTTGACGGGCGTCGACTCGCCGCCGGCGGTCCGAACCTGCTCGCCGGGCTCGGCGTCGAGCCCGACGCGAATCTTCGGGCGGCAGCCGAGCGGGCAGCGTCGCGCGGGCAAGGCACGATTTATCTGGTGGAGGACAGTCGTGTGCTCGCGACCTTCGCCGTCGCCGATGCAATCCGCCCCGAGTCGGCCGAGGCGGTGCGCCGCCTTCACGAGAGGGGCATCGAGGTCGTGATGGTAACGGGTGACGCGCGGGCGGTCGCGGACGTGGTCGCCAAGGACCTCGGGATCGATACGGTGTTCGCGCAAGTGCTTCCGGATCAGAAGGCCGAGAAGGTGAAAGAGCTCAAGTCGCAGGGGAAGCGCGTCGCGATGGTTGGCGACGGCGTGAACGATGCGCCCGCACTCGTGATCGCGGACGTGGGCGTCGCGATCGGCGCGGGCACCAACGTGGCGGTGGAAGCCGGCGACATCGTACTCGTGCGAAACGACCCGCGTGACGTGCCGCGGATCGTCGCGCTGTCGCGCGCGAGTTACCGGAAGATGATCCAGAACCTCTGGTGGGCCGCGGGCTACAACATCGTCGCCATTCCACTCGCCGCAGGGCTCCTCGCCCCGTGGGGAATCGTGCTCTCGCCGGCGGTCGGTGCCGTCCTCATGTCGGCGAGCACGGTGATCGTGGCGATCAATGCGCAACTCCTCCGCCGGGCTGCCCTAGGCTGACAGCAGCGAGCGCGAGGCGCGGAGGGCTGTTCGATCGTCTTGCTAAAGGCAGCGGACCAGAGCTTTAGGGTCCATCTGCGGAACTTCGCCGCACCGTCGGGGGCATATATTTGAACAGATCCATGCGCCGCGCACGCCGAGTCTCCGCGCTCCTCGCGAGCTTTCTCTTCGCCCACCTCCTGTGGGCGGGGAGCGGTTTCGCGTGCGTCATGCCGGACATGTCAGGGATGAGGCAATCGCCGAACGTGGCGATGGCAGGCATGAATGCGCCCGGTGACATGTCGGGCATGGACATGGCCGGCATGGAGATGCCGGACACGGCGCCTCCTCAGTCAGACGGGCAGCACCACCACGCTCCCTGCGACCCCTCGCCGGCTCCGGATGACTGTCAGACGATGACGCCGTGCGCTCCGCTCGCACTCGCGTCCGCCGAGGAGTTGGTGCGGGCGCCGGGCGGCGTGCCTTCCTCCGTCACGCCGCTCACTGTCCTGACGCCGCCCTCCCGAGTCTCGCCGCCCGAGTCTCCACCTCCTAGGGCGTAGTCCGCTCACAACAAGCCGTACGTGAGCCGCTCCAGGCTGCCGTCGAGATCGACGGCCCGCCTGAGCGGAAGGCGCGTACGCCGTCGGCTCGCTCCGAGTCGGTCGGCGGCGCACCGTGGACTTATCCCTGGGACTCATGCTTCGTCGTACTTTTCCCGCCGTTCGGGCAGCGCTCTTCGGCTGCGCGGCCTCGCTCGGGCCGACGGTCGGCGCTTCGGCGCAGGCGGTCGACTCGCTGGTTGCGCGCGCCGTCGCCGTCAACCCGGCAATCCACGCTGCGGCCGCGCGCGCAGAGGCGGCCCGTCGCCGTGTGCAACCCGCGGGTCTGCTGCCCGACCCGATGCTCATGCTAGGCATCCAGAACCTGCCGCTCGGCGGCGAGCCTGGCATGAGCGGCCCCGACCCGATGACCATGCGCATGGTCGGCGTCGGACAGACGCTTCCGTACCCCGGCAAGCTCGCCGCGCGGAAGCGCGTAGCCGCGCGCGAGCTCGAGGCGGCTGAAGCGGCCGTCGCCGTGGCGACGCAGCAGGTGGTGCAGGACGTGCGCAGTGCCTACTACGAGCTCGCCTTCGTCGACCGAGCACTCGACGTCGTCGAGCGGAGCCGGCGCGTGCTCGGCGAGTTCATCACCGCCGCGGAGGCGAGGCACGGTGTCGGCTCGGCGGGCCAAGAGGACGTGCTCAAGGCGCGCCTCGAGGCGACGCGACTCGCCGAGACGGCGGTCGCGCTCAGCGAGCAGCGCCGGGCGGTGCTCGCGCGACTCAACGCGCTGCTCGACCGACCGAGCGACACGCCGGTGTCGGACGCCCGAGTGCCGGACCGTCTTGCGCGTGCGGCCGTCGCCCCGTCGGCGGACCAGATCCGGTTCGTCTCGGCCGCCTTCGGCGCCCGGGCCGCCGACTCACCGCTGCCGCCGCTGGGCGAGCTGCAGGAAACTGCGGTGCGCGAGAGCCCCATGCTTCGAGAGCAGTCGGCGATGATCGCCGTTCAGCAGGCCCGCGTGGACCTGGCCGGCCGCGAGTACCTGCCGGACTTCGAGCTGTCGCTCCAGTACGGGCAGCGGCCGGGGCGACCGGACATGGTAAGCGCCACGGTGTCGATCCCGCTCCCGGTTTACAAGGGGCGGAAGCAAGACACCCACGCGGCGGAGGCGCGATCACAGCTCGCCGCACTGCAGGCGGACCTGCGCGCGCGTGAGAACGAGGTTCGCGCTGAGGTCGCACGGCTCTACTCGGAGCTCGAGCGGCAGCGCGCCCAGCTCGCACTCTACGTGAAGGCCATCATCCCACAGGGGCGCGCGTCGCTCGCGTCGGCCGCGGCGAGCTACCAGGTCGGGCGCGTCGAGTTCCTCACGGTGCTCGAGAACCAGGCGAC
>JBHELH010000144.1:0-43307 GCA_046263215.1 Gemmatimonadaceae bacterium | reverse complement strand
GGAGGAGGGAGGTGGGAGAGCGCTGGGCCTCCACCTCCTCGTCCGCAGTCGTAGTCGCGGTGCTGGTGACCGGCGTCGCGGCGTTGTCAGCAGGTCAGCGGCGTTCGCGGCGGCCTAGCTGACGCTGGGGTCATCCCGGCGGGTACTGACACCCGGGTGACGCCGTACGTCCATTCGAGGCGGACGAGCTGGGGTACCGGCCGGCCGTCTTTGAGCGCTGGCTCATAACGCGCAGCGTCGAGAGTGCTGAGGGCAGCCAGCGCGAAGCTCGGGTCGGTCGACCGCGCCACACGCGCCGTCTCCTGCACGAATCGGCCGGTGGAATCGACCACGACGTCGACGACGACCCGCCCACAGGTCTGACCGCTCGCCGCCGTGTACGGCAGGCGTGCCATCGTGCCCAACGACCGAGCTTTTCTGTCGACGTCACAGTCCCGGTAGACAGTCTGTCCTGCCAGCGCGAACTCAGCCGGAACAGGCTCACACGCGGCTGGCTTGGCGGCCCGCGCCGCGCATCCCGAGCAGAGCGCGATCGCGGCAACGGTCAGGGGTGGGAGGCTCGTCAGTAGACGCATAGGACGCATGGCTCGATCTCCCTTGGGAGGAGGCAGGGGGGGAGGAGGGAGGAAGGAGGCCCACCACACCCCCCTCCTTCCTCTCACCTCTCACCTCTCACCTTGCTTTCGACGACACGTCTTAAACATCGCGCCCCGCAAGCGTCGGGCCCGCTGCCGCCGGACCGGCGGCACGGCCGGCACCTTGCTTGCGCCATCGAATTTGCACACAATGGCTTTGACGGCGCACCAATCAGTCAGCCGAGGCATCGCCGATGCTGCTACGCTTCTGGTTCGCCGCGGGCGCCGGCGCACTGGTCGCCTCGCAGACCGTCACCGCGCAACGCGGAACGGCGCCCGTGTCCATACGCGGCGTCGCGTACGACAGCCTGCGTGGCGAGCCGCTGCGCAACGCGTTCATCGCCGTCGTCGGCACGGCGCGGAGCGCGCATTCCGATGCACGCGGGCACTTCCGCGTCGATAGCGTCCCTCCCGGCGTCTACGTCCTCGCCGCGCAGCACGACGTACTCGATTCGCTCGGCCTCAGCGCGCTATCGGCGCGCGCTGACGTGACCGACGGTCGTGACGAAGTGAGAATCGCGGTGCCGTCGTTCGCCACGCTCTGGCGCGCGGCGTGCGGACCCGGCCGGGCCCCTCCGGACAGCGGGTTCGTGTACGGGACCGTCCGCGACGCGTCGACCCAAGCTCCGGTCGCCGATGCGTTCGTCGACCTGACGTGGATCGAGATCCGCATCGACAAGGGCCGCGGCGTCACGCAGCGACACCGGCGCGTCGAGACGCGGACCGACGCGAGCGGCAGGTTCAGCGTCTGTGGCGTGCCGGTTGCGCACTGGCTTCGCATCGGGGCGGGCGTGGCCACCGCGGCCGGCGGTCCGATCGACCTTCCGCCGGGTGAGCTGCGAGTACAACGGCGAGACTTGCTGATCGGGCCCGCGACTCGCTCTCAGCGCACGCGTGACGGCACCATATCCGGAGTTCTCACCGACGCCGGCGGCGCGCCGGTCGCCGACGCGCGAGTCATCGCCGACGACACGGCGGAGGTCCGGAGCCGAGCAGACGGGAGCTTCGTCATCCACAACGTGGCCGCCGGCACGAGGCAGATCGAGATCCTCTCCATCGGCATGCGCCCCATCGTGACCGCGGTGGACGTCCTCCCGAACGACACGGCCACGCTCGCCCTCCAGTTACACAAGGTGACGACGCTGGACGTCGTGCGCGTCACCGCCTCTCGTCGCGGGCGCCTCCTCGCCGAGGAGATCGAGGAGCGGCGCAAGGGCGGTATGGGCTATCTGATGGACGTCGGGGACATCGCACGCCGGTCCACGCTCTCGTCCGTGTTCAGCGACCTGCCGAGCATGCGCGTCGAATATCGAAACGGCAACTTCACGGTCTCGGTGCCCGACGGCCGAGGCGGGATGTGCGAGCCGGACGTCTGGGTCGACGGCGCGCTGTCCGCCCAGGCGGCGCTGAACATGATCCAACCGAGGGAGATTGCGGCCGTCGAGGTGTTCCCGCGCGCCGGGATCGTCCCGACGCGATACAGGCGCGACCTGATCACGAGGCGGGGGTGCGGGGCGATTTTGGTGTGGACCAACTGGGCGTTGGGGAGATCCTGAGGCAATGAGGAGGGAGGAATGAGGAGGACGCTCCGCCATCAGTCACTCCTTCCTCCCTCCTCTCTCCTCCCTCCTCACTCCTCCTTCCTCACTCCTCCTCCTTCCTCACTCCTCCCAACACCATCTCGTAGTAAACGAGCGGCGTCCCTCGGTACGTCACCCTGCCGACCTCGCGGAAGCCGCACTTCTCGTAGAACGGTCCCGCGCCGGCGTCGGCGTCGTACGAGTCGAGCCGGATCGCGTCGGCGGGCCACGCGCTGGCGATGGCCACCGCCGCGTTGAGCAGCTCGCGGCCGACGCCCTGGCGCTGCGCGCGTGGATCGACGGCCATGTCGGTGAGATACAGCGGCCGATCCACCCTCGTGAAGTACGCCGCGTCGATCGCCCACGGCTTCTTCGTCGCCAGCCGCAGCGTCCCGACGATCTCCGCGCCTCTGCGCGCCACCAGCACGCGCGAGTTCTTCAGGCCGCGGAGCACGATCCTGTCCGTCACGACGCCGGACCAGTGACCGGGCCCGTAGTCGTCGGTCAGTCGCTCCGCGGCGGCGGTGCGGAGCAGCGCGATCGCTGCCGCGTCGGCCTCGGTGGCCGTCGCGAGGCGTAGCTTCGCCGCCGTGCGCGTCAGCCCGCCATCGCGCATATCACGTCCCATTCCTTCTGCGTCACCGGCGTCACAGAGAGCCGGCCAATCCGCAACATCGCCATCCTCGAAAGCTCCGGCCGCTTCTTGATTTCGGCGAGCGTCACGGGGCGCGCGAGTCGCTCGACCGCCCGCAGATCGACCATGAACCAGGTCGGCTCGCCGGCGTCCGACTTCGGGTCGTACGCCGGATGCTTCGGGTCAAGCGCCGTCGGATCGGGATACGCTTCGCGCGCGACCTCGCAGACGCCGACGATCGCCTGCGGATTGGTCGACGAGTGGTAGAAGAAGACGCGGTCGCCGACCTGCATCCCGTCGCGCATGAAGTTCCGGGCCACGTGGTTGCGCACGCCGTCCCAGTGCGTCGTCTGCTTCGGCGCAGCGAGCAGGTCATCGAACGAGAACGTCTCGGGCTCCGACTTCACGAGCCAGTACCGCTTCTCGCCAGGCTTCCGTGGCTTGAACGTGTCGGCCCACTGGCCTTTCGCGTAGGCGAGTACGCGCTCGTCTTTCGTCGTCATTTCGCGGAGCAGGCCCTTACTGGTTTGGTGGCTCCTGTGGGAACGATGACTTCGTCCGAGAACGCAGCGGCCTTACTTCGCCGGCAAGGACTCCGCGTACTTCGCCCCGATGCCGACCCATTTTCCGAGCTCGGCGTCAGTCGCCACCCCACTCGGTCCGACCAGGATCCATCCCTTCATCGGGCGTCCGGTGAGATCGAATCGGCGCGTGTGCGGTTCTGCCAACGCTGTCTCGGTCTCGTCGGGATCGACGCGAACGATCATGTCCTGCCCGTGGACCCCGCAGGCCATGTTCCCGCCGAGCATGAATCCGATGCCGCCGAACATCTTCTTCTCGGTGAGGCCGGCGCGTTTGCCGAGTCGCTTGCGGATTCGCTGGGCGAGCGCTTCGTCGAACGCCATCTACGTAACCTTGGGCTTCCAGATTGCCGCGTCGAGCACCGACCAGAGATGGATCGCCCAACCCAGGAGCACGAGCCAGAGAAGCCCCGCGAGGACAAACTGCACGACGGCCAGCAGCAGCCGGCCTTGCAGCAACTGTCCCAGCCCGGGAATGAAAAAGCTCGCCAACGCGGCGATCACGTTGCCCGCTGAACCCTGTCCAGCCATCGCGCACTCCGACGAGAGGTGTCGCTACCGCAGCGCCTGAACCACCGGCAATTTGGCCGCGCGCCGCGCGGGGAAGAACCCGCCGAGCACGCCCATCACGACCGCGAACAGGAAGCCAGCGAGCAGCAGCCCGGGCGTGACGCGGAACGCGAACGCGATCTCGCTGAAGCTCGCCCAGTTCGTCGTGTTCGCGACGATGCCGTTGACCGGCAGCGCGATCAGGCACCCAATCACCCCGCCGATCGCCGCGATGATCGCGGACTCGGCGAGGAAGCTCGCGAGTACGCTGCGCGGGTGAAAGCCGAGCGTCAGGAGGACCGCGATCTCCGGCGTCCGGCCGGCGACGGCGGCGTACATCGTGTTCACGGCGCCGAAGATCGCGCCGACGGCCATGATGCTCGTGATCAGGATCGCGAGGATCTCGAGAATGCTGCCGAGGATCGCCGATTGCGCGACGTAAAACGCCGACTCGCGATGCGCCTCGACCTGGATCTGCTTGTCAGCCTCCAGCGCGCGCTTCGCCTCCTCGAACGCGGCGGGGTCCTTCAGCCGGAACGAGAGGGATTGGAAGACCTGGCCTCGGAAGACCGGCATGAACTGCTCGTTCTCCCCCCAGATCTCCGACTCGAACGCCGAGCCGCCGGCGGTGAACTCGCAGACGACGTCCCAGTCGCGGCCGCCGAAGCGCACCTTGTCGCCCATGCGCGCTCCGGCGAATCGGCCGGCGATCTTGCTCCCGACGCAAACTTCGGCACGACCCGACTGCGGCCGCCGGCCGTTCGTGATGCGGACGTTGTGGCGCACCTCCCACGCCTTGTCGCTGATGCCGCGCACGACGACGTTGGCCAACGCGCCGCTGTCCGGTCTGGCGTCGGGCCCCATCCGCGGCAGCGGGATGACGACGAAGACCTCCGGGCTGACCATCGGTCGCCCGTCCGCGGCGGTCGCGACGTGCGGCGACGCCGCGATGAGGCTCACCGACGCGCGATCGATGCTGCTGTTCATCTCCGCATCCGCACCCTTGCGCAGGACGAGGACGTTGTTGTCGGAGCCCGTCCGCGCGAGCGCGGCTCGGAAACCGTTGGCAAGGGCGAGCATCCCGATGAAGACGGCGACGACCAGTCCGATGCCGAGGGCGGTGAACGCCGTGGACGCGGGGCGCTGAAGCACGCTCCGCACGTTGTACATGATCGGAATCTTCATTCGACCTGCCTCAGCGCCTGGATGACCGGAAGTCGCGCCGCGCGGAACGCCGGCACCAGGCCGCTGGCGACCATCAGGAGGAGCGTAATCCCCCCACCCACCGCCAGCGTCCCCGGCGTCACGTCGAAGCCCGGCAGGAAGCCGCCGGCGTTGAAGTTCGCCAGCCGGTAGAGAAGCTTCGCGCCGCCCAAGCCGAGCACCGCGCCGGTGATCGCGATCAGCCCCGCCTCAAGCATCACCAGCGAAAAGAGCATGCGGTCGCTGAAGCCGACCGTCTTGAGCACCGCGACCTCACGCGTGCGCTCGCGGGCGCTCATCATCATCGCGTTCGCGGTGACGAGCAGGATCGCGAAGACGATCGCGATCCCGATCGTGCCCATGAGTAGCCCGATGTTCCCCCACATCGTCGCGAAGCTGGCGTTGAATGCCTGCTCGGTCGCCGTCTTCGTCGCCGCCGACGAGTTCCGGAACTGGTCGTCGATCGCCTTAGCGATGCGCGGAGCGTTGTTGGGATCGTCGATCTTGATCGCGTACCACCCAGCCTGTCCCGGGCGGCCGAGCCGCTCCTCCAGGTACTCGTGGTGGAACACCATCATGTCGTCGTTGATCACCTTGTCCGTCGGCGTGTAGAAGCCGCGCACCGTGAACGTCCAATCGCCCGGGTAGATGTTGCCCTGGAGCGTGATGTTCTGGCCAAGCTGCCACCCGAAGACCTCCTTGAGGCGGATCCCGACGAGCGCCGAGTTCCTCTCGCGCAAGAAAGCCTGCTTCTGGTCCTCGGGGACGGAAATCTCGGGATACATCTCGAGGTACGACTTGGGATCGACGGCGAACGCGGCGAAGAAGCGCTTCCCGTCGCCGTACTTTCCGCCGAACCAGTTCATCCACGTCACATGCTCGACACCGGGGACCGCCTGGATGCGGTTGGCGTAGGCGATCGGCAGCGTCAGCACGAACCCGGTCGCGTTCGTCGTGACGAGCCGCGTCGCGCTGCCGAAGCGTCCCGCGGCGGCGATCGTCGTCACGATCGTCTGCAGCGACGCGAAGAGAAAGAGCGCCAGCGCGACGCTGCCGATCGTGAGAATCGTGCGCCGTTTGTGCCGGCCGAGGTTGGCGAGAACCAGGGGGAAGTACTTCATGACGGCCTCGCCGCGGCGGTTGCCAGCGCCGCGCCGCCGCGAACGCTGGCGGCGGGCGCACTCTCGACCAGCTCACCCTTTTCGAGGTGCAGCACCGTCTTCGCCCGCTCCGCCGCGTGCACGTCGTGCGTCACGATGATGATCGTCTTTTTGAACTCGTCGTTCAGTCGCCGCAGTAGCGTGAGCACCTCCTGCGAGCTCTTGGCATCGAGCTGACCCGTCGGCTCGTCGAGCAGGATCACCGTCGGGTCGGCGACGATCGCCCGCGCGATACTGACACGCTGCTCCTGCCCGCCGGAGAGCTGCCGCGGGTAGTGGTCCATCCGGTCGTCCAGACCGACGACGCTCAGCGCGAGCTTCACGCGCTCGTCGCGGTCGCGCTTAGAGAGCTTCGTGAGCAAGAGCGGCAGCTCGACGTTTTGGTACGCCGTCAGCACCGGCAGCAGGTTGAACTGCTGGAAGACGAAGCCGATGTGTCGTGCGCGCCACGAGGCGAGCTGCCCCGGTGTCATCGCGCTGACCTCGGATCCTGCCACGCGTACCGTGCCCTCGGTCGGTTTGTCGAGGCCGGCGATCAGGTTGAGCAGCGTCGACTTCCCGGACCCCGACGGGCCCATGAGGGCGAGGAAGTTCCCCTCTTCGACGTCGAGCGTGATGCCGGTGAAGACGTCGATGCGCTGGGTGTCGCGCTGAAAGGTCTTGTGAACGTCGCGTATCTCGACCAGGGCCATGTGTAGTCCTCGAACGCAGGGTTTCTGTACGACAGCTAAGGAGTGAGGAGTGAGGAATGAGGGGAGGAGTCCGCAACACCCTCACTCCTCACTCCTCTACTGCCCCACCTTCACGTGCATCCCGGCTCGCGGGGCGTCGACGCCGCCGACGAGCAGCAACTCTCCGCCCGACAGCCCGCTACGAATCTCGCGGAAGCCGCCGCTGGCGGGGCCTGCTTGCACGACGCGTGAGTCGAGCCGCCCGTCGCGCACCAGCCAGACGACGGACTGGCCGCCGCTCTCGCGGACCGCCGCCACCGGCACCCGAATTCGCGGCGCGCTCGCCGCCGCGGCCGGCCCGCCGGCGAGCGTGCTCTCCGGCTCGAGGAAATCCACCCGCGCGCCCATCTCGGGCAGAATCCGCGGGTCGCGGTCGACGATGCTGACCTTGACCTGCACCGTCGCGCGCTGCCGGTCGGCGGTCGGGACGACTTGGCGCACGCGCCCGGCGAATGCCGTGTCGGGGTAGGCGTCGAGCGTGATGCGCGCCGCCTGACCGGTGCGGATGCGCGCGATATACGCCTCGTTGACGTCGACGTCGACTTCCAGCGTCGTGAGGTCGGCCATCGTCACGACCGCGCCGCGGGTGAGGCCACCGCCGACCGAGGGTGCCACCACCTCGCCGACCTCCGCCTCCTTGCGCAGCACCGTTCCCGTGAACGGCGCGCGGATCTCGGTGTTCGCTAGGCTGACGCGCGCGTAGCGGAGCGCCGCCTGCGCGGCGGCGACCCCGGCGGTCGCCGACCTCGCCCGCGCGGACGCCGTCGCGGCCCGCGTCTCGCCGGCGTCGACCTCCTGCTGCGAGATCAGCTGCGGGTTGCGCGCGCGAATGTCGCGCAGCCGCCGCGCCTCCCGCTCCAGCTGATCACGGTCGGCTTCCATCTCGAGCAATCGCGCGCGACTGCTCGTCAGGTTCGCCTCGGCCTGCGCCACCTGCGCCTCGTAGTCGGCGTTCTCCAGCCGCGCGATCACCTGGCCGCGCTGGACGTACGAGCCCTCGGCGACGCCGAGGTACGCGAGTCGGCCCGGCACCTTGGACGACACCGACGCCCGCGTCCGCGCCACGACGTAGCCGTTGGCCGTCACACTCGTCGCCCGGCCGCCCCCACTCGACGCGCCGGCGTCATTGCTCGCCGTCACGACGACCGTCTGAACCGGCACGGCGGAGCGGCTGCGCAGAACGAGAAGCGCGATCACGCCCGTCATGAGCACGACGACGGCGAGGATCGCGTTCCGCCTTACGGCGCGGCGCACAGCCGGTGGCGGCGCGTCGCGGTCGATTCGGAGCTTGGAGAGGTCGTGCAGGGAGGAACTCACGCCGCCAATTTAAAACCGTCCGGCGCGCCAGTCAGGAGAAACTTTTTAGTCGGGCCGCGCTGAGCCAGCCATAATGCCCGTCGGCACTTAGCTGTGCCGCGGCGGCGACAATCCCGCGCCACCCGAACGATTAGGGCTGCCGGGAGAGGTAACGCTCCAGGTCACCTGGTTCCGAGTTTTCTCTACCCGCGACGAACGCGACGCACCTAGACGGCGCTCGCGAGGAGCCACACTCCCAGCAGTCCGATCACCGTCGAGATGACGCGACGGAAGCGCTCCGGCGGGAGGCCGAGCAGGATCCGCTCGCCGATGAGCGTTCCGACGAGAACACCCAGCGTTGCGATCGCGATCAGCGGCGCGAAATCACCGAGAACTGACGATGCGCGCCACACGTAGATGGGCGTTCGTGCGGCGTCGACGAGGAGCGCGATCGCTGTCGACGTCGCGACGAAGGTTGCCGGCGCGAGCCCGAATCCGAGGAGCGCCGCGGCACGCAGCCCGCCCTGGTTGCCCGCGATCCCGCCGAAGAACCCGGAGAGGAGCCCCAAACCCGCAGCCGTCGGCCGGGTCGCCCGCCAGCGGGTCGCCCATCCGGTCAGTCCGGCGGCGGCCGTTGTGACGAGCAGGAGCCCGAGCACGATCGTCAGCGTGCGGCTCGAGAGGCGGGCGTACAACAGGGCGCCGGCAAGGCCGCCGAGCGCGCTGAGTACGCCGAACGTGCGGATGACGGACCAGTCGACCGCGGCACGAAGGCGCCAGAACCGGAGCGCTGTCGCAGCGGCGTGCGGGACCGCGACCGCGGCGATCGCCGACGGCGTGTCGACCAGCGCCGCGAGGAACGGCGTGAGGAGACTGCCGATGCCGAAGCCAGCCACCGCGGCCGTGGCGCCGGAGAGCACGGCTACGGCGAATAACGCGACGACGAACACAGATGTTCTGCCATCTCCCGCGCCACGAGGCCCGGACCGTGCACCAAGAGTCCGCACCGGAACCTACGACCCGTGAACGGAGGCACCATGGCCGACCACGAAACGCGCAAGGACGACGACTTCACGATGATGCAGCCGCACAGCGCGCCCGAAGGCCGCGCAAGCCCTGACAAGGTCAAGAGCGACGCCGAGAACGTCGGCGAGGGCGCGGGCACCTTCCTCGGCGGCGTCGGCGGCTTGGCGATGGGCGCCGCCGCTGGCCCGATCGGGATGGTCGTCGGCGCGCTCGCCGGCGCCGTCGGCGGCTGGTGGGCCGGTCGCGGCGTGGCCGACGCGTTCGCCTCGCAGGACGACGTCGCGTATCGTGCGCACTACGCGTCCTCACCCGACCGCCTCGCCGATCGCAGCTACGAGCAGGTGGCGCCGGCCTACGTCGCCGGACACCTCGCCGGCCGCAATCCGGAGTACGTCGGGCGCTCCTTCGAACAGGTCGAGGCCGACCTCCAGTGCGGCTGGCATGGCGACGTCGCGAAGCGCTGCGCAGAGTGGCCCGCCGTGCGCGGCTACGCGCGGGCCGCGTTCGACCGCGCGCGCGCCATGTGAGCCACAGCGGCAACGGCGGCGGCGGCGACGATCTCGACCGCGACTTTCCGCTCGGCGACGGCACGGCGGATCTCTCCGGCGTGGTGACCTGCCCGTACTGCGGCCAGGAGAGCGAGATCGCGCTCGATCCGGGCAGCGGCGCGCACCAATCGTACGTCGAGGATTGTCCGGTCTGCTGCCAGCCCTGGAGCGTGCGCGTGGAGTACGGCGCCGACGGCGTGGCGCATGTCGACGTGACCGCGCTGGAGTGATGAAGCTCGGCCTCTGCGGATTCACGATCGGCGCCGCCGCGTACTACAAGGCCTTCAGCGTCGTCGAGGTCCAGCAGACGTTCTACGACCCGCCGCCCCACGCGACGCTCCGCGGCTGGCGGACGCAGGCGCCCGCCGAGTTCGAGTTCACGATGAAAGCGTGGCAGGTCATCACACACCTCGGCACGAGCAAGACGTATCGGCGCCTGCGCTCCGCGTTCGACGACCGCGCGAGATCGGACGCGGGTGGCTTCCGCGTCAACGACACCGTGCTCGGCGCCTGGGAAACGACGCTCGCCGCCGCGCACATCCTTCGCGCGACGGCGATCCTGTTTCAGTGCCCGCCGAGCTTCCGACCCACGTCCGAGAATACGGACGCGATGCGGCGGTTCTTCACGACGATCGACCGCCCGCCCAACGTCCGGTTCCTCTGGGAGCCACGCGGCCACTGGCCGGACGACGTCGTTCTCTCCCTCTGCCGCGATCTCGGCCTGGTTCACGCCGTCGACCCGTTCATCCGCCCGTCGCTGACGCCGGAGCTGACCTACTGGCGCCTCCACGGGAACAAGAGCCACTACGCCAGCTACAGCGACGACGAGCTGCGGCAGCTCCACGCGTGGATCCGGCCGGGGGCCGAGACGTACGTGATGTTCAATAACATCCCGCGCGTGAAGGACGCGAAGCGGTTCCGGGAGGTGGCGGCGGAGGGGCTGCTCGGCATTATCTAGGCAATGCACGTTTTCGAGGTCGTCATCGCGCTGCTCCTGGGTGGCGCGGCGTTGGCGGCGCTCGCGCGGCGGATCGCCACGCCGTACCCGGCGCTCGTCGCACTCGCCGGCGCGGCGCTGGCGCTCGTGCCGGGCACGCCGACGCTCGTGCTCGATCCCGAGCTGGCGCTCGCGCTCTTCGTGGCGCCGGTGCTGCTCGACGCGGCGTTCGACGCCTCGCCCCGCGACCTGCGCGCGAACTGGCGGCCGGTCGCCGGCCTCGCCCTGGGCGCGGTGGCGCTCACGATTGTCACGGTAGCAGTTGTCGCCCACGCCCTCGTGCCTGGCATGCCGTGGGCGGCCGCTGTAGCCCTCGGCGCGATCGTGTCGCCTCCCGACGCGGCGGCGGCCACCGCGGTCCTCAAGCAGCTCCGGCCGCCACACCGCCTGCTCGTGATCCTCGAAGGCGAGAGCCTGTTCAACGACGCGAGTGCGCTGCTCGTTTACCGGCTCGCCGTCGGCGCGACGGTCGGTGGCCTGGTCGTAGGGTGGAACGTGCTTCCGATGCTGCTCCTCGTTACCGCCGGGAGCGCCGTGCTCGGCCTCGCGCTCTCGCGCGTCGTCCTCTTCGTGACCGCCCGCATTCACGACGTGGCGACCGCGGTGATCGTGCAATTCTGCGGCACGTTCGGCGTGTGGATCCTCGCTGAGCGGCTGCACCTGTCGGGCATTCTCACGACGGTCATTTTCGCGATGGCGTCCGCGCGGGTGGCGTCGGACGTGATCCCGGCGCGGATCCGCATCCCGTCGTACGCCGTGTGGGAAGTGGCCGTGTTCGTGCTGAACGTGCTCGCCTTCATCCTCATCGGATTCCAGCTCAAGGCGATCACCGCGCGGCTCGACCGGGCGACGTTGGTCGAGTACCTGTGGGTAGCGATCGCCGTGTGCGCGGCGACAATTCTCGCCCGCATCGCGTGGGTCACCGGCGTCGCGGCGTTCAGCCGCTGGCGGTGCCGCCCGAGACCCGATGGCACACCGGGCCCGAACGACACGATTGCGCTCTCGCCGCGCGCTGCCGCTCTCGTGGGTTGGTGCGGCATGCGCGGAATCGTCACGCTCGCCGCCGCCCTCGCACTTCCGACGGGCGGGGAGGGCGGGGCGCCGTTTCCTCATCGGGATCTCATCCTCTTCACGGCATTCGCGGTCGTCGTCGGCACACTCGTCCTGCAAGGGCTGACGCTGCGGCCGCTGCTGACGCGTCTGCGACTCGAGGATGACGGCGCGGTCGACCGCGAGGTGCGACTCGCGCGCGTCGCGACGCTGCGTGCGGCCCTCTCGGCGGCGGCCGCGTTCCCGGGCACCGAGACGGCAACGCTCCTACGTCGCCGGTATGAACTGCAACTCCGGCGCGCGGAGGCGGAGCTCGGCGGCGCAGCGGTCAACGGAGGCGACGGCCTGCCCGATGGTGCGACGGGCCTCCCGGGAACGCTTGCCGCCGACACGCACCTCGTGCGCGCCGCGACGGCGGCCGAGCGGCAGCGACTGTCGTCGCTGCGTGCGGACGGGACGATCGGCGACGCCGCGTTCCAGCAGGTCGAGCAGGAGCTGGACTGGGCGGAGCTCGACCTGGAGCAGCTCCTGCGGCCAGAGCAACCGGCGCGGTGACGGCCGGGCCAACCGACCGCTCGCCAGGCTAGCGCACCGCGCCCGCGCGCACCTCTCCTAGCCGTCGCGCAAGGAACCGCCGCTCCGGCTCCTGCGCCGCCAGCCCGAGCGCGCGCTCATAGTCCTCGATCGCCTCTCGCCTGCGCCCCAGCCGCCGGTAGAGGTCCGCGCGCGCTGCGTGCGCGAGGTGGTAGTCTGCCAGCTCACCGCGGGCCAGGATCGCGTCGACGAGGACGAGTCCTGCCTCGGGGCCGTCGCGCATCGCGACCGCCGCGGCGCGGTTGAGCTCCACGACCGCGGACGGGTCCGCGCGCAGCAGCACATCGTACAGTCCGACGATCTGCGCCCAATCGGTGTCCGAGGCTGTCGCCGCTTCGGCGTGTACCGCGGCGATCGCGGCCTGGAGTGTGTACGGACCGAAGTGGCGTGACGTCAGCGCCCGCTCGACGAGCGAGATGCCTTCAGCGATCTGTGCGCGGTCCCAGAGCGAGCGGTCCTGCTCCTCGAGCAGGACCAGCTCACCGTCGGCCGACGCGCGCGCCGCGCGCCGCGCCTCGTGCAGCAGCATGAGCGCGAGGAGCCCCATTGCCTCCGGCTCCGGAAGCAACTCGACGAGCAGCCGTCCCAACCTCAGCGCTTCCGCCGAAAGATCCGGCCGCGTCAGCGTCGCGCTCGCCGACGCCATGTACCCCTCGTTGAACACGAGATAGACGACCCGCAGCACGCTGTCGAGGCGCGTCGGCAGATCGGCGCGCGACGGGACCTCGTACGGGATACGCGCGTCGCGGATCTTGGCCTTGGCGCGCACGATCCGCTGCGCGAGCGTCGGCGCCGGAGTGAGAAACGCGTGCGCGACCTGCTCCGTCGTCAGCCCACACACCTCGCGCAAGGTCAGCGCGATCTGTGCATCCGGGCTCAGCGCGGGGTGGCAGCAGGTGAAGATGAGTCGAAGTCGATCGTCCGCGACGCGGTCATCGTCGAGGTCCCCGGCCGACGCCACGTCGCTCCCGTCGAGCTGCTCGGCCCATGACGCAACAGTTGCGTCGAACCGTGCCCGCCGGCGGAGCCTGTCGACCGCCTTGAAGCGACCCGTCGAGATGAGCCACGCGCGGGGGCTCGCCGGCAGGCCGTCCTCGGGCCATTGCTCGACCGCCGCCGCGAACGCGTCATGCAGCGCCTCCTCGGCGAGGTCGAAGTCGCCGAGAAGGCGAATGAGCGTCGCGAGCACGCGGCGTGAGTCGGAGCGGTAGATCGCCTCGACTTGCTCCCGAACCTGGTCCGTCGCGACGTCCTGCACGACGCGTAGCTACTACTGCGGGAGTTCCATGACCGGCCGGATCTCCACCTCGCCGAACCGCGCCGACGGGATGCGCGACGCGACCTGAATGGCGTCGTTCAGGTCCTTGGCGTCGATGAGATAGTAGCCGCCGAGCTGCTCCTTCGTCTCGGCGAACGGTCCGTCCGTTACGGAGATCTTCCCGTTGCGCACGCGCACCGTCGTCGCGGTCTCCGTCGGCTGCAGCCCCTCGCCCCCGACGTAATGCCCGCTCTTGCGGAGGTCCTGCGTGAACGTGATGTACTCGCCCATGAGCGCGTCGGCCTGGTCCTTGGGCAGCGTCGTCCAAGCCTTCTCCTCCGAGTAGATAAGGCACAGGTATCTCATCGGTCCCCTCCGGGTGGGTAGAAAGAGTGGTCGATGAGTAGTCGTTCGGGGAGACCCCGGATCGACACGGCTCGTCTACGCGAGTCCTACCCCTGCTCGGGCGGCGCGGCGATCTGCCAGAAGGGGTTGTCCCACGCCTGCAGATACAGGTCCCACGGCTCGAGACCCTCCAGCGGCTCGTCCACGACTTCGATCTCGTACTCGTCCGGGACGTCGGGCGAGCGGCGTTCGACCGAGGCGATCTCTCGATCGAACCAGGAGTCCCGGCTGATTGGGAAGCGCAACAGGAACCCGGCGCGAATCTCACCGCTAACGAGCCTGACGTCGAGCCGGTAGTTGCCGGTGGCCGCGTTTCGGCGTCCGCGGTGGACCTCGACTGTTCCGACCGGCCGGGGTAAGGGGCCCGAAGGGATCGCGCCCTTCTCGTCCGACCAGACGAAGTCAGGCTTCTGATACGTGAAGGCTCTGTCCCAGTGCTCGCGCGTTCGGTTACCGTGCAGGAGCGGCTTCAGGCGAGTCAGCGGAATGCCGTGCTCGTCGGCGGCCTCGATCAGCCCCTCCAGCAGCCCGATCGTGAGCAGGTCCGCCAACGACTCGTCATCGGTGATCGCGGCCCGGGTGTAGAGCGCCTCCAGTGTGTCGGCGAGATCCTCGACTTCGTCGGCGTGGTCCCGCAGCGCGGTGACGACGATGAACTCCGCGAAGTCGTGCAGCGTGACGTATGGCAGATCGGGCTCGTAATGCGACTCGGCGACGATTTCGGCCCAGCGCTCCCCGAACGACGGCACGGCCTCGCGAAGCGCCGCCCAGTCGTCGTCAGTGAGCTCGCGGCGCTCTTGCATCGGTGAGGAACACGCCGAAGCGCAAGAAGGCGTTGGCGCGCAGGAGCTGCCCCGCGGCGAGTTGGCCGAGTCCTGGGAAGACCAAACTGGCAATGGTCGCGAATGGCGCGCGCGACCAGTGTGGGGGCCCTTTCATGTGAGTCAGACGACTCAGCAGCGCCGTGAGTAGCTACCTTACCCGACATGCGCATCCTCCTCGTCGGCGCCAGCGGCACGATCGGCCGAGCCGTAGCGGCTGCCCTGCGCAGCCGCCACGAGATCATCGAGGCGAGCCGACACAAGTCACACGAGCGCGTCGAGCTCACGGACGAGGATTCCATTCGCTTCCTCTACCATCGTCTCGGTCGCGTCGACGCCGTCGTGATTGCCGCCGGTCAGGCCGCCTTCAAGTCGCTCACCGAGCTGACCGACGCCGACTTCGCGTTCAGCCTGCGCAGCAAGCTGATGGGGCAGGTCAACCTCGTTCGCATCGGGATCGATGAGGTTGCGGACGGCGGCTCGTTCACGCTCACGAGCGGCATCCTCGCGCAGGAGCCGGTTCCCGGGAGCTCGGCGGTGACCCTCGTGAACGCGGCGGTCGAGGCGTTCGCGCGCGCCGCAGCGCTCGAGCTGCCGCGCGGGCTCAGGATCAACGTCGTGAGCCCGCCGTGGGTGAACGAGACATTGCAGGCGATGGGGCGGGATCCCGCCGGCGGGATCCCGGCGGCGGACGCGGCACGGAGCTACGTCGAGAGCGTCGAGGGGACGCGGACCGGCGCGGTCATCGTGCCGGCGCGGCCATAGCGGCCGGCGGCAGTGGGGGTCGAGCTCCGGAGCGCGCGAGCGCCCGGTCGAGAATCGTGATCTTCTGCCAGATCTTGCTCGAAAGGCCCGTCGTCAGGTCCTCGATCTCGTTCACGCCCGAGAGGACGAGCGCGTCGTCGAAATCCTGAACGAGGAGCGCCGCGACTTTGCTCGTCACCGAGAGAAGCTCGCTGCAGTAGTCGAGGTACCGCCCGAGCTCGGGGAGACTCATCGTGCGCACCGGCGACGATGCCGTGTCCGGCTGCCCCGACAGGATCCGCTCGGGATCCTTGGTCAGCTGGTGCATGTCGACGATGTGGGCAAGGCTGCGAAGCTGATGGATCGTCATCATCGCGCGCCGCCGCTTGAGTCGGCGCTCGACCGTCAGCAGGAAGTACACGGCGACGCCGACGAAGACGACGTCGTTGACGGCGGCCTCGATCATCTGGACCGCGTCGGAGAGCCTGTCGACTCCCGCCGGCAAGCGCACCGTCAACGCCAGGGCGACCAGGAGGGCGACGAGTCCGGCAATGGTCACACCCGCCACGAGTCGCAGCGGCCGGTTGGGCCGCCGGAGGTAGTCGACGCACGCCGACGTCTCGCGAGCGAGTATGAGCAGGTCGTCGCTGACCTTGCGCAGACCGGCCTCCGGAAACCTCTCGCCGATGCGGTCGCGAAGGCGCTCGAGCGTCTGGATGATCCGGGCTTCGTCGAGTTGGCGGTACATCGTCGTTAGCCCACTCCCGTCGCTGCGGTACTCACGATGGTCCGCCGACTCACGACGTGCCAGCGGCCGTCGCGGCGCACTACGTGGAACTCGAGCTCGAATCCGGGTCCCGAAGCGGCGGTCTCTCCCTGCCGGACCGGCGTGTAACGCGCGAAGACAACCGCAGAGTCCGAGCGGGCGGCGTACGGCGGCGAGAACCTGAGCACGCCGCCTGAGCGGCCGCGGCACTCGGCGTCAGACCCGCCGAGCGCGCAGACGCGCAGAAGACCGACCGCGTCAGCGATGGCGGTCGCCCACTCCGCGTCAGCCGGCACCAGGCTGTCGGCGTCGCTCCGTCGGCGGTGCGAGAGCGGCTGCGGATCGATCCACCGCGCTTGTCCCATCCTGGGGCGGAAGAAGCTCCGCACGACCTCGCGAACGATCTCGATTTGCTCGCTCCACGAGAGTGCGGCGGCTGCCGCTTCATCCCCGCGCAGCTCCGGCGGCGTCTGCACCGGCGGCTGCTCGGGGATCGGATATCGTGCTTCTCGGACGAGACGACTCGCGCAGCTCACCGTGCCCGTGACGAACGCGGCGACTATGACGGTGAACCCGCGAACGCTCCCGCGCATCGCCGGCCCCCCACAGCTCGTGTTGTTGTCCCGTTAGTAGCGATGGCCTGACGGCGGCGCGCTACTCGTAGTACTTCGCCGCCGGGCCTCCCGTGGTGACCTCGTACTGGCCGGCTCGCGTCGCCGCGTCCGACTTGTACGGAATCTTCCACGTGATTCCGAGCCCCCGCAACGTGTCACGAACCCGCCGTATGTCGGCGGGGTCGTCCTCGTCGGCCGTGTAGACGCAGATGACGTGCTTCTTGGGGTCGGGCGAAAGCGGGTTGGGTAGAGCCGTCGACACCTTGGCCGCGTGGCCGAGTCGACCTGCCCTCACGGCTCGCTGTACGTCCTCCCACAGCGCGTCGATGCGGCTGCGCGAGACGAAGATCAGCCACTTACCGGGGCGCCGCACCAACCCTTCCGCGGGCTGCGGACCTGTCGCGTGCAGGTAGTAATCGCCCGTGAACCGGGACGGCCGCTCGTCGTACGCGAGGTTGGTGCCCGCATGCTCCGCCTCTATGGCCTGCGCGGCCACGGGCTCCGCGACTGCGGGGCGCTTGATCGCCGGCGCGTGGTCGGCGCGCGCCGACTTTGCAGGACTCCTCGACTTCGCGGCTCTCTTCGTCGTGGACCGAGTGGTCTTGCTCCGCTTCGTCGTGGTCCGCTTCCGCGACGCGGCCTTCTTCACCGCCATCGGATTCTCACCTCGTCAGGGTACCTCCTAAGACGATTGGCCCCACCCGATCGGTTCGCGGTCGAGCGGCGAAGTCAAACGTTCACCCTCGTGTCTCCAAGGCTTTATGGCATCGTGCGTAGACGCTGCCGCTCCAGCAGGTCGCGGATCTTCGCAGACTGCTCGGGGGGTGTCCCTTCGTCCATCTCCTCTGCCTCCCACTCGTCGTCGAATCCCACGTGCCTTACCTCGGACGGCTCGGTCACCCACGCGGAGAAGACCGGCAGGCCATACCACGGCCCGGACCCGGTCGTGAGCGGTCCGCGGCGTAACGAGCGTGGTATCTCGGTGCACACCGCGACCACCGCGAACGGGTGCCCGAACCGAAGCTCGCCCCTGCGCGCGAGACCGAGTGGACGACGGGGGGGAGTCCGCCCGCGAACCTCGTGACGCCGACGGCGGCCGCCACGAACCCCGTGCGGGTGTAGCGCGCGACGACCGACTGCGCCGCTGCGTAGTCGAAGTTGGCCTGCCCCGTCAGCCGCCCGAGCGCCGCCGCCGCGGCCGGGAAGCCCAGCGAGGGTCGAGCGAGATCGTGCGTCGACGCAGCCGACCACGCCGGCAAGACGGCCATGCACCACTCGGCTCGCTCGCCGCGTCTCGACATCGGTGCCTCATACTCCTCGATCGTCCACAGCGGCGAGTCCCCGAGCGGAAGATCGAACAGCGACCGCCACGCGACTTCACGGCCGGACGCGGCCGCGATCGCCAGCTCATGCGCGGCGGCCAACACGTCGGACGGCGGCACATCGCGTTCGGCGATGACCGACGTGACGGCGACGCCCTCCTTCGCCTCGACCGTGTGAACCGCGACGTCACCGGCCCGCTCGGTCGCGGCGATGAACTGCGAATGCGGCCGTGCGGCATCGCCAGCAATGCACGCCGCGGCCGTACGGGCCACGCGAGCTTCTCTGCGGACGTTATCTCGAAAGGCTCCCGCCACATCACTTTGGTCGCGAGCGCCGTCGCGAGCAGGAGTAGCGTGACCGGATCGACCGCGACCGGGAACCGCTCGATCAGTCCGAGCGTGTGCTTCTTTGCCCAGGCGTCGAGCGCGGCCTGACTCGGCACGTCACCGCGCTCGACGGCCAGCGGTAGCCGCGCCAGCCACTGCGACAACGCTTCCGCGGGCAATCCCGGACGCGTCCAGATGCCGGCGGCCGATGCGACCGCGGGATGCGGCGCGGCAAGCAACGTTCCGGCGAATGCGGCCGCCGTGTCGACGTCGACGCCAAGCACGGCAGTGAGCTCGTCACGCAACCGGCCGTCGCTGGCCGGGGCGCACAACGCGAGAAGCATCCACGCGCCCAGCGGCGACGCGACGTGGTGCTTCGGTCCAACGACGCCGTGGAACCGCTCGGCGTACGAGCACAGCGCGCGGGTTACGTCTGCCGACGGAATCGTTGCGGTATGCATGGTGTCACTCCGAGGCCCACCTCCGCTTCACCATAGCGCAACCGGCGCGGTCGTCAATGAGCCGCTTCTGGCCATCGCCGCCACGCGACTTACATTGGACGGCGCACTCAACCCTCTCGGAAGGACGCTGCCCATGTACGGCCATCGGTCTCCCCTCGCGCGGTTCCTCGGCGCCGCCGCACTCGTCGCCGCCTGCGTCTCGACCCCGCTCGCCACGCCCACGGCGCAGAGTAGTTCGCAAGCAGCGACCGCGCCGACTGCATTCACGATCGACGACGCGCTCGACGTCGTCACCTACCAGGTCGGCGATCTGAGCGACGACGGCCGCTGGCTCGCGGCCACCTCGGCGCCGCGGCGCAACCAGATCGGGATCGACTACAACCGCAGCTTCGGCGACCCGACGTACATCCCCCCGACCTCGATGCGCGTCTCGGTCATCGACACGCGGACCGGCGACACACGGGCGGTCTTTCCCGACGGGCGCAACGTGCGCAGTCTCGCCTGGTCGCCGGACGCGCGCCATCTGGCGCTGCTCGTCGTATCGCCCTCCGGCGTCCTCGAGCCGCGGATCTGGGAGCGGGAGACGGGGCGGCTCACGGCCGTCCCGGTTCCGGCGGGGAAGTACGTCGCCGAGAACAGCGACGTGCGCTGGACGCGGGACGGACGGAGCGTTGTGTTCGCGCTGCGCACCGACGCCTGGCGGCGCAAGACGCGCGAGGAGTTCGAGCGGCTGACCACGGGTCCGGTCATCGTGCAGGCGAGCACGGACCCGTTCCTCGCGTGGGACGGCCTCCGCAGGCTGAGCCTCGTCCGCTCGGTGGTCGCGTACGACCTCGCGGCGCGCCGCGTCCGCGAGCTGCTTCCAGAGCGAATGGTCGCGACGTATGCCGTCACTGAGGACGGGTCGTCGCTCGTCTTCAGCGAGGACATCACGAAGAAGACCGACTATGACGTCATCTTCGGGAGGGAAGACAAGCTCGTCGTCCGCTCCCTCGCCAGCGGCGACACCGCCCGCGTCGTGATGCCGACGCTGAAGGGTGTCACCCTCGTCTGGGCACGAGACGGCCGGCGCTTCGCCTACGCCAAGGACGGAAAGCTCTACGTCGGCTCGATCGCCGATACCGCACGGCGTCAGGTGGCCGGCGACACAGCGCGCCCCGGCGCGCCGGCCGACACCTCCAAGGAGGCCCGCGATCGACAGGCCCGCGAGCGCTTTACCCCCGTGCGCTTCTCCCCGGCGGGTGACGCGATCGTCGCATCCAACCGGCAGGGGCTCTGGGTGCTCGACCTCGCGTCGAAGGCGCGCGATCTGATCATCGAGACCTCGGACTCGCTCGCGCAGTCGCCGCGCGCGAGCGCGATCGGGTGGAGCGAGGACGGCCGCTACGTGTACCTGAGCTACTCGTCGCGCACGAAGTGGGAGCGGGGGGTGGTGCGCTACGACCGGACGACGAAGCGCGTCGAGGACCTGCTCAAGGACGAGCGCATCTACTCTGCGGTGCGCTTCTCACGTGACGGCCGCACGGCCGTGCTCTCGATCGGCCCGGGGAACCGCCCAGGCGACCTCCACGCCGCCGACGCGGACTTCAAGAACGTGCGCCGGCTCACCAACGCCAACCCGCACCTCGCGCAACGCCGCCTCGGGCGCACCGAGCTGCTGAGTTACCTCGACGTCGACGGCCATGCGAAGTACGGCGTCGTCCACTACCCGCCCGACTACAGCGCGGGCACGCGCTACCCGACGGTCTTCATCATCTACGAGGACTTCTTCGACGACACGTTCGACCCCGTCGCGAACCTGCTCAACGCGGGCGGCTACGTCGTCGTGAAGCCCTCCGTGGACTTCGACATCGGCTACCCCGGCGAGGCGTGGGTGAAGGGCGTCACCTCGGCGGCCAACAAGCTGATCGAGACCGGCGTCGCCGACTCGGCACGGCTCGGCGTGCACGGCACGAGCTACGGCGGCTACGCAACCAATCTCCTCATCACGCAGACGCCGCGCTTCAAGGCGGCGATCAACATCGCCGGCAAGGTCGACGTCATCAGCTTCTACACAGACAGCCCGCGCCTCGGCGTCCGCAACGTCCACGCGGCCGAAAAGAGTCAGGACCGCATCGGCGCCACGCTCTGGCAGCAGCCGCAGAAGTACGTCGCGCACTCGGCGATCTTCTTCGCCGACCGCATCAAGACCCCGCTCCTCCTCATGACCGGGGAGCAGGACCACAACGTCCCGGCAATCAACACGCGCGAGATGTATTACGCGCTCCGCCGCCTGGGGAAGGAAGTGCACTGGGTGCACTACATGCACGGCGGCCACGGCGTCCCGATGAACTCCCTTCGAGACTTCACGGATTTCCACCAGCGCATCGTGCGCTGGTACGACGAGAAGCTGAAAGGGCCGTCGAAGCGCGAAGCGGCGGACGGAGGGGCCCGGTAGGGACGGCGCGCTCGAGTCCTTACTGTGCCGGCGCCGGACGCACGCGAACTACACCGGTTGACGCCTCGAGCTCGAGCTCGACCTCGGCTCCGGGCGTCAATCGCTTGAAGGCGGTGCTTTCGAGGAAGTAATGCTCGTGGGGCTTTTCCTCCCCGCGGCACGTACAAGTCATCGTCGCCAGCGACGCGGCCGTTCGTTCCCCGCCGAGGTCGACGTCGAACGCGAGGCCGAGATCGCGCAGGCGACCCGCTGCTCGCTTGGTGATCTCCAGGCGTCCGTCGCCCGGCGTCTTACGAGAGACCGTCCGGCGCTCGAGAAGCATTCACCACTCCCATTGATCGTGGACCGCGGCGACGAGTGTCGGCGGCCTCCGGGTCGCGTCGAAGACCAAGGTCAGATTCCGCGTCTGCAGACAGCTCGATGCGTCGACCGGCTCCAGCTTCGTTTCCGACGTGCGGGAGCCGCGCCAGCTCGTGGAATATTGACGACAGCGGGTATTCCATGCAGTTGATGTGGCGTCCGACGCGTGTCGTCAGCTTCGGCAGCTCGGCCGGCGCTCTCAGCGAGTGGACCGTCCGGTGCCCGGGAACCTTCCAGTTCGCCCGGTCATGAAGGAGCTCCCGCGCGACCCGGGCACGCGTCCCGCCGCCTTCCGGGCTGACGTAGAAAGTCACCGTGTCGGCGAGGTGGATGCGGTCGAAAGGAACCTCCCCGCGCAGGAAGCCGATGATGTTGCGCGCTGCCGAGTCGAGCTCCTGAGGGCGGTGGGCGCTGAATGCGCCGGTATTGGGCGGGGATGCGACCGCGGACGTCGAGGCGGCTGTCCCCGCCTGCTGGGGGGTGCCGGTGTCGGCGCGGCGGCACGACGCCGCCGGGAGCACGTTCACCGCTACGAGCGCCAGCGCGAAAGCTCGTGATCTCATGGGCACACTCATGAATGCGTCACTCCTCTTCGGGGGTCATCGCATTCTCTTATACTCCGCGCCACTTACGCAGCCGGCAGCTCCAGGGAAGCGGTGGTCCCTTTGGCGAGCTGGCTCTCGAGCCGCAGGTCCCCGCCCATCGCTCGGGCGAAGTCGCGCGCGATCGCGAGCCCCAACCCCATGCCGGGATAGCTCCGCGTCATCCCGTGATTCACCTGGAAGAACGGCTCGAAGACGCGCTCGAGCTGATCCGCCGGGATGCCGACGCCGGTGTCGCTGACCCAGATGCGTATCCTGTCCCCGTCGCGCTCGGCGCCGACGCCGATGCGGCCGCCGGCGGCGGTGAACTTCATCGAGTTACCGAGGAGGTTCACGAGAACCTGCCTGAGCTTCTCCGGATCGGCGCGCACCTTGAGTGACGGATCAGTCGGATCGCACGCGAACGAGAGTTCCCTCCTCCGTAGCTCCAGGTCGATCAGCGATTCGAGCGATCCGAGCGTCTCGCAGACACGGACTGTTTGCGTCGCAAGTGACAGCCGGCCGGCCTCGACCTTCGCGAAGCTCAGCACGTCCTCGATCATCGAGGCCAGATGCCGCTGGTTCGTCTGAATCCGCGACAAGTACGTTCGCTGTGCCGGCGTGATCGGATCCTCCAGCTCCAGCGACATGAGCTCGACGTAGCCGGCGATCGCGTTCAACGGCGTCCGCAGCTCGTGACTCATGACGGCGAGGAACTCCGATTTCGCGCGGTTGGCCTCGGCGACCTCCTCATGGGCGCGGCGCAGTCTCTCCACCGCGCGGCGTCGCTCCGCGATCGAAGCTCCGAGGACGAGAAACGTCGCGGCGGTGATCGCCATGAAGGTCTGCAGCGCGAACAGGCTCTCGTGCAGCACCGGCCGAGCGAACGGGCCATGTCCGAGCACTGTGCCCCACACCGCGATGAGCGACGTGAGGAACGTCGTCGCAACTGCCCCGCGTTGCCCGAATCGGAGCGCCGCCCAGATGAGCGGCGGAAAGACGAGGTACGCTTGGCCAAAGGCTGCGGTATCGCTCGCCGCCGAGCCGCCAAAGATGAAAACGTTGACGACCAACACGGATACGACCAGTGCCGCGGCTTCGAGCAACCGCCGCGGCGGCCGGATGCCGCGGGCCGTCGTCCAGACGAGGAGCACCGGCGCGACAACCAGATCGGCGATGAGGTCTCCGAGCCACCACGCCCGCCAGGCCTTCCACGCCTGTGCGAGCGACACGATGCCACCGGCGTACAGACTCGAGACCCCGATGGTGGCGCTCACCATCGTGCTCAAAACCGCTGCGAGCATGATGAGGCCGATGGCGTCCTGCAGACGGTCGAGCCGAGGGCGGAATCCCGGTATCCGGGTGAGCGCGTAGGTGCCGACGATCGCTTCCAGCGTGTTGCCGACACCGATCCCAGCGGCCACGAGGAGAGGGGCGCCGGTCAACAAATTGGCGAGGAGCGCACCGACGAAGACGCCGGGCCAGAGTCGATACCCGAACCTCACGAGCGCGGCGAGCGAGATCCCCGTCGCCGGCCAGACGAGGGTCGCGAATCCGGCGACGGCGTCCAGCCTGAGGCCGAGCCGCGCGGCGACAAGATAGATCGCAGCGAGACCGAGTACGGCCGCCAGGTAAGCGAGCCGCTGTCTCACTCGTCAGCGGGTCTCGCGACGCTTCGCCCGGTTGCTCGCGGCCTCGGTCAGGAGCTGCTCCACGCGCGCCCGGAGGTCGGGCCGGAAGCCGTCGCCCAGCTCGGACGTCGACTTACCGAGCATCGCCGCGATCGCGTTCGTGTCGAGGCCGGCGATCCGCGCTTCCTCGATGACCGCCACGAAATGGATGCGCGCCTCGCGGATCATCCGCCCGAAATGCGGGACGCCGTCGTGTCGCTCGCCCAGCGCCAGCGCCAGGAGGTACAGGTCACGTGCGCCGTCCAAGCGGTGCGCGAGATAGCGCTTCGTCTCGGCCGGCAGCTCGTCACGCGGGCGAACCGTCTCGGTCATCGTGCCGTCTCCCCTTACGGCCCGTCCCGCCCGCGCAAGCGCGCGGCGAGGATCTGCACGCGCTCGTTGAGGTGCGGGTGGGCGACGAGGTCGAAGTGCGTGAGGACGTCGGCGGTGGCGAGGTCGCGGTCGGCCTGCAAGTCGGCCGCGACGGCGCGAGCCAGCTGCGGCCACTCGGCGATCCCGATCGGCCCCGGTGGCCACCCATGATTCCGCGCGTGCACCCACCCATCCCAGAACGCGAGCGCGATGTGCAGCCGGCCGAGCTCCGGGTCCGTGCCCCGCGGAAACCGGTACTCGATCGCGTCGAACCGCCGGCCGATCGCGTCGTAATTCTCCGCCTCGTGCGCCTCGGCGTCCTGGCGCAGGTGGGTCACGAGCGCGTCGCGCGCTTCGGCATAGGTCATCATCCGCCCGGTCCTCGCACAATCAGTCGCACGTCGCGCCCGCCACCGATCCGTCCCGGCTGCGCAACGGACGATACGCTGCAATCTACGCGATGTCGCCTCGTCGTCACTCGAGGCCGTACATCGTTGCCCTGGCAGGCCGGCGCATCAGTAGGACGTCCAGTCCACGCGCGCGATAGTCCGCGAGTCGGTCGCGGAGGAACGACGGGGCACCTTCCTCGCGCGCCACACCGAAGCCAGCCGCCCCATAGAACGTGATCAGGTGCGTGTACGGCACGCAGTAGCACTCCTCCGAACGCAAGTCGGCGACGAAGGCACGCAGGAGCCTGGTGCCGATCCGCCGCCGCCGCCACTTCGGCGCGACCTGCATGCCGCGGAGCATCGTTACTCCGTGCTCGCGCGTCCGCCGGACCACGCCGGTCAGCTCTGTCCCGCGCTCGGCGACGTACACCACATCGTTCGGCGAGACACCGCCGTCGTACCCCCACGCGGCGTACGCCGCGCGCGCTCGGTCGTATTCCTCGGGCGCGGCGACTCGGATCGTCACGTCACTCGAGAGCGCACACTCGTTCGCTCTTCGCTCGGCGATCAGCTCGTCGAGCGGCCGCACGAGACCGCGTCGACGCGCCGCGTCGAGGAGCGCGCGGGCTCCCTTGGCCTCCAGCGGCAGGAAGTCCACCTCGATCCCGCCGCGGCGGAGCACGAGGAGACCGTCGGGAAATGTGCCGTTGTCCGCGCTCTCGGCGACGCCGGCGAGCTCGGTCCACATGGTGGCGCCCGACTCGGCGAACTCTGCCTGCGGCGAGTCGACTTCCCACCGGGCGCCGGTGTCGTCGACGTGCACTCGAATGCCGGCTGCCCAGCGTTCAGCCCGACGGCGGCGACTGCCCGGCCACCGCCTCGCGAGCTGACCGTGGAGCCACCAGTAGAGGCCCATCAGGGCCTACCGGGCGGTGCCGGCCTGCATCTCCTCGAGGGCGAGCTGCATGTACATGAACGCCCCGGCCGCGTCCGAGAGGTGCCCCCCTGTGAAGGAGTTGAGCCACGCCGTGATCTTCGCATGGTGCGGCTCGACCGCGGCCCGAAGCTCGTCGCGCTCGGCCGCGCTCGCGCCGTCGACCTTCGCCTTCCGCTCGACGTCATCACCGATCCCCCACCGCTCGGCCAGCGGCACGAGGTGTCGAAGCTCGGCGGGGACCTCCGTGGCGTCGAAGCCCTGCGCCCGAGCCTCGGTGGCGGCGGCTGGCGGGTCGCTCGCGGGACGAGTCCGGCCGCCCGTCCCTTCCGTTCCGCACGCAGTCAACGTGGACCCGCCGAGGAGAAGAAGCACCGTGGCAAGCTTGACCATGAAGAAGCTCCCGAACAGTGGAGGGAGTTACCCCGTCGGTAGACACGCCGCGCCAGTGCGCGGCCGGGTCTAGCTAGACGATCAGACAGCGCGAACGGCTACCCTCGCGGCACGACAGCGCTGCGCGCCGACAGCCTCACGGCCTGATCACGTGACGTCGTGTGCCACGCTGCACTGTCACGAAGGTACCGGTGCGCTTCGCGAGCATGTGCACCCCAGGCTCCGTCGCTCGCTAGAATGTCATCCCCAGCCCACCCGCGGCGTAGAAGTGTGCGCTGCGCACGGTGGCTGCGGCGAGCGTCGGCGCGCCACTCGGGGACGGACCCACCCTCGTGGCGCCGAAGCCGCGGTACTGGCCGATCACGCTGACCTCGAAGCTCGACCAGAGGGGCACGGCGAATGCCGCGTTGCCGATCCAGCCGAACGCGCGAGTCGTCACCCGGTCCTTACTCCCGTCGTTAGAGTCGCGGTAGTCCCAGCGACTACGCAGCAGCGCCGGGCCGACCCCCACACGGAGATACGGCGTCCCTACGGACGCCAGCGGCGCGGCGACGCTCCCGCCGTATTCGATGTCCAGCGTCTCGCCCGACCGTCTGCCGCTCGTCGTTCCGGCTGATGCCTGGCCCAGTAGTAGCTCGACGCCGAAGGGGCCGCGTGCGCGATAGCGGATGCTCAGCAGCCACGGATTGGCATGCGAGTAAGAGGACGGGCTCGGCGACTGTGGAACGCAACCGAAGAACGGGTCACACCCCCCGAACGGCTCCGTGTAGCCGCCGGCGGTCATTGCGGATTCCAAGTCGCTCGCCGGACCGCCGACGCTGGAGCCGAGGTAGAGAGCGACCCCCCAGCGGCGCAGGTCGCGCGGGATAGCGGCGGCCTGGCCCGTTGCGACGGACGGGAGGCAGGACACGCAGAACGCGAGGACGTAGGCGATCGGACACTGCGTCAGGCGCATGTGCCGTTCACGTCACAAGCAGATCCGCCAACGGTCATGGTGTGCCTCTCTCCGTACTCTCCAACGGCACGAACCGCCCGCCGTCGATCTCCCCGCCGCGCACTGTGTAGATAGTGATCCCCGACGGGAACCGCAGCCCGGCCGCCTCCGACGGCCCGACGACCGCTGCGCTCTGGTGGAAGCGCGTCCGCAGGCCCTCGATCATGTACTCCAACCGCTCGCCGGCGTGCATATGCCCGCCGAGCGCGAGGACATGCCGCCGCGTCCGCAGCACGGCGAGCACCTCGGCCGCGTTCGACACCGTGTGCCGGAACACGGTTCGTCCCTTCACCGTGATCAGGGTCGGTGCCGGCGGCTTGTCCCTGTAGCCGCCGAGACCTTCGAGCGTCGAGACGAACGGGATGTGGTCGAACGTGACGACCGGCATATCCGGCGGTACCAGCGCGAGGTCGCGCTCGAGCCACGCGAGCTGAACGCTGTCGACGTGACCGTAGTACCAGAGGTCGTCGATGTCGACCGTGTTCAGCCCGACGAAATGCACGCCGCCGTAGGTGAACGAGTAGTAATCGGGACCGAGATACCGGCGGTACATGCGCCGGCCGTACAGCGGGTGCGTCGGGCTGACGAGGGATACGTGGCGCTCGATGCCGAAGATCTCGTGGTTGCCGGGAACGGTCCACACCGGCGTGCGGAACGCGGCGATCTCGCGCGTGAAGAGGTCGTAATAGCCGGTCGCCTCTGCCTCGGCGACGCGCAGCGCGTCCCGCACGAGGTCACCGGTGATGAGCACGAAGGCCGGAGCGAGCGAATCGACGAGCACGCGCAGTCGCCGCGTGCGCCCGACGCTGGCCGGCGAGATGTGCGTATCCGACGCATGGACGAAGGCGAACTCGTGGCCGCGGGTGACCGGGGCGAGCGGGAACGAGAGGGTGGCCGCGGAGTCGCCAACGCTGCGCCAGAACGGACCGACCGCGCGGTAGCCGTCGGGCACGGAGACGAAGACGATGCCGTAGCCGCCGCGTGGGAGCCGGAACGCGCCTGACGCATCGGTCGTGACGACGACGTCCTGGTTCGACACGGCGACCCTGGCAAGGCCGGCCTCGCTCGCATCGCGGACGCCGTTGCCATTCGCGTCGACGAAGGCGATGCCGGAGACAGCGGTTCCTTGAGCGCTCAGGGGCGCCGCTGTCACGAGCAACGCCAGGAGAAGGGCGGTGTCGAACCTTCCGAGCGCTGTAGTCATCGATCCTCGCTTCGCGAGCCGCTCGCGGACTGGGAACGCGGCCCGTAAGCTGTCGCCCCCCCGAGCGCTCGTCCAGCCTGGCGGCGGCAGTGTCCCGGGCCAAACTTGGAAGGCCAGCTTCGTTCCATGATCTGTATGCCAGCACGCGCCGCCAACGGCGTCTCTTTCCTCTGCCTCGTTCTCTGCCTCGCGGCGGTGCCCTCGTCGACGCGCGCACAGACGACGGGCAGAAGCGCGCTCACCGGTGTCGTCCTCACCGAGGACGGACGCCCGATCGGCGCCGCGAGCGTCACCGTCGCGCGCACCGACGGAGCAGCGCCGAGCGGCGAGAGCCTCACCGATAGCGCCGGAGCCTTCCGGGTCGGTCCGCTCACCGCAGGCGTCTATCGCGTCACCGTCCGCCGGCTCGGCTACCGTTCGGCGGAGCTTCCGGCGCTGCGGCTTGCCGTCGGAGAGACGCGCAGCGTACGCGTCACGCTCACGCAAGCGCCACGGCAGCTCTCGACCGTCGTCGTCGTAACGTCGCCGGCCGCCGTCGACGTGGGAACGCCCGAGCTGCCGGCTCACTTCGATCGCACCGCCGCCTCGCTCCTGCCGACCGGCCGCAACGCGTCGAGTCTCGTCGCACTCGTTCCCGGCTCACACCGCGACGCACTCTGGGGAGCTGCCTCCACGGCGGCGAACAACTACAAGCTCGACGGCGTCTCGATCAACCACCCCGGATCGGGCGGCGACTTCCTGCTGCTCAGCGTCGACTGGATCGAGGCGCTCGAGGTCCGCGGGCTCGCCGCCGGCGCGGAGCACGGCAACTTCCAGGGCGGAAGCATCAACGCGATTACCCGCTCGGGGTCGAACGTTCGGCGCGCGGCGCTGCGCGTGAGCTACGAGTCGCCGCGTCTCACCGCGACGAACCTCGACCTCAACGAGGAAGGCTCGGAGCAGGCCGGCCGCCGCGAGATCAACGGCGAGGTACTTGGCCCGCTCGCCTGCGATCGGCTCTTCTATTTCGCCGCCGGGCAGCTCGTCGATCGCGACGTCCGAGCGCCGAGCCTCGCGACGCCGGCGCCGCGCGATTTCCAGAGCGTTCAGGAGGAGCACCGCACCGGCCGCGGCCTCGTCAAGCTGACCTGGCTCCCCGCGGCCGGCGATCGCGTCGACGTTCTGGCGGGACGCAGCGGCGCTCGGGTAGAGCATCACGGCGTCAACGGTATCGACGATGATGCCGCGACGCGGCGCGTGTCGGCGCCGGCGACGTTCTACGAGGCGGCGTGGACGAGAGCGCGCAGTGCGCGCGCGACGCTCGACGTGCGCATCGCGGGATTCACGGGCCACGAATCACGGCGCGGCTACGCGGGCCCGAGCGTGCCGGCCGTCCAGATCCTCCAGCTCGGACGGCAACCCGTCTACCAGAACGCGGCCTTCGACGAACGTCTCGAGCCGTCGAGCATCGGCGGCAACGTCACCTGGCGCGGTTGGCGCCACGTACTCGGCGCCGACCACCAGCTGGTGCTCGGCGCCGAATTGGGTCGCGGCTCGTGGCGCGAGTCGCGGACGCGCAACGGCGGCGTTACCTGGCGCCCCTACACCTCGAGCATCACCGGCACGTTCGATCCTGCCAACACCGCTACGTGGCAGGCGACGGGCAGCGACTGGGGCGGCGAGATGCGTCTCGACAGCGACGTGGCGAGCGGCGCCGCGTTCATCCAGGACTACGTCACGATCGGGACGCGCCTGACCGTCACCCCCGGTCTGCGCTACGGGCGGTGGGCCGGCTGGCTCACCCCGGCGTGCGTCACCTCCGGGAGCGCGACTGGTGGCTGCCCGCCACGCTTCCGCGCCGTGCACGACGACGCGATCGATCCCCGCATCGGCGCCGTGTGGGACGTGACCGGGCGAAGTACCCTCGCGCTCAAGGCCCACTGGGGCCGCTACCACCAGGGGATGTTCACCCTCTTTTTCGATCGGGCCGAGGGCGCAGGCGTCTACACGAACCACCGCTTCTATTATGCGGCCCCGCCACTGACCCACGCCCGAACGACGTTCACGCCCGAGCAGCGCGACGCTCTCACGGGTCCCGGAGGGTTTTCGCCCTTCTACGACGAGGAGATTCTCGACGAGTCGGGACGCGTCGAGGGATACCGGCAACCGTACGTCGACCAGACGGTGCTCGGCGTCGAGAAGACCCTCGGTCCTGGGTGGAAGGTCGCGCTCCTCTACACACACCGGCGCAACGGTGACATCGTCGGGCTCGTCGACCGTAACCGCGCGCGGAATTACTCGGTCATCCGCAACGTCAAGGTCGAGCATCGACTCGGCTTCGGTCGCATCCTCGACGCGAACGGCCGTGAGCTCGTGTTGCCCGAGGTCTACGTCTCCAACGGCGATCTCAAGGCGGCGCTGATCGACCTCGCGCCCATGGGGCCTGGGTCCGGACGCATTGCCGGGTTCACGTTCGCGGAGATCGAGGGTCTCTTCTATCAGCCGGACGTCGTCCTCGCCGCGATCCCCGAGGCTCGCCGACGCTACGACCAGCTCACACTCTGGCTACGCGCGGACCACGCGTCGTGGCGTGCCGACGGCTCGCTCACCGCGGCCCGCCTGCGTGGGAACGTCGCCGGCGTGACCGGCCACGGTACCGCGGGCACCCGGTTCTCGGCGGGACCGTTCGTGCGGCCGAACGAGGCGATCAACTTCTACGGCGCGCTCCCCGACGCAACGGAGTTCGAGGGGAAGCTCTGGCTGACCGCGCGGCTGCCGCACGCCCTCCACGGCGGCATCTTCCTTACACACGTCCTCGGCGAGCGGACGACGCCGACCTTCCGGATCGCGGGTCACTACCGGTACATCGACGCCACCGGCGCCGACCTGCCGAGCGACTACATCTTTCGCCAGATCCTCGGCCAGACCGTGTTCGTGGAGCCGCGTGGCTCGCGCAGCTACGCCAGCCGCACGAACCTCGACGCGCACCTCGAGTGGCGCGCGCCGGGCCGCGCGCGGCTCGTCGTTGCCGCGGACGTATTCAACGTCCTCGGCTCGAACGCCATCGTCAGCGTCAAGACCGCGATCGACGACCAGGTGATCGCCGATCCGACCTCGCGCCTCGGCGCGACGCGGTTACGCGTCCCGCCGCGCACCGTACGGCTCGGGGTGCGGGTGGAGTGAGGGCGGTGCGGCGACGCCGAGCTACTTCAGCGACCCGATGAAGTCGTCGATGGGAATCGCCGTCAGCGTCATCAGCTTGATGCTGCCTCGTGACGCCAGCTCGGCCGAGACGCGGGCGATCGTCGCCTGATCCCGCGCTTCGACGACGCTCACGAAGTCGTAGGGCCCGAGAACGGCGTATTGCGTCCTCACGGTCGCGCCAAGCGCAGCGAGCTCCTTGTTGACCTCCCTGATGCGCTCCGGGTTGGACTTGAGCGTCTTCGCGCCCTCGTCAGTGAGGGTGCTCAGCATGATGAAGGTGGCCACGACGAGCCTCCGGCGTTGAGGGCCGATTGACGAGCAGGGAACACAACGACGTGAACAGGAGCCTTGTCACCCGCCGCGCTTGAAGAACTGGACCGCGCGCTCGTGCTGCTGCGCCGCCGCTCGCGTCTTGAACGTGCCGAGGTTGCGGCGTTTCCCGGTCTTCGGATTCTTCTTGCGAGAGTAGAGTCGATACCGCCCATCCTTGAGCTTGCGGATCATCGCGGCCCGCCGAGGTAGAGGGTGGCGATCGGAAAGAGAGCGATGCGCTTCTCCCAAACCCAGCGCTGAAACTTGAAGCCGGGCCGGCGCAGGGATCAAGCGGGGCGCCTGCGCCGTCGACGGAGCACGAGCCACTGCGCACTCGCCGCCGCCATGAGGACGGCCATCGTCACACCCTCCCGCACGCTCATCCTCGTCACGAGGACGATCGACGCCGCAACGCCGATCACGGCCAGGCCGGTACCGATCGGCGCTCGGAAGAGAGCCGGACCGACCCCGCCCGATGCCCGCGCGTCCTTCCTGCGCAACACCGGAAGCGCAGCACACACCAGACCGTAGATGAAGAGCCTCGACACGGCCGAGAGACTCAAGTTCTGGAGGAGCCCGGCCTGGTTCGCCAGAATCCAGGACACGCCGGCGAACACGATGATCGAGATCCATGGCGTCCGGAAGGTTGGATGCACGCGCGCGAGGAACCCCGGGAAGTCGCCGCGCTCCGCCATTGCCATGCCGAGTCGCGGCACGGCCAGCATGTTGGTCGCCAGCCAACCGTAGACGGAGATCAGCGCGGCGACGGTGATGACCGCCGCGCCGCCGGCGCCGAGCATCACGCGAGCCGAGGCGGCGAGCGGTCGATTGGTCGCGTCGGGATCGGGGAGGGTCGCCAGCACGGTGAGCTGCGCGGCCAGGTAGACCGTCGTCACGAGCGCGAGTCCGACAAGCAACGCGAACGGTGCGTCCCGCCGCGGGTCTTTCGCTTCCGCGAGTGGCATCACCGCGGCCTCGAAGCCGCCGTAGGCGAACATCAACAACAGGAGCGCCTGAAGCCAGCCGCCGACTGTCACGTCCGTGGCCACGGGAGCGACGCCGGTCTTCCCCATGGCGATCCACAGCACACCGAGCACGCCGAACGTCAACAGCGGCGCGATCTTCACGAGCGCGAACACGTTGCTGACGCGCGCCCCGGACACGACGCTCCGAACGTTGATCGCCGCGAGGACGCCGATGAACAGCGTCGTCACGACCACGCCGCCAGCTCTCGTCCCCGCCCACGGCAGAAACTCGACGAGGTACGTGGAGAAGAGGTTCGCCTGGACCGCCGCCGAGATGGCGCGGACGAAGTAGCTCAGCCATCCCACCAGTAGGCCGACGAAAGGCCCGAACGCGACCTGCGTGAACAGGTACGCCCCGCCGGAGCTGGAAAACCTCGACGCGACCTCGGCGAAGCAGAAGATCATCGCCGCCGTGAGCCCGGCGGCGATCGCCCACGCGACGAGGCTGAGCCAACCCAGGCTCCCGCCGAGCGTACCCGGGAGCACGAAGACGCCGGACCCGATGATGCCGTTGAGCACGAGGGCCGCGATGCTCCAGCGGCCCAGTGAGCGGACGAGCTCAGGGCGGTCGGCGCCGCTCACCTTGTCGTTGGCCTCCACTAGTCCCAATCCCCGCGGCCCCACATTGCCACGGAGCGAGCGTACCGCGGGTGTAGTCTTTGCACCTCCACTCGACTAATCACGGTTCAGCGGTTTCCAAACTCAGCAGCAAAGGAGCTCGGCAGATGTCGGATCGCAACAAGCCGCACAACGGGCGAGATCGCTCCGGCAAATTCAAGGTGAAGCAGGCGGACGTCGACGACCTTCAAACCGAGCCGGGTGGCACCGAGTTCGTTCGCGACGACGTACGCCTCGGCGGCGCGATCGAGGATACCGGCCCGCAAGCCGGTCAACGCGGTGTCCGGATCGAAAAGCTGATCGAGGAGGATCGGGAGAAGACCGCAAGCGAAGGGGGCAGCACCGAGCGCTAGCTGGGCGTATCCGCCCGATCGGCACGCCCTACGGCAGTCGGCGCAACAACTCGGCGACCCGCCCGCGCAGCCCGTCCGTATCGACGCCGGTCGCACGCGCGCGCTCGGCGAGCACTTTCGCGCGCGTGGGCTCCCGCTCCGCGATGCGCTCGGCGACGAGGTAGCTGCTCCACGCCTCCATCCACCTCGGCATCGCATGGCCGCTCTCGAGGATGCTGCTGAAGAGCCGCGTCGCGTCGTCCGCCTCGGGGCCATTGATGCGAAGCGTCGGACGAACACTGCCGTAGGCCATGCCGAGGTTGAATCGGATGCCGAGATCGTCGGGGAATGAGCCGACAAGGCGGCGGCCGGCCTCGTAGCCGATCGCACGCACGCGCGGGTCATCGCTCTCCGTGAAGATTCGGAGGCGATCGTCGTCGCCGATCGACGCGAGGTCCGCGGCGCAGCAGTCGAGCGCCTCGCGAAGTAGGGAGTCGGCTTTCGGACGGTCCTTGCGCGCCGCGGCGGTGAGTGCTGCCGCGACGAGGCTCGTGCCACGGAGCTCTTGCCCACCGACTCCGAACGCCCGCAGGAACGCGTTGGCGATCGGGTAGAGCAGTATGGTGGATGCGCCGCCGTGCGGCGACGAGAGCGCGTCACTGTTCGCGAGGAGCGCCAACGCCAAGCGTCGCGCCGGCACTTTCACCAGCACGCCGGAGTACGCGTCCGGCCACCAGCTACCGTGCCAGACCACGCGCTCGCCGCCGACGAGCTCCGCGAACCAACCCAACCCGTACGGGAACGGCTCTCCAGCCGGCGACGAGGTTGGCGAGAACGCCTTGGCGAGCGCGGCCGACGACAGGAGCCGCCCCTCATCGAGCGCAATGCTGTAGCGTGCGAGATCCACGACCGTCGACGACAATCCCGACGACGAATGCAGGGCCATCGGCGGGTACTTCGAGCGGACGACGGCGTCGCTCGCGTCGATGCGATACGGCCTCGCCAGCCCGCTGAGGCTCTCGGCGTAGTCGTCCCGAGCCTCACCGGGGAGCGTCCGGGAGAGCGCGGCACGCGCGAGTACGCGCTCGACCAGGAGCGCGCGGAAGCTCCCCTTCGTTGCCGCCTCGACGACGTTGTCGAGCCAGTTGAAGCGCGAGCTGTAGGAGAAGCGAGTTCCTGGTACCCCCTCCGACGTATGCGACAGCACGTGCCGGATGCGCACGTCGGGGGCGACCTCCCAGTCGACGAAGCGCGCGACGTCGTGATCGAGATCGAGGCGGCCCTCCTCGGCGAGCTGCAGCATCAATGTCGCCGTGAACGTCTTCGTGATCGATCCGATCGGGTAGAGCGTCTCGGGCATCGCGGGCACCCCGGCTTCGACGTCGGCCAGCCCGAGCCCGCGCGCGAGGACGACCTTTCCGTCGCGAACCACGGCGATCGACAGTCCCGGGATCCGGAGAGCAACGCGAACGGAATCGGCGGTGCGCGCGAAGCTCTCGAGCGGATCGGGCTGAGGCGCGAGGTGGCGGCAGCTCGTGACCGAGAGCGCGAGGAGGAGCGGGGCTGCGAGGCGTCTCATCGTTAGTCTTTGCCGCCTGGCGCGGTCACGAGGTCGTCGGCACGCCGCATGGTTGATCGCGAACACGGCCCTAAGAATGCCCTCGCATGGGTGGGAGCGCTACATGCCGACGTCTGAGTCGCTCCGGTCTATACCGCACCCGGTGCCCCGCACGGCGGTTCGCGACTTGCCACATAGAACGGTGTAGACCCTGTATCGAGTCGCCTATCCCCATGTCCCTTCGTATCCTATACGCAGCCCTCGTCGTCGCCCTGGTCCTGTGGACAGGCTGCCGCGACCGGAAGTACTCGCCGCAGAGCGTCGAGCGCGTGTTCAACGTCCCTGCAGCGGAGCTTCGCGCCGCGATCGCCGCACGCATCGGCAGCGAGGACCGGCCGGCGTGGGTCACGCCGAGTCGGTGGCAGCGCGTGCGCATGGCGTACCAGCGCTTCGGCGACTCGCCGCTCTGGCTCGAGCCGGACGGCGTGCAGGACCGCGCGACGGCACTACTCGACGCGATCCGCGAGGCGCCCGAGCACGGGCTCGACACGGCCGCGTACCCGATCGGCGACATCGAGCGGGTCGTCGACGCGAAGCGGCTGACGGACACCGCTACCGCGGGGAGCCTCGCTACGGCGGACGTCCTGCTCACGTCCGCGTACGTCGCCTACGTGGCGGACATGGTGTTCGGGCAGGTCGATCCAAAAACCGTCTCGCAGGCCTGGTACATCCAGACGACGCCGGCCGACCTGGACAGCGCGGTCGTTCGCGGCCTCGAGCTGGCTGACATGAAAGCGTCGCTCGCCGCGATGGTGCCTCAAGGTCCGGAGTACGAGGCGCTCAAGACCGCGTACGCGCGGTACCGCCGCGTCGCCGCGGCCGGCGGATGGCCGATCATCGAGCAAAAGCGCGACTCGGCCACCGCAGCGGCGCTCCACGCGCGCCTCGCCGCGGAGTTCGAGTTCGACGTCGACGAGGCGGCCCGGGCGGTCGACTCGACCGCCGACGCGGGCTTCCTCACGAGACGTCACATGAGAAACCCGGCGGACGACGACCACATAAGTGAGCTCGTTCGCGAGCTCCAGCGACGCCACGGACTCGAGCCGAGCGGGCGCCTCAACGACGCGACAATCGCCGCGTTGAACGTCAGCGCCGCCGATCGTGCGCAGCAGGTCGCCGCGAACCTCGAGCGGCACCGGTGGCTGCCGAGCTACCTCGGCAGGCGCTACGTCTACGTCAACGTCCCCGCCTTCACCCTCACCGCGTACGACAGTGGCGGCGAGAAGGCGCTGGAGATGAAGGTCGTCGTCGGTGAGGAGTTCGAGGGGAAGGTGACGCCCGTCTTCAGCGACTCGATGGAGACCGTCGTCTTCCGCCCGTACTGGAACGTCACGCCGGATATCCAGAAGAAGGAGATCGAGCCGAAGCTCGCGAGCGACCCCGGCTACCTCGCGCGCAACGACATGGAGTACTGGAGCGACAAGGGCGTGCGTCGCATCCGGCAACGACCCGGCGAGAAGAACTCGCTCGGCCTCGTGAAGTTTCTCTTCCCGAACAACTTCAACATCTACCTGCACGACACGCCGGCGAAGTCGCTCTTCCAGCGCGCCGACCGCGCGGCGAGCCACGGCTGTATCCGCATCGAGAAGCCGGCCGAGATGGCCGAGTGGGTGCTCGGCTGGCCGCCCGAGAAGGTGCAGGAGATGATGCACGGGGAGCGGGACAATCGCGGCATCAGGGTGCCGCAGAAGATCCCGGTGTACATCGTGTACTTCACCGTGTACACGCGTGACGGGGAGCTGTACTTCGCGAGCGACGTCTACGGCCGCGACGAGGAGCTGAAGGAGGCGGTGAGGCCCGAGGCGGGGACCTGACGGCTGCCCCACTCAGTGCGGGCAACGCCCGGCGACTTAGGTCGCCGGCCCGGGCACCATCTCCGCCAGGTCGAGTCGATAGAACCGACTGAGTTCCGTGTAGAGCTCCGGGTGCCGGTCGCGCAGCTCGTGCGGCCTCTCGAAGAACGCCTCCGTCGAGACGGCGAAGAACTCGGCCGGGTCCTCGGCTCCGTAGGTGTCGAGGATGCTTTCGAATGGCCGCTCGCGGAGCCGCTCGTACTCGGGCGCCAGCGCGCGCGCCCACGTCACGTAGTCGCTCCCGCGGTCGAGAAGCGGCACGCCGTCGGCGCGACCGTCCTCCGTGTCGAGCTGGTGCGCGAACTCGTGGAGGATCACGTTGTCGCCGTCCTGCGCGCTCCGCGCTCCGGCGCGCGCCTCGTCCCACGCCAGCACGACGACGCCGCGCCGCCACGACTCGCCGAGTCGCTCTTCCTCGCCCTCTGTCACGATCCCGCCGTGCCGCTCCTCGGTCGGCACGAGGTAGGTGCTCGGGTACACGAGAATCGATACGAGATCCGGGTAGTAATGCGGCTCTCGCCGCAGCATGAGCAGCGCGGCGTGTGCGGCGATCGTGACGCGAATCTCGTCGGTGAGCGTCAGGCCGCCGCAGCCCTCGAAGTGCTTCTCGGCGAGCAGCACCTGCACGTGACCCTCGAGCTCGCGCCGGAGGTCGGGCGTCAGGTGATTGTAGAGCGGAACGTTCGCGGACAGGATCGCCCGCCAGGCCGGCGGGAAGGGAGCCGCTCGAAGCCGCGCACGCCGGCGGCCGCTGAAGAGGCCGAACATTGGGTAAGAGACCAGCGCCTGCGTGCTAGCGGCGGCGGACGAATCGCTGGACGGCCAGGTCCGGTCCGATCATTCCGCGCAGCATGCCCATTTGCGGCTGCTCGAGCACCAGCGTATCGCGGACCATTCGCCCTCGCAGCGCGACCATGCGCACGTCGGCCGAGCCGGTCTCGAAGTAGAGGCTGTCGCCGCTTCTCCGGTACTCGCCGCTGATCGACATCACCGGCATCTGGTACCTGAAGCGATTATCCGGCTCGATGACCAGCGTGCTCTTGTAGCCGGATCTCGCCGCCGGGCTCCCCTCCGTGAGTACCTGGTCGTAGGTGCCCGGCCGCGGCGCCTCTCTGCAGCCGACGAGAGCGAGGAAGATGATCGAGAGGCGCGTAGCCCGTTTCATTGACCGTTAACGAACAACAGCACGACGGCGGGAATCGCGAGCACCAGCACCACGACGATGAAGATGCCGACCACGCGCCGCAGAGTCCATCGCGGCACGTGGTGCTGGACGTCGATGCCGAACGTTCCCGACTCGCCGAGCGGCACTGACTCGTTTAGATGTTCACGAAGGCACGTCGCGTGCGCGAACAGCCGCTGCTGACCACCGTCGTCGAGCTCCAGCGTGAGAACGCGCGGCTTGTCGGTGACGGGTTTGCCGCAGAAGCAGCACTTAAGGGTGAGCTCGTAGGAGATTGGCATCGGTCAAGCTCCCTCATCGATTGATCCGCCGCGCCACGCGTGACGTCGCTCGCGAGACGGCCCGCCGTACGAGAGGCGATGGCTGCAATGTACCGCGAACGGCTCTTCGCATGGCAGGCGCAAGGCATGCACCCGCGCCTCGCCTGGCGGCCGGGTCCTCCACGGCGTAACCTAGGCAGCCGCCGAGGAGGGAGCCTATGTTCCGGATCGTCTTTACTCCGCTGCTCGCCCTGTCCCTCGCCGCGACGAGTCTCAGCGCGCAGGACACCGTGCGGGCCAGCGCCGGCGGCAAGAGCCCGACCGTTGCTCGCGTCATCGGGATCGTCCCCGGCGCGGGGCACGTCTACGCCGGAGAGCCGCTGCGCGGACTCGCGCACTTCGGCACGACGGCGGGGATCTTCATGCTCGCTGGCCTGATGCTCGCCTCGGACTGCATCGGCGCTGAAAACTGCGGTGAGTCGAGCGCCCCGGCCCTCATGATGGTTGCGGGGTTCGGCTACTGGGGATGGACCATCTACGACGCGGGCCGCGCCGTGGAGCGGACGAGCGGCAGATTCCGGCCACTGCGCATGTCGCTGATCGCGGCGCCGGTCGGGTCGAGGTTCGGCGACGGGACTCAGGGACGGGGCGTGAAGGTCGGGCTGGCGGTGGACAGGCGCTGAACCGAGTGCGCTGCTTCGCCAATACGATTGGGTGGGCCGACCATCAAGTACCGCGTCAGAAGCGCTTTCGGTCAGGCAGACGTCTCGAAGGTGGCGAGCTCCGAGGCGTTCCGCCGGCGTCGCACGACGACCGTGGCCGCGAGCTTGTCGTGCCAACCCTGCTTGCGCCCGTCCCAGGCGACCCACAGGAAGCCGAGGCCGAGGGGGAGGAGCGAGAGGAAGTAGGCGAAGTATCGGCCGATGTATTGTCCGGTCGATGGATGTCCGCCCGTGCGCGCGTCGACGACTCGCGCGTGCACCGCCATCTTGCCGGGAGTCGCTTCTTTGTAGACCCAGAAGAGGATGGTCGCCACGGCGGGGAAGACATTGCTGACGAGGAAGTCGACCGGGCCCTCGATGAACTTGTCGGACTGGAAAGCCTGGGGGCCGTAGGCCGCCCACAACACGGGCACGGCGAAGACAGCCCAGAGCAGGGAGTCGACGATCGCGGCCCAGAGGCGGATCCAGAAGCCCGCGTACACCTCGGCTGCTGCGGCGGGTTGCGTCATGGGCGGGCACCGGCGGGAATCGCGACTGGATGGCGCGGCTCGTACAGCATCACTTCGACCCCGCCCGGCAGATTCAACATGACCGTGACGCCAAAGCCCTCATCCGTGGGCTCGCCGTCTACCTCGATCCCCTTCGCCCGCAGCTCGCGAATCGTGGCGCCGATGTCGTCGCACATGAGCGTGAATTGGTGACGGACTCCCGAGTCGTGGGTCGGGCCCTCGGCCGGATGCACTCCAAGCTCGGTGGGCGGTAGCGCGAAGATGAGCCACCCGCCACCCGCGTCGACATGCTTCCAGCCGAAGACGTCACGCAGCGTTGCCCGGAGCGCCTCAGGCTCCGGCGTGTAGAGCAGCACATGCGCGCCAATGATCGCCATGGGCAACCTCCAGATTCGCCACGCGTGGATGAATGGGTAAAGCCGTTGTTGAACGCTAGCGCGTCATCTTATCCCCCGGCTTTCGCGCGACCGCGAGTAGGTGGGCGCTCACGCCAAGGACCGAGGGCTCTGCCTCGAATGCGCGGGCCAGGCGAAGAACATCGGACCTCCGGCGGGCGTCTGCCCACCGCTCGGCGAAATCGGGCAGTATCCAGGCCGGACCTTCGAGCCCGTAGAGCCCCTCCATGACGAGACCTGCGTGCACCACTTCGGCGCGAAGCTCTTCGGGGTGGTGGAAGTAAGCCGTGGTGAAATAGTCCACGCGGTCGGTCGGGTTCCGGTGCTGACCGTCCCGCAGGTCCTGCTCGACGATGGCAGAAAAGCGCGGGTCCTGAAAGAGATCGCGAGCCAACCCGTCCAGCGCGGACGCCCAGCGCGAGATCGCGGCTGCGAAGAGCAGGCCACCAGCCTTGAGAACCCGCGTCGCTTCGGCGAGCGCTTGCGCCCGAGCCCCTGACGTGGTCAGGTGGTACAGCGGGCCGAGAAGGAGAACGATGTCCGCAGACGCCGTCGGAAACGACAGAGCTCGGGCGTCGCCGACCTCGCACGAGGCGATGGGACGGGGAAGCGCGGCGCTGCGTCGACGCGCCTCGGCGACGAGCCGCGGTACCGCATCCACGAGGTGCACCGTGTAGCCCGCGCTCGCCAGCCACGCCGCGTACGCACCGGCCGCCCCACCGACGTCGAGCACCGTGGCTGGAGGTCGCGGCGCGTGTCGCTCGATCAGCTCCCGAGTACGGAGCGCCTCGAGCTGGAACGCGTCGACCTCCAGGCGAGCCTCTTCGGGCGCCTGATCGTAGTAGGCCCGAATCGCCGGATCGAGTTCGGCTGGCGAATGTTCGTCCATCTGTGAGGGGTTGACCGCCAAGGCCACGAACGCCATTGCCCTGGCCTAGCGGGTGTTCAGCGCACCAGCACCAGATACCACATCGGCGCGCCGAGCGCGAGAAGCCCCACGCCGGCCGCGACCAGCTCTTGGGGTGCATTGCGGCGAAACACGACCTCCTCGATGTACCTTTCATGTCCGAGAACTGCGCGCACGCGTACGAGTTCAACGACACGATTGACCGGTGCTACACGGCGACCTCGTCGTCCGCAGCGAGAGGCCCTTCAACGCCGAGATGTCGTTGGCGGCGCAGGTCGGCGTCATCACGCCCAACGCGCGGTTCTATGTCCGCAATCACTTCGACGTCCCGCGGGTGGACGGCACTAGCTGGAGTCTCTCCGTCGGCGGCCTCGTTCGGCGCCGGCCCACGTTCAGCCTCGCCCAGCTGCGGCGGCTCCCGTCACGATCGGTGATCGTCACGCTCGAGTGCGCGGGCAATGGCCGCTCGCTGCTCGATCCGCACGTCGCCGGAGAACAGTGGCAACTCGGGGCCGTCGGCACCGCCGAATGGACTGGCGTGCCGCTCGTCGAGGTGTTGGATCGCGCTGGCGTCCAGGCAGCCTGTCGCGAGATCGTCTTTCGTGGCCTCGATCACGGCCCCGCCGGCGGCGAGTCCAAGTCGCTGCGCTTCGAGCGAAGCCTTCCCATCGAATGGGCGCAGAATGCCGACGTGCTGCTCGCCTACGCGATGAACGGCGAGCCGCTTCCCGCCAATCATGGCTTTCCGCTGCGCCTGGTCGTTCCCGGTTGGTACGCAATGGCCTCGGTGAAGTGGCTCACCGAGATCACCGCCACCGACCGGCCGTTCACCGGCCACTTCCAGACCGATCGCTACGTCATCGACTCGGCACGCGGTGGGGGGCCGAACGAGCCGGTGACACAGATGCGAGTCCGTGCGCTCATCACGGAGCCGGAGCGCGGCGACGTCGTCCGGCAAGGCGAGCTCACGGTCCGCGGCTACGCATGGTCCGGCTACGGCGGCGTCACGCGCGTCGACGTCGACGTCGGACACGGTTGGCAGGCGGCGCGGTTGCTCGACGAGCCGCTTCCCCACGCGTGGCGCCGTTGGGAGCTCACGACACGAGTCGGCGCCGGTCGCGTCGTCCTGCGTGCGCGCGCCACTGACTCGAGCAGTCACACACAGCCGGATGAGCCACCGTGGAACCGCCTCGGCTATGCCAACAATGGCATTCAGCCCGTGGGGGTAGTGGTCGAGTGACGACCGTGCATCTGCCGGCGCACGCAGTCCGTTCTCGACGGCTCCGCCGAAGCCATTCGGTATCAACGTCCGCCTAGTAGCCCGGTTCCGGCCAAACTGGCTTGATCGAATGGGCAGAGAAGCCGCACCGTCAATTTCACCGGGCGGCCCGTAGTGGCCTGAGTCACGGTACAGCGGCCGGGTTCGCGTAGCTTTCATCGCGGGCTCGATTCCCACCCCGATGTGACCGCCGCACCACCCTATCCCGGTGCGCCGGACGCGCCACGAGCTCGTGTACGCGCTATTCAGCTCACGGCCACGTCGCTGCAGACGTGGCGGCTGCGAGGGCGTCAACCTATGAATTCGATTCGTCTCGCCGGACCCGGTGCGATTGTAGCGACCATGACGGCCCGCAGCCGCGAAACCCGGCTTGCGCGGGCCGCGCTTTTTTCCGTCGCCGTGCTGTTCGGCGCCGTGAGCTGCGCCGACGGCCCGACCGCGCCGGTCGCGCCGTCCGACCCCTTCCTCGGCCTCG